>NZ_JBAMDI010000001.1:0-328777 GCF_036961695.1 Pseudomonas sp. CGJS7 | reverse complement strand
GTACCGTCCCTGTGTCGTTACGCTTCACACGCCTTTGGTCACGAACTAGCTTTGCGCAGCCATGCGCTCTGATTGCTGGATCACCGGCTTGGGCAATGCCATGCGCAAGCTTTCGCGATACTGCTCCGCCGGCGCCTCATGCATGACCTCGACGACAGCATCGTAATTTTCTCGAATGACCTTCTCGATCTCAGCAATCTCGGCTCGGAAGAACTCTTTCCGCCCATTGACCTTGTTGAGCCGACCAGCTGCAAAATGCTCGTGGAGCTTCGCTTCCAATGCAGGAGCGTTGTTCGAGAACACCATCGCATGCACGTCGAACCAGAACGGTACCGAGGCGTCGCCGAGCTCATCAACTCGATCCATAGGCTCAAGGCGGCGAGTCATGCCAATCTTGTAGATGCCCTCTCCGAAAGCCCCCAGGTTAGAGATCACGTAGACGTACCCGGCTTTGGCATTCTGCTCACGGTAATCAATGAGCTTCTCTTCGCTCTCAAGCTCGGCGCGACCTGCCTCAACCTCGGCCAGTTTCACCAGCAGCGCTGAACGCTCCTCATCAGATTGCACTTGCTCAAGGCGGGCCTGGAGATCACGCATAGCGGTGGTGAAGTGCTTCCGCTCCTTCGCGATTTTCTCCCGGGCCGCGCGAATTTCCTGCTCGAGCTTCTGCTGCTCTCGAAGCTCTTCACGGGCGCGTTTGGCCTCTTCCTTTTCCTCTTGCTTCTTGATCTGGAACTCATGGGCAAGGTGCAGCTCATCGAGCTTAAGGTCGAGATAGATCCCAGAAATCTCCACGCTCATGATCTTGCCTAGTCGATTACATGCCTCATACGACTTGAGGATTCGCTTCTCGCCGAGCTCAACGTTGTCGAATTTCACATTGGCCACGCAGGCATCAGCTTCGTTGTTGAACGAGCGAATCACCAGCTTGATCATGTCGTTGACCAGCTTTCGACCTTGGGCTTGGCTGTTGTTCACCGTCCAGTTCATGTTGCCGGTGGCCGCCTGCCCATTCTTGATCAGGACTTTCTGACGATCACGGACGTGATCCAGTCGCTCCTTGTACTCCTGGCTGGAAGTCAGCTTGAACTTGGGCTCATACAGGGCAAAGCTTTCCAAGAGCAACGTTTCTTCCCAGACGAGTATCTGCCCCTGCAGGTCAGTGGAGCGCTGTGCGAGTGCAGCCAACTCCCTCTCTGAGCGTCGGGTCTCTTCGCGTACACCTGCCAGCTTCGCCTGCTCTTGCTCAATCAGCTTCTGGATATTCACTACGTCCATGGCGCCGATTTTCGTAACGAGCTCTTGCAGCTGCGAATGCTGTACCTGGAGCTCGGCAAGCTGTGCCTCGAGAACTTCCGCACGCTGTCGGTGAGCTGGGCCTTTCAGATAGTCGCTAAATGACATGGGTTCCTTCCTCGTTTTGAGTCGAATGCATAGACCAGAGAAGCACGAGGTAGGTATCGGAACGCCCTACGATGATTTGCCGTGCAAAGCCCACACGGCACTAGCTCAATGCACCTCTTCCCTGCTGAGAATGAGCGTAACCGGAGTGGAATCATAAAGCCATCATGAAGACAGCTAGGGTGCCGAGGGTTATGAGTGACCAGTGGTGCTCATATCAAGCTGCTGCCTTGCCTCACTCAACTCCACCTCCGCTTGCAGTAGCTCATTCTTGATGCCCGTCCACATCAGAACCAAGGTGGCAATTTTTTCGCGGGAGGCACTTAACTCCTCGCCCATCACAAGCAGCTCACTCTCAAGCAGAAGGCACTGCTGCTCGAGCAGCTCCTCTCGCGAGAAAAACGCGAAGCAGTCGTCCTGGGTCTCGTGTGGATTCTTCATGGCGCTCGTCACCGCGTGGAGTACAAATGTTCTCCTTCTGAGTTTAGCGAGATACACTGTATGCATCAACAGTACTTCGACGGAGGGGAATGCTCGTCACGCCTCCTTCCTGTCCTGAACAGAGGGACATTCAGACTGAGCCAGGCCGTGACCTCACGTGGAGCAACTGAGGACGAGAACATATGGAGGAATTGCACATGTCACTGAAGTCATCATTCGCCATCGTCCTTCGGACGCTTCGCACCAGGCGAAAAATCTCGCAGCGCGACTTCGGAGATACTAGCCGGACTTTCCTTTCCAAATTGGAAGGCGCCCGATCAAGCCTAACGCTGGACAAGCTCGAGCAGGTGAGCCACCGGCTTGAACTGAGTTCATTGACGTTGCTGACTCTTACCCTGAGCCAGGAGTCTGGTAAATCTGCAGCGGAACTCATCGGCGACCTCCGCTCAGAAATTGAGAGATTGGAACGCGATGGAGATATGCCGGGCTTGGAACAGGCTGCCCGTGAATCGCGCATACCGCTGGCTTCGTAGGCACGGCTAACACAGATGTGCTCACCAGAATCCTGAATCACAGGAAGCATTTTGTGCGTGTCGCCCAGGGAGTGGCATGACCTCAATAGAGCCAGGGCCCGGGTTTCGCTAGCGATGAGATCGTCGAGTCAGCTCAAAAAAATTTGGGGTAGCTCAAATTTTGAGTACAAAAGAGAAGCTAGCCGTCCTAACGGCCGAAGGAAGCGACACTTACTAATATGCCCCGAACCGTTGAATCAGATGACAAAAAGCAGGGCAAGCTCCCTGCTGAATATGTAGCTAGAAAAATCTAGGCTGCAACAGGAATCGCAACGACAGAAATGGCAGGAGCAGCGTCTGCTAGGGCATGGGAATTCTAGGAGAGTGGCGCTTTTCTTTGATTACAAAATATATACTCCGTCGCGCAAAAAAAATTTCAAGGGGGGTGGTTGAAATTTTTTTCATTCGAAGCTTTCGACGGACGTTGAGCTAACGAGTTGGCAAAGGTAGCTGCCCTCCTCGTCCTCGCCTCAATCTGTTGAGCCGGAGACTCAGGGATCAACGAAACCGTGAGATTCGATGATCCTCTGATTTGAAGGCCATCAAGCAGTGGGCTAGGCGCGCTTGGGCCAAACCACCTCCAGCTTGCTACGCGAGATGCGCCAGCGGCCGTCGATACGCTGATACTGATCCGCATACAGGCCAAGCAGGAATAGTGGGTTAGGATCAGGCTTGGACGCAGTTTCGAAATCGATGAGATAGCAGCGCCCTTCTGCGGTATCTGGCCCCGTCAGGATAATCGAGTGGTTGACGATGGCATGCATGAACGGATAGCGGCCTGTTTGGTCTCTATCAAATTTCTTGAACGCGTTCTCCAGGCCGACTCGTATTGACTCAATCCCTTCCATTTTTCCAACGGTCACCTCCACCACCGCATCAGCCGCGAAAACCTGGTCGAGCGCTTGGATGTTATTGCTGTCCAGGTGGTGAGCGTACAAGGTACGGAGATTACGGATCTCTTCACGATCAACGACGTCTTGAATGCTACTGCTCATTGGTATTCCTCTGTAACACTGAGCCAATACGGGCGCGAGACACGACAGATGTCGTCATTTCGTCGGATCGAAGCTAATGCCACGCATCCCTCACCCTAGAGCTGCTTACTTTAGTGAGGAAAAATCAAATGATAACCGGCATTGGATTCCAGTCACTTAGGAACCACAGGCTGAAATCGAGGCGGTTCGCGACTGGAAGGCTAAGCGCCCTGGCAATGGTCGCATGACGTAACAGCTTCGGCCGTCACCCGAAAAGAAGTCATTACACACTGGGCACATGTACCTGCGGCACCTCGTTGGGCACCATCCACGATTTTGCGATACGTCGTCTCGTTGGGTCAGCGCCAGTGCTGTACCAAACGCCTGGCAGTGACTGATCTAAAAGAGTCACTCACTGCCTGGCGAACGACGAAACGCCTAATCAATCGTTAAAAATTGCCCCAGTATCCAGGATCCGTAGTGAATCGCCGCCAACCCCAGAATCTGGGTCTTGATTTGGCCCAATTGCTGCCACGTAAACGCTTCTACGGCAAGACCAGAGATGATCGCGATAGCTACAAAAGCCGGCCAGGCCTTGAGAAAAAGCCGTAGTAGCCCACCATTTGTGATTGACGCCCTGATGCGCGGGAAGGCCCGGCGGTAGTCTGTCCCCACATAGGCGAGGTAAAGACCAGCACATACTCCGGTACCCAAAAGCACCGAGGTGCTTACGTTGACTGTCGCCAGCAGCCAGCACAGCGCCAATAGATTGCTACCCACCCAACTCAGCTGCTTGATGTATTTCTCGGCAGTTTTCATTTCAGGGATGGGAAATCGGGGATCGTATAATGAGCCGAACATGCGTATTCCTTACGTTCAGGCGAGCCCTATGCTCGCACTCTACCGATCGTAACGGCATAAGGCTCGCTCGCCTAACCGAAACATGACCTCTAAATTCGAGTGTGACATCGCTGAGCTATGGCCACAGTGCCGCTCTTCTACAATACTCGTCGCGCAGACGGGGTTTTCAATTTCCCCCCCTGAAACATGGAATGCGACGTTCCGTAACCACAGCGCAGGGACGGCTGCCCACCTCAAGCTCATGCCATTGGTAACTGATTAGCCGATTTTGTGGGCCTTAGGTTTGAGGGGTTGTGACGGAGGAAGCCCATGTGCTGACGCGCCACACGGCCGCTTTCAATCAAGCACCTCTGCCGTGATGACATCTCTCCAACGTCCGACACTAATCGTGTCTACTTCCCATACACCTCAGCAAGCAATGACATCCCTTGAAATTGATAAGACATGATATCATTAGGCCGCCATCGATCTACATAATGGGCGTGCAGAAACATGGACAAGCAATCTGGGAAGGAAACCCAACATGTCAACGACCTTAATATTCTAATTACCAAGGTAGTTCCGCAGGCGCCTTCCGTGTCAAGACCTTTAGAAACGGAAGCCGCAAAGGACGCCCCTCTCTTTCGTGGTTTTCATCCAATCGCATCGAGTACAATAATATGTTACGGATCCAACGGCCAGCAAAGGTGCCGAATTTTCTCAATACCTCGACTGTAATGGAAGAGCGAAGACGAATTTTAGATTTTCTTCGAAGAGATGAAGGTGACCGCAGGCAGCGTCGTGATGGGGTCAATGAGGATATGTTTTTTGACAGAGACTTTGTTAGAGCCCTAGCTCACACGTTCAAGGATAAGTGTGCATTCTGCGAGGTTGAGTTAATTGAGTCCGGACGCACCTTGCATATGCGCCCGCTACGCTATGTCGAAGGATTCAGCAAAGAATACCGGGAGTATTATCTCTGGTTGGCGTTTGAGTGGAGAAATTTGTTTTACTCCTGCGATGAATGCGCCCTCAGGAAAGGTAATAAGTTCCCAATTGAAGGCAGTCCTGCAAATTTTTTGTCAAGCTATCAAGATACTGTAAAGCATGAGCGTGCGCTGCTCATAGATCCTACAACTGACGACCCAGAAAAACATCTATTTTTTAGGCTCAACGGAGATGTTCACCCGCTGACTCACAAAGGCTACGAGACCATACAGACGTTTGGGCTCGATCGTTCTCAATTGGTCTACGCTAGGCTTAAAACAGTTCAAGATTTTTTTAGAGCGCTACAATACAGGGCTGACATGGACTTTCAGTCCATGCTTCATGCATATGCTCCACATTCAGGCTTCCTGCGAAGTATCCTTCGCAGATTAGTTGGGGCATGGAGACCGTTAGGGCGCTCATCTCTTGGCCGCGGTGACGCATTCATCCGACGTTTTGTAGAAGCATACGAAGCGGCTAGTAATGATGAGCATAGAAGATTAAAAGCGTCGATTGAAGAAATCGAGCGTGAAGAAAATCTACCTGAATTCTATTGGGAGGGTTCCCTTCCTTCAATTGACCATATACCTGGACGAGAATGGCATTACACCGCTGGAGAAATTTCAAATATAACCATCTCCAATTTCAAAGCCATTGAAAATCTATCGTTTACTCTGCCTAAGCGCAGGTCTCATAGATCTGGTACTCCGGCGCTCATGATCTTGGGGGAGAATTCAACTGGAAAGTCCAGCATTCTTACGGCAATTGCATTGGCGGCAATTGGAGCGAATGAAGCCAAAAAACTAAAAAAACATCTACCTGCACTGGTGCACAGTACGGCACTGAGCCGTTTCGATCAGTTAGATGATCGAGAAGTTTCAGCGGATATAAGTTTTCATCTGAGTGATCGCAGTGCTGCTTTTGTCTACAATCGTTCGCTAGAAGCTCCAGAAGGCTCGCCATATCCTGCTCTTAAAGTGCTTGCCTATGGGCCTCGCCGTTTTTTTGATACGGACAAGCGAAATCGGGGGTACGGGGCGGCTGCTCGTGTTGTAACTCTGTTCAACCCATTAGCAACAATTCCGTATCCGGGTGATTGGTTGCGAGCCCAAACAGGCTATAGATTTGACAGCATTGCGTCAGCCTTGAGAGTTGTCCTTGCGCTAGGTGACGATGACGAGCTGATTGTAGAACCAGATTATCTCGCAGTCAGAGCTAACGGGCGAGTGACCCCAATTGACGCGCTCAGTGAAGGTTATCGATCTGTGTTTGTCATGACGGTCGATATTATCCGCGAACTGATTGATGACTTTGAGAACCTAGAGGAGGCGCAAGCCTTAGTCCTCATTGATGAGTTGGAAACTCATCTGCATCCTCGATGGAAAATGCAGGTTATGACCTCACTCAGGAACGTATTTCCTAAAGTACAGTTTATTGTCACCACTCACGACCCGCTCTGTTTACGTGGGATGGACGACGGTGAAGTGATGGTGCTTCAAAGAGATCGAGCGGGACGCATCCACTCTCTAGCTGGTCTGCCAAGTGTTCAAGGTATGACTGCAGAGCAATTGCTAACCTCGGACTATTTTGGGCTGGCAAGCACAACTGACCCTTCAACCGAAATCCGCTTGGCCAACTTAGCGGGCGATGTAGCTAGAACAACTGGGCGAGGAGACTCGACATTCGCTCCTGCATTGGCTACGACCGAGCTTGTGAGCCGCTTGGCTATCGGTGACTCGCCAACAGAACAAATTGTTCAAGAGGCCTTGACTCAATATCTCGAGCACCGAGAATCTCAACGGGGAATGCTAAGACCGCAATTGCGCGCTGAAGCGGTAGAGGCTGTCCTAAAAGCTCTAACTGAGGACGATGTCTGATTATGAGGTACGTGGATCGCAGTTCGGTCGCCGCACCGCCTTCATTGACAACACCCAGTGCATCTGTCAGAGACGAGAAGCTGGGCGCTGCGGCGTACTATCGAACTTTCAACGCAGCTGCGGAGCCTCGTCCAGCCGCGTATACATTTAACCACTACAAAGGATTTGATGTCACCGCCGCCCTTCGCATTCTATTTCACGACAAATGCGCATACTGTGAAGACGAGGTTGGAGATGATATGGATGTTGAGCATTTCAGACCTAAGGGCGGTGTCACAGGTGACCCTGGGCATCCTGGTTATTGGTGGTTAGCCCACACCTGGGAAAATTTGCTCCCTTCTTGCACTCCTTGCAACCAAAGTAGACGCCAGCATCTAGTTACAGAACTTATGACTGAGGAGCAATTTTTAGCCCTACGATCCACGCAGGCTAAATATTCATATGGAAAGGCGAACCAGTTTCCGATCGACGGTGTTCGGGCTACATATGGTTTCCCTCTGACGACCGAACGGCCGCACTTGATTGATCCAACCGCCGAAGATCCAGAACCTTTTTTTAAATGGTCTGATGTAGGGTCATACAGCGTTGTTCTAGCTAATACCGATGATCCTTGGGTTTGCACTCGAGCTCTTGCTAGCATCAGTGTGTTTGCGTTGAACCGTCTGAAACTGGTTCAAAGTCGCACAAGGATCCTCAACGAATTAAGGTACCAAGCCAGCAGGACGATAGAAGAGCTTGAAGAGGACATGGCGTTAGGTGGATCACCAAAATCTGTGGAGCGAGCGCTCAAACGAGTTCGTGAAATGCGCAGGATGCAAGCTTCTGACATGCCCTACTCAAGCATGGTCAAGGCGTACGTAGACTCTTTTGAGGTACACCTGAAATCATTGTTGGTGCCGGAGGCAGTTTGATTGTCTTCACACCAAGAATCAAAGCATCGCTCCTCTCGCTTCAGAGCTCATATGCATCGGGCTCTGACTCGAGAGGATAGATCAGTCGACCAACGTGGAGTCGGTCGACTGCCTATTTCATGATAAAGGGTCAGCGAGCTGCACGAGATCCCATAAGGCGATCATTTTGATTGTCCACAGGCTCATGACCCTTAGCGGTAGCGGCTATCAGGTGGGGAGCGGTTTCTCGTGCTGCAGCTACCGCTACGAAGGTCATGACGCCTCCCAGGATTACATAGACCGCCAGAGGCCAGGATGCTCCTGCCCATGCGACTAAGGCCGCAGCCAGGAATGGAACAGGCCCGCTATGGATCATGCTGCCGCTGTGGTAACCGAGCGCAGAGCCCGAGTATCGAAGATGTGTGTCGAATTGCTCAGTTACGAAGCTGGCGAGTGGGCCGTATGTGGCAGCGTGCAGCAGCGGCAGGCAGAGCATCAGCGCAAAATAGACGTTAAGCGTCTCTGCAGAATCCACGAGCCAGAAGATCGGGTAGGCCAACAAAATCATCATCGCGCAGCCCGTCATCAAAATTGGGCGACGACCGTAGCGATCCGCCAAGATAGCGAAGACCGGAATGGTGAAAATCTGAACAAAAGATGCCAGGCACACTGCGCCCAGAACCGTCGAGCGGGAAAGCCCAACGGTGGTCGACCCGTACTTCAGGATGAACACCGTCGCGATGTAGAAAATGATGTTCGGCGCCGCCATTGAAAACATCGTGATGAGTACAGATCGCCAGGCTTTCGATAACACCTGGGCCACCGGGAAGCGCACCTCCCGACCTTCCCGCTTCACAGCGGCGAACTCGGGGGTTTCGGAGATCTTCAGCCGGATGTAAAGGCCAAGTGCTACAAGCAGTGCACTTGCGATGAATGGGATGCGCCAGCCCCAGCTCATCATCTCAGCTTCGGGAAGGAGCTGCACGAAGTAGAATGATGCGGTGGCTAGCACCAGGCCTGCCGGGATACCACATTGAGGCCAGCTGCCGTAAAACGCGCGCTGGCGTGGCGGCGCATGTTCAACAGCCATAAGAACTGCCCCGCTCCACTCTCCACCAATCGCAACACCTTGAACCAGTCGAGCCAGCAATAGCAGTATGGGCGCCCAGAGGCCGACTTGTTCATAGGTTGGCATCAATCCCACGGACAGGGTCGAGAGTCCCATCATGAGCAAGCTCAGTACAAGCATCGTCTTACGTCCTAAGCGGTCGCCGAAATGACCGAAGATTATTCCGCCCACTGGTCGAGCTATAAAGGCAGCACCGAAAGCGCCGAACGCTGCCAGCGTGCCCAGCAAAGGATCGAGAGTCGGGAAAAATACCTTGTTGAAGATCAGCGCCGCGGCGGTACCGAACAGGAAGAAGTCGAAGTATTCAATCAGCGTCCCGATGAAGCTGGCGGTTGCCACTTTCACGATTGGGGAGCGGTGCGGTTTGTCACTTGGGCGACTCATGGGCGCATCTCCAGTGGAGGTTTTTTATTGTGTTTGTGAACCGTCCTGGCCTTCCAGCAGTGCTGGATCAGGCCCAAGGAGTTTTGCAAGAGGCGTACCATCCTTGTGGCGCTGTGTAACTCCATGTTTACCAACGATTTTTCAAAGGATCAGCCAACTCGGCTGTTAATTTTGTATTTTCGGAAGACACTTCAATCCATGAGCACAGACACAAAAAAGGCGGCCTCGTGGCCGCCATCTTGAGAGGGTACGAAACTAAAGGGCGACGCCCTGACCGCCGTCAAGGTAGATGGTCTCACCGGTGAAGTAGTCCATCTGTTCCCGGAAGAGCATTGTGATGAGAGCCGCTACGTCTTTGGCTTTTCCAGGCCCACCGACGGGAATGCGAGAAGCTAGGAAATTCTTCACCTTTTCCGACTGAAGAAATTCCTTATTCAGGTCGGTCTCTATGTAACCCGGCGCCACCGTTATCACACGTATTCCCTTAGCCGCCCACTCGACCGCAAGGCAGCGTCCCATAGCTGCGATCGCTGCCTTTGATGCAGAGTAAGCCGCATTGCGACGAACACCCATCTTGTCAAAGAAGGAACCCACGTTAATGATGAGGCCGCCGTGACCCTCTAGGTACGGGTAGGCCTGCTGGCAGGCGGAGAACGTTCCGATCACGTTGGTCTGTACGACTTCGCTAAACTCGCTCAGTGCCTGTCGCGCAGATGGTGCTTCGAGCTGGATACCAGCGTTGTTAATCAGCCCGTGGATCGACCCTACCTTGGCGCTGAAGCTTTCCAGGGCTGCCGCAATTGAGGATGGATCTGTCACGTCACCTTTCAAGAAGACCAAACGATCTCTTAAATCGTTGGGAATCGCGACGGACTCCGGGCCCATACCTTTACGTGAAAAACACCCTACCGTGTTGCCAGAACTAGCGAGTTCCAGAGCCAGCACAGCCCCGATTCCGCGGCTCGCTCCCGTCAGGAAAATATTCTTCCCATTCATCTCAGAAATCCTTGAATTGTGGTGGGCGTTTTTCTACGAATGCAGCCATTCCTTCGTTGGCATCCGAGGTTTGGAATGTCAGCGTGGCGAGGTCTGCCTCGACTCGCAGTCCGTCCTGAAGCGTGGAACTCAGGGCGCGTTGGACTGCCTCCCGCGCGAATGATGTTGCCGCTTTGCTGTAACCACTGAACAGGTCAGCAAATGCCGTTGCTGCCTGCACAACGTCCTCTTCAACAACTCGATTCACGAGACCAATCGCTAGAGCCTCGCTCGCCTCCACGGTTCGTCCGGTAAGGATGAGCTCCATCGCTCTAGCCTCACCTACAAGCCGGGGGAGACGCTGTGTCCCGCCGTACCCAGGTATGAGACCCAGTTTCACTTCTGGTAAGCCCAGTCGAGCTTTGATTGACGCAATCCTGAACGTGCAGGCTAGGGCCAGCTCAAGCCCGCCTCCGAATGTGTAGCCATTAATCGCGGCAATCGAAGGCACGGGAAATTTATCCAGGCGTGCGAAGACGCTTTGTCCCAACTCGAGACCTTTACGTTGCTCTCCAAGCGTACGGTCTTGAAGCTCTTTGATGTCCGCGCCGGCACAAAATGCTTTGTCACCAGCGCCCGTAATGATCAGGGCTCGAATGTCCCACGTAGCGGCCTCATCCAACGCCTCGCCGATTTGGGCGAGGATTGAAAAGCTAAGGGCATTCAATGCCTCGGGACGGTCTAGAGTCAGGCGGGCGTAGAGTCCTTCTCGAGTGAGTGCTAGAGTCATCGATGTCTCTCGTGCTGGTTTTGTTGAAGCCCCCTCTAATGGAAGGCCTATGCGTATTGCTCAAGCCTGTGGAAGGTCAGGCAGGCTCGTATGTCATCGCAAGCGTCGTGCCATCCTCTCATGAACCCGTCCTGCCTCGTCTGCACCGTCCCCGTTCCAGGTTTCACGACTGCTTCGTGTCCGCGCTGACTACACGTAGCACTAACCTGCTGTAGCTTCAGGGGACAATGGAGCGACTTCCCTTGGCCTTCAGATGCCCAGCATCGACAGAATTCGTAGCCCCCACCGGCTTGGCACATCACTTGCGGTTGTAGGCTAAACGGGTCTTGGGGAAAACCATGATTGATACTTCCGTTATGCACCATCAGGGTGACCGTGCTCGGCGAATAATGACGGTGGCGGCTCAGCTGTTTCACGCACAGGGATATGAAGCGGTGACGTTGAGGCAGATCGCGCAACTTTCCGGAATCAGCTCGGGATCCCTGTACTACCACATTGAGAGCAAGCAGTCCCTCTTGGCCGATATCATAGATGAGGCGCTGTCACGCCTAGTCCATGCGAGTTCAACCGCAGACATGACCCAGCGGACTCCAGACCAACGACTTGCCGTTCTGGTGCGTATTTTCATGTCGCACGTGCAGCAAGATCGCCTTGCTCTAGGCCTCGCCTTCCGTGAAGTGGGTCGCATGACAGATCTTCAACGTGCAGAGATCGAACAACTACACCAGCGATATCGAGTGCTGCTGGGCTTAGCCATCAGCGCGCGCTGTGGGATGGAGGTAAACCATCCCAGGCTCAACCAGATCACCAGCAGTATCCTTGCTGTTCTTAAGAGTCAGCTTTACGACGAGGCGTGGCTGGTTGAAGAAGAGGCAGAAGCATTGCTCTGTGGAGTTGTCGACGCTCTCGTGCAAGGCCTTGATTGCCGCACTCCTTGCATGGTTAGTAAGCAGCAGATGGCTCGTGTCGACTGAACAAGGAGCATAACCATTGAAGCCAACCATGAGCCCGCGGCTCTAGGATCATGTCAACGTGCTTCATCGCTCCCAAGCCGCAGCTAGGCTATTGAAGGGCTTACTTCTACAGCGGGACGGGCATGCTGAGATTCCCAATCGCCTTCCTGTCACTTCAAAATGGAGTCAGTCCTAATAAGCCGAGCAGCGGCATCCCTGCCGCAGCCGTTAGAAGATAGATATCGGGTAGTCTACAATCACGCGAACTTCGTTGTTGTCGGCATATCGATAGCCGGTCGAACCTCGATGAGTAGCCTGCCTGACCCGAATGGACAAGTCTTTGGCAGGGCCAGATTGCACGACGTACCGAGCTTCAATATCACGTTCCCAATGGCGTACGTCATCACCTTCAGGATACACGTATCGACGGGTATAGAACGTGTTGTCACTCCCATGATTGCTGACATCATCCCCTCTCGCATAGCGCGTCATGAATGAAAGCCCTGGAACTCCAAAAGCTGCCATATCGATGTCATAGCGAAGCTGGAAAGATCGCTCGTTCGGCTCAGTAAAGGTCGAGAACTGGATCGCATTTGCGAGTGAAACTACACCAGGTGCCGTACCAAAACCAAGCCAATCCATAGGCTCATCGCTGTCAACTTTCTGATATGCCAACGTGAACGTGTGTGCTTTGTACTTATAGGCCATCGACAGGGAATAGGTAGTGTTATCAATTACGCTTGCGAGCTTTTTACCTGTATCAACTGTGCGGTATACGTTTGCATCAAAAGTAATGGACTGGCCGGCATCAATGGCATGGGTGTAATTACCGTTGGCATAGTACTGCTTCCATGTGTCCTTTGCCTCAGACGCGTAGATGGATGCCTTCAATGCATTTCCAAAACTGTATTTTGCGCCAACATAGCTAACGGACTTGATCGCAATTGGTAAGCCGTAGTCAGTCGTGAAATCGTCGTCATTATTCGACGAGTCCACGCCACCTTGGCCATTGAAATGCGCGGCATCGAGATGCAATTTATCGATGTCCCATCCGAGCATACCACCAGTTGCAGAGCTCGGGAAAAGCCTCACTGTGTTCACCGACAATACGGGTACGCTTGGGAATAGGTTGCCATATTGCAACAGCCCGCCGCCGTACCGCAATTTTACAGCGCCGCCTGACTTGCTAAAGTGATCTCGTGGCTCACCATCACTATCAAGTTGTGTCAGGCGAACACCCGCTCTGCCGCCACCACTGTCGAGTTTTATGCCCAAGAAGCTATACGCATCGAAACCTAAGCCTACAGTGCCAGGCGTAAACCCAGACGAAAAATTGGCCATGAAGCCTTGCGCCCATTCTTCAGCGTAGCCGTTGCGATCCCCTACGCTCTTGGAGGCATTAGTTCCTCCGCCATTGCTCATTCCGTGACGAAAGTCTCGATTGAAGTAAAAGTTACGAGACGTGATGGTTAGCTTGCTATCATCAATAAATGATGGTGAATGGCTTTCGTCAGCTTGGGCCTCACAAAAAAGGACAGAAAGCAATGCAACGCAAGTTACTTTTTTGGTGGTCATCTTTTTCTTCCAGCTATTGTTTTTGTAGTAAGGAGAGCAAGGTGTTGAGCGGGAATTAAGTATCAGGAAATAGAACTAACCTTGTATTGGCTGCTGCAACAAGTAACGACAACCAGCATTGAAATCTCAATGTTCGATCGTGATCAGCAATTGCATGTTGTTGATATGCTATGCGAAAGAAACCGACAGGTAGCTCTATCGAGATCATTTCCCAGACTAATTTTCCGTGTGCCGCGCAATAGGGTCGCTAGCTATTTCCATACTGCAGCATGCCCGCAGCGCTGGTAGCAACCGCGGGGCTTCCGAGCGCCGACTCAAGCCGTCACTGATGATGTGCCATCTAGTTCTTTGAGGTCTTAGGCACTTGATAGCCTAAAGCTTCCTCAGAATTATCTGATGGCACTGCATTGGGGTGTGCAATATTTATAGCGAAAATACCCGAAAGAACTGCGGGAATTGCCGCAAGGAACATGATGCCGACGAAGGGAATGTGGATGGCTATCAGCGTCGCTCCGACGAGGGGGCCTGCGATAGCGCCCAACCGACCCACGCCCAGCGCCCAACCCACTCCGGTAGCACGAATGTGTGGAGGATAGAAGTTACTGATAACACCATTCAATGTGAGCGATCCGCCGATCAGGCAGAACCCGGCCACCATTACGGCAAGAACAGTGAAAGTAGCGTTCCCATGCTCCAGGCCTACGGAAGCCGTAGCTATACCGCAAACCACCATGACTTTACCCACTAACCAGACTTTACTCTTAACCTTATCTGCTAGGTACGAAAGCGTGACAGCTCCGAGAGTCCCTGATGCCAGGAAGGCAGAGGTGGTAAGGCTTGCGGCGCTGGATGAGAACCCTGTATCTCTCAGGAGAGTCGGCAACCAACTGACGGTAAAGTAGAGAACAGTGAAGCTAGCAATGCAGGAACCCCAGATGAAAATAGTGGGCTTCAGGTAGCCATAACGGAAAAGATCAACAATCGTGACTTTCTGTGGCTTGCCGTCCTCCGAGATAGGAGCTGGCGGAGTCCATTGGGGCAGATATTTATGCAGCATGGCGGCCAGTGCAGCGCTCATGTGTTTAGCGCGGAACAGCCTGGACAAGGATTCAGGCAGCCACAGATAAAGCAGAGGCATCAAAAGCAAGGGAGCGACACCACCAACGATGAAGATGCTGTGCCAGCCGTAGACTTGCATGATGCTTGCAGCGATAAAGCCCCCCACAGCCCCGCCAAATGCGAAACCTGCGGCAGCCATTGTCACGAAGAACGTTTTCATTCTGGGAGGCGAATAGTCCGCCATCAAGGCCATAGCGCTTGGCATAGCACCACCCATTCCTATCCCGCAAAGAAAACGGATGGCCGCAAGAGTGTAGATGTCGTTAGCCCATGCGGACAGAAGCGTTAGCCCAGAGAACAGGAGTACGCAGCTGAGCAGTGTTTTCCTGATGCCGAAGCGATCTGCTAAAGGGGTTAGCAATAGCGAGCCGACGGTAAGTCCAAGTAGGTTGCAAGTAAATACAACACCGAATGCAGCTTTTGGTGTTTCCCACTCTTGCGCGAGGGTCGGGACAACAAATCCCAAAAGCTGAGCGTCGTATCCATCACAGATAAGCAATAGAACCAAAAGCACGAGGGTTTGAATCTGATATCGCGTAAGCGGTCGTTGATCTAAAGCAGCACGAAAGGCTTCAATTTGGTTATTCATCATGGCATTCCGATTATTTTTGTGAGGCCACGTAAGAATTAGTCGTTATTTTCACGACAGTTGGGTATTAGCCTGCATCGTAGGCAGCACAAGCTGAAATGCAGGGTGCTCGGTCGGCTGCTGCTCAATCCATAGATTTCCTCGAGAACGCACTACTCAGACCGAGACTGGGTCGCAGAGCTGTGTACATCAGCAGGCATTGAAAACCATGAGCCAAATCGGGCTCCTTGCCTAAGACCCATCTATTGCCGAACCGCTCCGAATCCGCAGGCGTTCCACACCTGGATTCATGAGTGGTGAAATTCCTCCTTATACCTTGGATACAAGCTCGAGGATCTTCTCGCTACGCCGATAGGATGCTCATCGCGTTGGGTGGCAATTAGATACTAATGAGCGCGATTAATTAAATATATAGGGTCTCTATCGCAAGTAAGTTGACTGGCAGTCGTCAATCCGCGCGTTGCGCTGCACCCTTCAGAAATACGCTATGCCGACGTGATGTGCCCTTCGCTAGGGCGCATGACGGCGATCGTGGCCCATCCAATCTTCACGCGCGCTTTGCCTCACTTGTCGCTCCCCAACAGATCGCTGCTGGCTTCAGATGACCGTCTTTCACCTGCTCAGTGAGCTCTCTTTTAAGAATCTTGCCGCTAGCCGTCATAGGAAAAGCCTCCAAGCAGAGGAAATACTCGGGCATGTCATAGCGCGATAGGCCGACCTCGTTCAAATGGAGAAGGATCTCATCGCTGCTCGGGGTAGCGCCTGGTACAGGGATGATGGCCAGGCACACCTTTTCTCCTAGTCGCTGATCTGCGACGGGGAATGCTGCCACTTTTGCAATGCCAGGATGACGTAGGGCCAGGTTCTCGATTTCCGCCGGATAGATGTTATGCCCGCCTCGGATGATGAGGTCTTTCGAGCGACCAACAATCTCGAGGTTACCCTCGGCATCGATCCTTCCCAGGTCTCCGCTCATGAACCAGCCCTCACGGTTGAATGACGCTTGAGTGGAGGCATGATTACCAAAATAACCGAGCATCAGCGTCGCGCCACGACCACCGATTTCACCAACCTCCCCTTGTGCGGCTTCAGTATCGCGATCTTCGGCCTTCCAAATTTTGACCTCATAGGCAGGGTTCTTTCGGCCCACCGGCTTGCCTACTGTGCGGGTAAGCGTCTCGATACTGTCGCTTGGAATTGTGGAGTTGTGAGAGCCGTTCTCACTCATCCCGTAGATGTTCTGAGGCACGATCCCCAGTGCTACCAGGCGCCTTGCTAGCTCTTCAGGAATGGCGGCGCCCGCCATGTAGAACATTTTGACGCGCCCTAACCTTTCCAAACCACGCTGACGAAGCTCTTGGAGGAGATCGATCGCATGGGTGGGTACACCCATAATGTAATCGGCACTGGTTTCCAAAATCCGGTCGATGGGCGACGCACCTTTAGGCTGATCGTTGACGACCATTTCGCACCCAGTCACAAAACACTGCTCGAATCCTACCGTGGCGATGTGGTGACTCAAGGGGCCAAGGCAATAGATGACATTCTCGCGTGTCATGCTCCAATCGGTGACGAGTGCTCGGCCATTAGCCAGCAACGTGTTATCGCTATGCATCAAAGCTTTAGGATGGCCGGTCGTGCCGGAAGTAAGCGCAATGTAGACAATCTTGTCTGGATTCTCGTCTGCGGGTGGCAGCGATTTGACTACCTTGGCCCTTGGAAACACCTCGGCACCTTCAGGCAGCTGGAACTGGGAGATGTCAGGAGGGGCCACTGCATACGCACGACAGAAGCCATTCAGATCCTGAAGCCGAGCAAAAATATCCTTGGTGCCGGCATCAGCTCCATATCCTGGCTGACCAACGAAAGCACACGCCCCACAGCGCTCTAGCAGCGTGTAAATTTCGTCAACGGTGTGGTTTTGATGAAGTGACTGCATGGACACGTAACCGTTACGCGAGCAGGCTAGTAGTAACACCACGCACTCAACACGGCTTGGCATCCACCCTGCAACGCGGTCACCACTTCGTAAACCAGCTTCATGGAGCCCCGCTGCTACGCTATCAGCCCAATCAACCAGCTGCTCCCAGGTCAGACGATGCTGACGATCTCGGAATGCAAACCGTGCTGGGTGTGAGGCAGCGTGACGACGCGCCATCGTGTACAACGTCGCGTCTTGCCATAAGCCGCGGGCATAGAAATCTTTAGCAATTGCCGGGTCGTGTAGGGTCATCAAAGTCGAGCGCATACTGCCTCCAATCTTATTTTTTTATCATGAGGTCTGTACTGGACAGGTTCTGAGATTTCAGTGGAATCCGCGCCCACCAGTAGCCAGGCGACCCATAAGGGCTGAGGGACGATAACGATCCTCCTGATAGTGCTGCTGGAGGTTGCTGAGCACCTGATGGAGAAAGCTCACACCCAACCGATCAGCCCATTCCAACGGGCCTAGTGGATAGTTCACGCCGTAACGCATGGCAGCGTCGATGTCGTCGGTACTCGCTACTGATTGCATCGCGGCATCTGCTGCTTCGTTTGCCAACATCGCAACCGTGCGAAGCACGACTAATCCTGGGCTGTCATCGACCACGCTGACACGCCAGCCCAACGCCTGCAGCAAACCCGTCGCGATTTTCAAAGCCTCGTCGGATGTTTGGTCTGCTTTGGCAATAGCCAATCGCCCAGGCTGTTGGTAATTCAAAGCAAGATCGAACAGCACCAGGTCGGGATAGCTTTCCTGACTACTCCGAACAGTCGCAGAGCGACCGTCACTCATGGCGAGCGTGCAGCCTTCCATTCGTAAAACCCCGCTGCCCGGGCGGCGCTCCACAGCTATCCCCTCGGCCGCGGTTTCCATCAAGGCATGCGCCGGGCCAAGATCCCCTTCGATTATCACGATTGATGGAGAAGCTTGATGAACTTGCTCTGCGGCGGCGGGCGGCTCTGATGCTGGGCCATACTGGTAAAAGCCTCGTCCAGCTTTTCGGCCCAGGTGGCCAGCGAGCACCAATTCTTGCTGTGTCAATGAGGGCTTGAACCGTGGGTCTTGGAAGTAAGCATTGAACACCGAGCAAGTCACAGCGTAATTCACGTCATGACCGATCAGATCCATCAGCTCAAAAGGCCCCATTGGGAAGCCTCCGCCCTCGCGAATCAATGCATCAAGGGTAGGTGCGGTGGCAACTCCCTCCTCGAGCAAGCGCAACCCCTCAGCATAGAAAGGGCGTGCGACACGATTAACGATGAACCCCGGGGTGGAACGGGTGTACACGGGTTTCTTGCCCCACGCGCTAGCGGTTTGATAAAGCGTTTGAGCTACCTGCTCGGCAGTTGCCAAACCAGATACGATTTCCACCAGCGCCATCAGCGGCGCCGGGTTGAAGAAATGCAGCCCCGCCAGACGCTCTGGACGGGACAAATGAGCGGCGATGGCTGTGACAGACACAGAAGAAGTATTTGTAGCCAATATGGCGGTTGGCGCTACCACCTCTTCGAGTTGGGCAAAAAGCTGTTGTTTAGCCTTGAGATCTTCAACGATCGCTTCAACCACCAGCCCTGCTTCAGCGATATCTGTCAGTGAGCTCGCCACACGCAATGAGTCACCAGCTGCGATGGCTCGCTCAGGACTCATGCGCCCTTTTTCAACCAGCCTGGAGAACACGGCCCTTATTTGGTCGCGACTCTTGGCGGCTGCTCCCTCTCGGGCATCAAATAGCCAGACAGTATGCCCCGCCGTTGCTGCAACCTGGGCGATGC
Organism: Pseudomonas sp. CGJS7; assembly: GCF_036961695.1. Taxonomy (NCBI): domain Bacteria; kingdom Pseudomonadati; phylum Pseudomonadota; class Gammaproteobacteria; order Pseudomonadales; family Pseudomonadaceae; genus Pseudomonas; species Pseudomonas sp. CGJS7. The sequence goes on along the minus strand of NZ_JBAMDI010000001.1, from coordinate 309,525 downwards.
CGCTGCCCATTGCACCTACTCCGATTACCGCAACGGGAACCGATTGAGACAATGCGTTCATATCACGCTCCTCGTTCCATAGAGACTACCGCCTTACCATGAACCTGCCCGGCCTTGACCATAGCGAGGGCTTCACTGGCTGACTCAAAGTTGAACAAACGCATGATGCGAGGCTTCACCGCCCCCTCTCGCCAGAGCTGCAACAGCGCCGCCTGAGCCGCCTCCACTTTTTCCGGCGTCCGATTGCGGTAGTCGCTCCACTGCAGTCCGCAGACGCCGATATTCTTCAGAAGCAGGTAATTCACTTTAAGCGTGGGGATTTCACCGGCCGCAAAGCCGATGACGACGATGCGCCCACACCACGCTGTTGCACGTAGGGCACCAGTGAAGAATTGGCCGCCCAGTGGATCAATGACGACATCAGCGCCTTGGCCATCTGTTACCGAGTAAACCTGCTCGCGAATCCGCTCTATGAGATCTCCTCCGGACAGGTCGATGATGTGATCTGCCCCCGACTCTAAAGCGACCCGTGCTTCCACATCGCTACGCACACCTGCAAGCACAGTAGCGCCAAGGCCTTTTGCGATCTGAACTGAGGCAAGGCCGATTCCACCCGCAGCACCGCCCACCAGGACGACATCGCCAGCATTAACTCGCCCGCGCTCCACCAGTGCAAAGTAGGCTGTCTGGTAAACCAATCCCATTGCTGCGGCTTCCGCGTACTCAAGGCCATCCGGCAAATGGAAGCTCTGAGCCGGAGTAGTAATCGCTTGCTCTGCCAGTGCTCCCCATTCGACCTGGGACATGATCCGGTCACCTATTGCGTACCCTTCGACACCGGCACCGACTGCACTGACAACCCCAGCAAAATCTTTCCCAGGCGTAAAAGGGCGAGGCGGCAACAGCTGGTATTCGCCGGATATCACCAGCACATCTGGGAAATTGATCCCAGCGGCTTTCACATCCACAACTATCTCGCCTGCGTCTGGCTGCAGCGGAGGAAGCTCATCGATTTGGAGAGTGTGAGGCTCGCCATGTTCGTGCACTCGATAACTACGCATGGGATCGTCTCCAATCAGATCAGCAATAGGGGATCTTGGGTTTCGTTGAGCCGAGGAGCGTTGGCGCAGACCTGGGCCGAGCGAAACAGCGGTGCAACGGGGCTTGGCAACGCAGGCACTCTGCGTCCGCCAGCGTCGACTTGACGTTCGAACAAACGACGGGCTGCAACTTGCGCATCACGCACACCCTCTTCCAAGGTTGCGACAATCGAGCAGCAGACATCTTGGCCCTCGAAGACTGCTCGCCAATGCAGAGAGGTATGACGCTCCACCCTCTCACCGACTGCTGCCTTGACTTCCTCGGCGGGCGCTTGCTCCGAGCGCATTGCTTGAGGTAGGTCAATCAGGTCGCAGAAGAGCTCCCAAAATTTGGATTCCAACGGCGCAGCCGCCAAGAAACGACCATCCGCAGTGGGGTAGATTTGATATCGAGGTGACCCGCCAGTTACTACCTCGTCGCTCATTCCAGGCCAGCGGTCTGATGCAAAGCCATTTCCGAGCCCCCAATACATAAACGTGTAGAGGTTGTCTGCCATTGCTACGTCAAGGTAGCAACCAAGGCCCGTGCGGTCTCGCTGAGTCAAAGCGAACATGATGTTCATGACCGCGGGATAGGCGCCCCCACCGATGTCAGCCGCCAAGACTTGGGGTAGAACTGGCTTGCCACCAGCCCCTGTCAGACCCAGTAGTCCGGTCTCCGCCATGTAGTTGAGGTCATGTCCTGCACTCTTGGCTTTGGGGCCCGTTTGGCCCCAGCCGGTGATTGAGCAATACACCAATTTTGGATTGATACGCCGTACCGACTCATAGCCCAGTCCGAGCCTCTCCATGACGCCTGGACGGAATTGTTCGATGAGGACATCCGCACGCTCAATCAGCGGTTTGAGCCTTTGCACAGCGTCAGGTGCTTTCAAGTCGATAGCGATCGACTGTTTCCCACGGTTGAGCAGCGCGAAGTTCACGCTGTCTTCGCCGAGCTTTGGCTCATAGGAACGCATCTCGTCGCCACGTTCCGGCTTCTCAAGTTTGACAACTCGTGCGCCGGCATCCGCCAAGATCAGGCTAGCCATAGGCCCGGGCAGCAATGTGCTGAAATCCAGAACCAAAAGTCCTTCCAAAGGTTGCATAGGGTTCACCTCTTATTGGAGTTTTCGGTGAAGCAGCCAGGATTATTTTTTAGATATCGCCAACGCCACCTGAGCTCGGCGTGCTGGCGCATAAGCCGGGTCGCCCAACGCTCGGTACAGCGACTCGGTGGTGACGCAATGCTCCGCGAGGCCGGTTCGCTCCAGCAGCTCGATCGGGCCCTCTGGGTACCCCAACCCCAGACGAAGAGTGAGGTCGAGATCGTTCGCCGTCGCTAACCCCGCATCCAGCTTGGCTAGAGCAGCGTTGTAGTAAGGTCGAACCAACCGGTTGACGATGCGACCAGGGAAGTCCGCGCAGACGGCTGTCTTGAGACCATGCGACTGGAACAGATTTTGAGCCAGCGCAACCGCCTCAGCCGCGCTGTTGGGTTGGCGCACAATTTCAACTAATGGAGTAGGATCTGCGTGCCCCAAGCGGAACCTCGCGAAGCCCAAGACATTGCTTCCTTCGGTGCCGCGCTGCTCACCTGTGTGCACACCTAAGCACTCGTCTTCGAGTTCAATGAGGATCAGCTTGAATCGCTGGATATCGGTGAGCTCGGCGAATGCGCGGCCCGAATCTTTGCCGTTGATCATGAGCGAGTTGGAGTTAGGATCATGCGCTTCGATCAACGAATGCGAAGTCGGAAATGAGCGGCTGGCGCCAGCAGTCAGAATCATGCAGTTCATCGATCAGCTCCCGTAAATTTTGTTGGAGTCATACTCAAGGAAGCCGCGTTGGGTTTTACGCCCTAAGCGCTTGGCTGCCACCATCCTGCGGAGCAAGGGAGGACAGGCCGCCCGAGGTTCATGGGTCACGCCATGTAACGCCTCACAGAGCAGTACCTGGGTATCAAGCCCTACCAGATCCAGCAGCTCCATTGGCCCCATCGCATATCCCAAGGCACCTTTGATGGCCTTGTCGATTTCTGCCGGTTCTGCCACACCCTGCTCTACCAGACGGATCGCGTCGTTGTTGAATGGCACCAGGAAGCAATTAAGGATGAAGCCTGGTTGATCTAGCGTTTTAACCGGCTGTTGTCCTAACCCTTCACAGATCGACCAAGCGCGATCAAAGGTCTCATCGGTGGTCTCCAGCCCAGGGGACATTTCGACCAGCTTCATTAGCTGCGCTGGGAGGCAGAAATGCATGCCCACAAAGCGATCTGGGCGTCCGCTGACCGCTGCAATTTCGGTGATCGACAAAGTCGAGGTGTTGGACGCGAACAGAGTTGATGGGGAGCAATGTTCGTTCAACCGTTGGAACAGGGCGCCCTTCACCTTCAGGTCTTCAAAAACGGCCTCTATGACAAGATCACAGTCACTAACCTCGGCGGGATCAGTTGCCAAGCTAACTCGCCCCATGATCTCTTCGACCTGCTCAGGGGCTAGCTTGCCGCGCGCTACCGACTTCTCGAAGAAGTTCGCCATTTGCTGGCGTGCCGCTTCAAGGCGATCCCGCGCGACGTCAAAAAGCACGGTGTTGGCACCCCCGCGAGCGGCAACGATTGCTATGCCGGTACCCATGGTTCCACAGCCTGCCACGCAGATGGATAACTTGGACATTGGTCTTTTCCTTTGCTGTGAGCAGTTAACGTTCGACGAAACTGCGGCCGATGATTTGCCGGTGAATCTGGTTGGTGCCTTCCCAGATCTGCTCGATCTTCGCATCCCTGAATAGGCGTTCGACTCGGTACTCTTTGCAGTAGCCATAGCCACCGTGCAACTGAATAGCCTCGGTAGCCATCCGCATGGCCAGGTCAGAAGCCCTGAGCTTCAAAATGGAAGCCTCAACACCGATGTCCGTTTCACCACTGTCGACCAGGCGAGCCACATTGAGCAGCCACCCTTCGCAGAGCGCCAGCTCGGAGGCCAGATCCGCAAGTAGGAACTGGATTCCCTGAAACTCGATGATGCGCCGAGAAGACTGGCGCCGACCGTTGATATACGCGACCGCGTCGTTGAAGGCGGCTCGGGCTATGCCCAACGAATGAGCGCCGATGCTCGGGCGAGACTTATTTAAGGAACCAATCAGCATTCGCAAGCCTTCGCCAGGGCCGCGTATCAGATTCCGACGAGGGATGCGGCATTGGTCGAAATTCAACGTGGCGGTGCTGGAGGCACGATGACCAAGCTTGTCCTCCAGTCGAGCTACGCTCAGGCCTGGAGTGCCTTTTTCTATGACAACACATGAAATCGCCTGCTTGGCGTCCTCTACTCCGGCCCATTTCCCGAACACCAAGTACAAATCCGCGACATCGCCGTTGGTAATGAACGTCTTGCTGCCGCTGACGACAATATGGTCACCGTCCTCCCGGAAACTGGTTCTCATCCCGGTTGCATCCGAACCAGCATCGGGTTCGGTGATGACCAGTGCACCGAGACCGCCATTGGCAATTACGGGCAGCAGCCGTTCTTGTTGCTCATCGGTTCCGAACTCGATAATGGGCTTAATCGCGTGATAATTGGTGGCCCAGATGATGCCTGTGCTGGCGCATGCCGAGCTGATTTCGCGAACGCATGCCAGGTAAACCAGATACGACAGGCCTGCTCCCCCGTATTGCTCGGGAATGAACATCGCATTCAGACCCAGACGATTGATTGCTTCAACGTTTGCCCAAGGGAATTCCTTGGTCTCATCATAATGAGCGGCACGGGGAGCAATTTCATTCTTGGCCAGCGCTCTGACAGACTCCAGGAGCATGGCCTCTTCAGGGTTGAGACCCAATTGACTATCAAGCCGCTCGATCACATTCATGGGTGTCTCCGGTGGTGCTTGAAATGGGATCAATGCCCGAATTTGTTGGCATCAGGCTTGCGGCGCTCTGCGAAAGCATCCTTAAGCTCGTGCGCTTCTTGGGAATCCAGGTAGGGTCGAAGAAGCAGGTCATGCGAAACGCGCGCGAGTCCAGCTACGCCGTTGTGACGTGCGGTAAACGCCGCCTTCAAGGAAGCCAACGCGAACGCACCCCGTTCAGCTACAGCCAATGCCATTTCACGAGTCGCGGACTCCAGTTCGTCGTCCGGAACCACCTTGTTGATAAGCCCATATTCCAAAGCTTGCTGAGCGCTGAGCTTGTCGTTCAGGAACCACATTTCTTTCGCCCGACGCTTGCCTACAAGATCTTCCAGGTACCATGTGCCGTAACCAGCGTCGAAGCTCCCCACCATAGGGCCCACCTGACGGAACACCGCGCTTTCTTTGGCGATCGACAGATCACACACGACTTGCAGCACATTGCCCCCACCCACGGCGTACCCATTGATACTTGCAATCACGGGTTTCTGAAGACGCTCGATGGCGTCATACATTTCGAGCGTTGGCAGCACGCCTGCGTACAGCAAAGAATCCTCCATTCCATCCTTGCGTCCCCCTGTGCAGAAGAAGCGATCTCCGGCACCGGTGATCACCAGCACACGGGTGCGGGTCTCGGTACGAATAGACTCGATGCAGTCGCGAATCTCGAGGCACATGGTCTTGGTAAACATGTTGCCGTCTTCAGGACGGTTCAGCGTCAAGGTGCCAACCGGGCCGTCTTCTTTGTACAAGATGGTTTCGTAATGCATGGCAGTTATCCTTAGGTGAATTGGCAGTCAGATGACTTCTTCATTTCGCAGCAGCTCAATCTGCTCGGATGTATAACCCAGCAGATCGCCCAGAACTTGTTGAGTATGCTCGCCCAGTCGAGGTGGGGCACTACGGTAGCCCGCAGCTTTCCCATCGAGGTGAATCCCCAGGCTAACCTGGGGCAATGCCTCTCCGTTTCGAGGAATTTGGAAAAACAGGCCACGGTCGTGGAAGTGCGCATCCTCCGTGACCTCGTCGACCCGGTAAATGGGGCCGGCGGGCACGCCGGCTGCCGCAAACAGCTCCAGCCACTCAGCTCGGGGCTTGTGCAGCAGGATGTCTTGAATCCCCGCGACAATTTCCTCTCTTCGCACTCGTCGCTGGGCATTGCTGGCGAGAGACGGATCAACTCCGATTTCTGGTCGTTCAACCAGATTCCAGAAGCGCTGCCAGATCCGGTCGGTTCCCAAGCTGAGTGTGAGCGGCTCGTCGGCTGTCTCGAATGTCTGATACACAGCGATGACACTGTCGCGGCCGCCGGTTCTGCGTGACACTTCGCCAGACCCAAGGTAAGGGATGATTCGCGGCGAAGTGAAACGCACCATACTTTCAGTCAAAGCGATATCGACTGTGGCACCCTGCCCTGTTTGCTGCCGGCGGTAGAGGGCCGCTAAAACCGCCATGGCAGTATCGCTTCCTGCAAGCATGTCAGCTGCGGGAGCGCCAACCTTTTGAGGAGAGGCTTCTGAGGGGCCGGTCAGATCCATGATCCCGCTGTAGCCTTCAGCGATGAGGTCGTAGCAAGGTTTGCTTGCATTGCGGCCGGTCAGCCCGAACCCAGTGATGCTGGCAACAATCAGCCCCTCCCGACCCGCTCGCAGTTGCTCCGGCGACATCCCAAGCTTTGCCTGTACGTCTCGTGTCTGATTGGTCACCACCACATCAGCCTTATCCAGCAGAGCGTCGAGTACGGTGCGGCCGCAGGGCTTGCTGAAGTCGAGTCGAATGCTTTGTTTGTTCCTGTTTACACTGAGGAACCAAAGCGATTCGCCATCCAGGAAGGGTGGCCCCCAGAAGCGAGCATCATCACCGGTGGGCCGCTCGACTTTGATGACATCAGCCCCGAAATCCGACAACAGCATTGTTGCATAAGGCCCGGCGATCGACGTGGTCAGGTCTACCACGCACACCCCTTTGAGAATCGAGAAGGTGGTTTCCGAGTGACCTGTAGGAAGGCTGGTGGCTAACATTGGTTTCACCTTTTGCTTTTTGTAGTCTGGAATGCAACCGGTGTGCCACTTGTCGAGGACTGCTGAAACATCAATGATTTACGGATGCTGCGCGATTATTTTTGATTGACAGATGCAGCAGAACTGACCGAGTTTGTATTTACGGAATACACCCAAGCTGAAGGCAGTGTCTCTCGGGGACACAGTGCTGACCTACAAGAATATGAGGTGCGAGTGATGCAACCCGGCTTTGAAGTGATCGCGTTTGATAGCGAATTTGCCGTGCTTTTTTGTACCGCTGGGATAGCAAACCCCTCCCATCAAACCGAGCTCGCTCAGCTCGTGAGGAACACACCGGGTCACAAGCAGATGGTGTCATTGGGTGCGGAAGATAGCCGTATCGGGCTCGTCCTCAGGCGCGCAGATCAGACTGTGGTGATCATTCACGAGCAGAACGCTGATCATGCATTGCTCGACTTCATCAGTACGGTCGATATCGCATTCGACATCCTCAAACACTTCATCACCAACCCCTATGAAGGGATTACGGTTGTCGATAAGGACGCGATATTGAGGTACATCAGTCCTGTCCATGAGCGGTTCTTTGGCTTTATACCAGGCGGTGCAGTCGGCCAGCCGGTACAGGAAGTCATCGAGAACACGCGCTTGCAGGAGGTCGTGCGTACCGGAAAAGCGGAGATTGGCCAGGTTCAGCAAATGCGAAACACATCTCGTGTCGTGAACCGCATCCCGATAACCCGGGGGGATGAGGTGGTCGGGGCGATTGGTCGGGTGATGTTCCGCGCCCCTGAAGAAGTCCATGAGTTGAGCCGGCAGATTTCATCCCTTCGGGCAGAGGTCAACTACTACGAGACGGAACTCACCCGATTACGGCACCGTACCTACGGCTTAGAGGAAATTGTCGGTGAGAGTGATGCCATCCAGCGGCTGAAAGCCCAGATTCGCAAGGTCGCTCCCCTCGATGTTCCTGTCTTCATCGCAGGAGAAAGCGGTACTGGCAAGGAGCTCGTAGCACACGCAATTCACAACTTGAGCCGGCGAAGCGAAAAACCGATGGTGGTTGTGAACTGTGGCGCACTGCCTGACACGCTGGTCGAGAGCGAGTTATTTGGCTACGACCAGGGAGCATTCACCGGAGCAAAGCGTGAGGGACGCGTAGGTAAGTTCGAGCTGGCTGACCGTAGTAGCTTGTTCCTGGACGAAATCGGCGATCTGCCGCTGGAGGCACAGGTGAAGCTGTTGCGTGTGCTTGAGGGCAGCAGCTTTGAGCGGGTTGGCAGCAATAAAGCACGAACCGTAGACTTCCGATTGATCAGTGCCACCAACAGGGATCTAAAAGGTGCCATCGAAAGCCAAGACTATCGGGCAGATCTCTTTTACCGAATCAATGGGGTGACCCTCACTATCCCACCTCTGCGCGAACGTCGTGAAGACATTCCATTAATCACCCGTCATTTCATCACGCATATCTCGCAACGAGTAGGTTCCAGTGTACGGAGCATCAGTCCTGAGGCTTTGGCTTTACTGCAGCGTCATTCGTGGCCCGGGAATGTTCGACAGCTGTACCATGAGATTCAGCAGGCTATCATCTTCGCCAGCCACCACGAGCTAGAGCCACGGGACTTCAGCCACCTGGCATTGCCTGACGAAAATCATGACCATAGAGCTCCGCTCGAACCCGCGCCTGTGACGATGAAGGACACAATGGACAACGTCGAGCTGAACCTGATTCGCGACGCTCTGAAAAAGTATGATGGCAATAAAAAGCGGGTCGCTGAGGAGCTTGGGATCTCCAGGTCATACCTGTACAAGCGATTGGCGGATCTGGATCACGAATGAGCCCAAGGTCGGAGCACTAGGGTCAGCTCACGGCCGCGCTACGATCAGCCCGGCCGGCTTGTGCTCTCCCTCAATCCGGTCGGAAAACCTTGGCATCACGCTGGGCTAATGCAAGCAGCTCATCCACGATCATCCTGACCTTAGGTTGAATGTACCGGGTACGTGGCCACATGACGTGGATAGGCATTTCAGCGCCAGAATATTCCTCGAGGACAGGAACAAGCGTGCCTTGCTCTATGTAGTCCTGGACTAGCCAGGTCGGCAACTGGGCTAGCCCTCCTCCCGCTAGCGCCATCTGAAGCAACATTTCACCGTCGCCCATTTCGTGCTTGACCCGAATCTCCTGCTCAATAGCGACCCCATCGCTATCCAGAAGCATCCAAGTCTTTCGGATGCCGTTCTTCCAACCCACGATGCAGTCATGGGTCAGGAGATCCTCCCGCTTGTGAGGAGTACCACGGAGCGTCAAATACTCTGGTGTGGCACAGATGAGTAAGCTTTGTGAACCGAGCTTTCTTGCAACGATTTCACTGTCGTCCTTGAGCGTCCCTATCCTCACGACAAGATCGATTCCCTCATTGATTATGTCGATAATTCGCTCGCTAAAGCTCACAGATAGGTCAAGCTTTTCATGACGAACTGTGAGGTTGATCAGCGTTGGAAGGATGTGGCGACGTCCAAATGCCGCAGGAAGGTCGATACGCAAACGTCCGACGGGCTCCTGATGCCCTGTGGTTAGAAAGTTCTCTGACTCAAGGAGCTCTTCCATAGCACGCAGGCAGCTCGACAGATACGCCTCTCCCTCATTCGTCAGGATCAATCGCCTCGTCGTCCGGTGGAGCAGCTTGACACCAAGACGCGCTTCAAGACGGGTGACGCTTTTGCCGACCGCGGAGCTCGTTACTCCTAGCTCATGAGCCGCAGCGGTGAAGCTCAAGGTTTGGGCCGCCGCGACGAACTCCCTTACCCCGTCGAAGGTGATCATCGACATTTTAGAATTCCAGGCAGCAATGTAGAGAATTTGAACGGGTTAATTCACAAATTCTACAGGAATACACTCAAGCTCTTGATGAAATGGAGAGCAATGATGAACTCAGTCGCAGCACCAGCGGAGTTAGATCTACCAGCTCCACGCCTGGATGGCCACCCAGGTTATCGTCGTCTTTTTGAAGAAAGAAAGCTCACAATCGGCTTGATTATGCCGCTCGAGACCCATCCTGGTAGACCCGCTCCAACGATGGCTGATCACGGCGAAATGGCCCAGCGTGCAGACACTCTAGGATTCGGTGCGCTCTGGCTCAGGGATGTTCCATTCTACGACCCGCACTACGGTGATGTAGCGCAGATTTTCGATCCTGTTCCTTACCTTGGCTACCTTGCAGCAATCACCAAACGAATCGCCTTAGGTACGACCGGCTTCGTGCTGCCCTTCCGAGAGCCGCTGATTTTCTCAAAGCAAATGACCTCTTTGGATCACCTTTCCAACGGTCGCCTGATGATGGGCATATCTTCAGGGGACAGGCCCGCTGAATATCCGTTGTTTGGTATTGATTTTGAAACACGCGGAAGCCGATTCCGAGAAAGCTATGAGGTTTTACGATCACTCACAGAGGAAAGCTTTCCTGCCTTTGAGTCACCTCTATTTGGACGGTCTAACGGAGAATTCGAGCTTGTGCCCAAGCCTGTTATTGGTCGTACACCAGCCTTGGCGGTAGGAAGATCACAGCAATCGCTTGCGTGGATTGCTGAGCATATGGATGGTCTGATTCGCTCTGCCCCGGAACCGTATCAACTGAAAGCCGCAGCGATGGAGTGGCGAAGCGCTCTAGTTGAGTTTGATAGCTCAGTCTTCAAGCCCCTAGGTATAGGCGCATTTGTAGACCTTTTCGAAAATGCCGATGCACCGCTGCGCCGTAGCTTCGGGGGCATTCGGACAGGTAGGAACATGCTAAAAGAGTACTTGCATGAAGCCCAAGAAGCAGGCATTAACCATTTCGCATTGAATCTGAAAGTCAGTCACCGGCCTTATCGTGAAATACTCCAGGAGCTGGCGGAAGAGATCCTCCCTCACTTCCGGTCACATGGATGAGCATGCCGGATTTAATCAGGTGGTGAGTTGAATCACCACCTGATGCCACTTCAATCTCAAGCTTTAGCTGGAGCAGCCCGGTACCGACCACGGCCAGAAGAATATGTTACTTCGACTTCGCTCAAGTTGTGCGACGCCAGCTCATCCCGCACCTGCTCAATGCTCAGGGGGCAAAGAGGGCCAATCAGAACTTCTTTAATAGCACTAATCCCTCTGTATGAAGTCAACAATTTATGATAGTTCGCTTGCTCATTGTAGACATTTTTCCTAACTCCTAGCTCATAATCGTCATCGATACGAGCATCAATTTCAATCATCGCCCTGACCTCCCGCTCGTCTCTGAAAAACTGGTCTTTATAGATAGCCGCATAACGTCGAAGCCCTATATCCAACATTATATCCTTAATCTTAGGGTTGTTATGCTCCAAGGTATCTACTAAGTCCTCCACCTTTCTGATAAACGCCGCTTGGTCATATTCTACTGATCGAAGCGCTACGTGTGACTTTATAGGCTGAAATCCTGCCGCTGTGGAGCGATTGAAAAGATTGTTTCTTGAAATACAAGCTTCATCAAAACCGATGCATAAACCCCTTCCGTCATCAGCATACAGACGCCACTGGCTTCCCAGGTCACCCTCCTGCGAGAAGCATCCAACTAATATCTGACAGCTGGTGCAGGAGATCTGCTCCGAGGCTGAGTCTCGGAGAAGTTTTTTCTTAATCCCTCGCGCCGACAAAACCTCCGAAATCAAGTCGAAACCCGTTACGTACTCGGTCTCATCATTAAGCTTAGTGATATCGGTGAGCCAGACCTCCTGAGTGGAGATAATGCTTGAAAAAACATTAGCGGTGCAGTAGTGATAAATCATTTTTCATCCATTACAAACGACTTACAGGTTATTTGATAGCATGCGGCCACGGCTTGCTGTCCTTGTTCAAGACAGGTGAGGCCCTGTTGCGTATGCCCCACTTATCAATCTCGACAGTCATGGATTGACACTGCTACTGCGCTACGTTCGGCCCGCTGCAGTGCTCGAATCCCACCCTCCTCCCAAGGCTTTATACAACTGAACCTGGGCCGTAAGCTGAGCCAGGTGATCAGTGAGCAGCTTCTGTCGGGCTGAAAGCAGCTGCCGTTGAGCGTCAAGCAAGGTGAGGTAGTTATCAACGCCTTCATCGTACCGTTGTTGAGCCATCTGAGTGTACTCTTCGGTCGCTTGCACCAGATCGTGTTGGCTACTGAGCTCTTCGTCCCACGTACCCAGAGCTGCCAATCCATCAGCCACCTCTCGGAAAGCCGTCTGGATTGACTGCTCGTAGTTCACCACTTCGATTTCCTTTGCAATCTTGGCGTAGTCCAAACTCGCTTCGAGTCGCCCACCTGTGAAGATCGGGATGTGAATCTGTGGGACAAAGCTCCAGCTCTCCGAACCGTTATCAAAAAGTCCACTGAGACGACTGCTGGCCGTACCTGCTCCGCCTGTCAGAGTGATGCTTGGGAAGAAGGCTGCTCGGGCGGCACCGATGTTGGCATTAGCTGCCAAGAGTCGGTGCTCCGCAGCTAGGATGTCAGGCCGCTGTCGAAGCAATGCGCTTGGCAAACCCTCAGGTATCTGAACGAGAATCTGGGTGTCCAGATCAGCGGAAGTTTGCTCTGCCGGTACCGTCGAGCCGAGCAAAAGCTGTAGCGCGTTCTTATCTTGGGCAACCTGTCGTACATAGGACTGCACCTGCCCTCTCGCGCTATCTACCAACGTTCTCGCTTGACGAACATCAAGATCAGACGCAGTTCCTGCTTGGCTGCCTGCAGTAGTCAATTCCAGGCTGTGCTGGTAGTTCTTCAGCGTTGAGCGAGTGATATCAAGCAACTGGCGATCTGTCTGCCAGGTAAGGTATGCCACTGCTACGTCAGCCACCAATCCAATATGCACGCTACGCCGGGCCTCCTCTGTCGCCAGGTAGTTTTCGAGCGCATTGCGATCCAGGCTACGAACACGCCCCCAGAGATCCATCTCATAGCTAGCTAATCCGACCTGCAGACTGTTGCTGCCTGCCGTAAGCTGTTTTCCGGTTTCAGACAGATACCCAGGAGTACGAGAGCGTCCGGTCGCCCCCTCAATTCCGATTTCAGGTGATAGAGCTGCACCTTGAATTCTGTATTTGGCGCGATAGGCAGCCACATTCAATGTGGCTTTTCGCAGATCCCGATTGTTGGTAAGCGCCAGATCAATCAATTGTCGAAGGTATGGATCCTGGAAAAACATTTTCCACTGAATGTGTGAGGCGTCTCCTAACGCATGCTGAGAATACGCAAGACCCGTTGGGTAGCGCTCCGGGGTAGTCGTATCAGGCCGACGATATTCAGGAATCATGCTGCAGCCGGCCAAGGTCAAGGTGAGCGCCGCAATCAAAGTCATTCGGTTCATTGCTGGACTCCGATATCGGCCAGGCTGCGCTCTCCGCATGCTTTCCTGGAAGAAATGAGTTTCATCACCACGACGTAGAACAGTGGCACGAAGAAGATGGCGAGGAATGTTGCGGCCAGCGTGCCGCCCACGACTGCTGTACCGATGGAGTGTTGGCTACCGCTGCCCGGGCCGTGAGCGCGAGCCAGTGGCAAGGTACCCATGACGAAGGCAATCGATGTCATGATGATCGGACGCAGGCGCAGGCGAGCTGCCTCAGTAGCAGCCTGAACCAAGGTACGACCCTGCTTTTCATATAGCTCTTTAGCGAACTCAACGATGAGGATGGCGTTCTTGGCCGCCAAGCCCATGGTGGTGAGCATCCCTACCTGGAAGAAAACATCATTCGACAATCCTCGCCCTAACGTCGCAGCCACCGCACCCAGTACGCCCAGCGGTACTACCATCATCACTGAAACAGGAACCGTCCAGCTCTCATACATCGCTGCCAAGCAGAGGAATACGATGAGCAGAGAAAGCACGTAGAGCATCGTGGATTGTGAACCGGCAGCGCGCTCTTCATAGGACAGACCAGTCCATGCCACATCGAAGCCACTGGGTAACTGAGACGCTATCCGCTCGATTGCGGCCATGGCATCACCGGTACTGTAGCCTTCAGCAGGTGTTCCGAGGAGCTCTACCGATGGAACGCCGGCGTACCGTTCTAGCTTTGGAGAGCCATACACCCATGTACCACTGGCGAACGCCGAAAATGGCACCATCTGTCCTAGCGCATTTCGGACGTACCACTTATCAAAGTCTTCAGGAGAGATGCGAGCATCCATTTCACCTTGCACGTAAACCCGTTTCACCCTGCCCTTGTCGATAAAGTCATTCACATAGCTCGAGCCCCAAGCCACCGACATGGTGTCGTTGATCGACTCAATCGTGACCTGCAACGCCCTCGCCTTTTCGTCATCAATCGTGACTTGATACTGGGCTTCATCATTCAACCCGTTCGGGCGGATGATGGAGAGCGCTGGTTCTTTGGCCACGAGCTTCATTAGCTGATCGCGCGCGGCCATAAGGGCGCTATGCCCTCGGGCGCCATTGTCCTGCAGGTAAAGATCAAACCCGGTCGCGTTCCCCATCTCCATGATGGCAGGGGGCACGATCGAAACAATGCTGGCTTCTGATATCGTTCGTGCAAACTGCGTCACGCGTTGTCCGATAGCGAATGCAGAATTCTCCTTCGCCCCTCTTTCCTCAAATGGCTTGAGGCGCACCCAGACAACGGCAGAGTTTTGCCCACGACCTGCAAAGTTGTAACCGCTGATCGTGAATGCCGAGAGCACACCAGCTTGCTCCTTCTCAAGCAGATAATGCCGCACCTTCTTCAGTACCGACTCGGTGCGTTCAGCGCTGCTGTTGGGCGGTGTCTGGATCTGCACGACCAAGAGTCCCTGATCTTCGTCCGGCAAAAAAGCAGATGGCAGATTCCGGAACATCAGAGCGACGCCGACAAGCAACATGGCATACACAACAAAAGTCCGTTTGCGGTTGCTCAAAATCCGGGTAATCGAGCGTTCGTAACGGGTGGTGTTCCGCTCGAACATGCGATTGAACCAAGCGAAAAAGCCCGTTGCTTTCTTGGCCTCATGAGGCTTGAGTATCGTCGCGCACAGTGCCGGTGTGAAAATCAGGGCGATGAGGACTGACAATCCCATCGCCGTGATGATGGTGATGGCGAATTGACGGTAGATGATGCCGGCGGAGCCGCCGAAAAAGGCCATGGGCATAAACACTGCAGTGATGACCAATGCGATGCCAATCAAGGCTCCGGATATCTGCTGCATGGACTTGTAGGTAGCTTCTTTCGGGGACAGATGCTCCTCCTGCATCAACCGCTCAACGTTCTCAACCACGACGATGGCGTCGTCGACGAGCAAGCCAATTGCTAGCACCATTGCGAACATCGTCATCACGTTGATGGTGAAGCCGCAGGCGTAGAGGACACCAAAGGTACCAAGCAGAACGACAGGGACTGCCAGAGTGGGGATCAATGTCGCTCTCACGTTCTGCAAGAACAGGAACATGACCAGGAATACCAGAACGATGGCTTCGAATAGCGTATGAACCACCGACTCAATCGACGCCTTCACTGATGGACTGGTGTCATAGGGATAAACCACTTCCACACCTGGCGGTAAATTTGCCTTCAGCTTATCGACTGTCTGTTTCACCCGCTCCACTGTCTGAAGCATGTTAGCCCCGCTCGCGAGGCGCAATGCGATACCCGCAGCAGGTTTGCCGTTGTAGTTGACGTCGTAGGAGTAGGTCTCGCTTCCCAATACGACCTCGCCCAAGTCCTTTAGGCGAATCTGCGAACCATCTGGCCGAACCTTTACCAAAATCTCCTTGAATTCATCCGCGCTGCGCAGGCGTGTTTTTCCGATGACATTGGCGCTCAGCTCAACACCTTGGCGAGTAGGAAGGCCCCCAATTGAGCCGGAGGAGATCTGAACGTTCTGAGATGCGATCGCCGCGCTTACGTCACTAGGCATCAGCTGATAGCTATTTAGTTTTGCCGGATCCAGCCAGATACGCATTGCATTTTGAAAGCCGAATACGAAGAAGTCGCCCACTCCTTGGGTTCGAGACAGCGGATCCTTGAAGCTCGATACGATGATGTTACCTAGATCGCCATAGCTCAGCTTTCCGTCGGTGGAGTAGATACTCACCAAGAGCATGAAATTCGCTTGGAATTTGACTACGCGAATGCCTTGGCGCTGAACCTCCTCCGGGAGGTTCGGCGTTGCAAGCTGGAGCTTATTTTGCACCTGTACCTGGGCGATATCTGGATTGACGCCTTGGTCGAAAGTGACAGTGATCTCGACGCTGCCATCACTGTTTGCGTTAGAGCTGATGTATCGCAGTCCATCGAGGCCATTGAGTTGCTGCTCAATGACTTGGATCACCGTGTCCTGAACGGTTTGAGCGGAAGCACCTGGATAAGTAACGGAAATCTGGACTGCAGGTGCGGCGATGTTGGGATATTGGTTAACGGGAAGGCTGTGAATCGCCAGCACTCCAGCGAGCATGATTGCCAGCGCGATGACCCAGGCAAAGATGGGCCGGTCTATGAAAAATCGTGACATCGTTGCCCCCTTAATTCGCGCTCAGAGCTGTTTTCAGCTGAACGTTGTTTGCAGGATGGGCGTCGACGATGGAGTCAGACTGGACGAACTGAAGTCCTTCGGTAATGACCTTATCGCCAGGCTCAAGACCGGCGTCGACCAACCATGCATTGCCTACAGTTCGAACCGTCGTGAGGTCTCGCAGCTGAACGTGGTTGTCATCACCAATGACCCACGCGGTTGCAATGCCGCGGCTGTCATGGATGATTGCTTGCTCGGGCACCAAGATGGCGTTCTGCCTGACTCCTTCTTTCACCCCGGCGTGAACGAACATGCCTGGCAAAAGCGCACGGTCAGGGTTCGGAAACACTGCCCTAAGCGTGACTGAACCGGTTCCCTGATCAACGCTGACTTCCGAAAATTTAAGCGTGCCCGGGATTGGGTAAATGCTTCCATCATCGAGTCTCAGGGTGACTTCAGCCCGATCGTCACCGGCAGACTTGAGATCACCTGATTTGAGTGCTCGCTTGAGTGCCAGGATACGTGTGATGGACTGAGTGACGTCGACATAGATCGGATCAAGCTGATTCACCTCGGCCAACGCGGAGGTTTGGCCGTCTGTGACAAGTGACCCCTCTGTCATCGACGAACGACCAATCCGGCCTGAAATAGGCGCAAGTACCTTGGTGTACTGCACCTTGATCTGTGCAACCTTTGCATCAGCTTGTGCCTGCTGCCAAGCAGCCACAGCGTCGTCGTATTGCTGCTGACTTACCGCTCGAGTTTTGAGCAAGCGTTCGTATCGCTCCGCGAGGTTTCGTGCAGACTTGAGATTGGCTTCGGCTCGGATCTGTTGAGCAAGGTAGGTACGCGGATCAATTTGATACAACGGCTGCCCCTGTTTGACCTCGCTGCCTTCTGTAAACAGTCGCTGTTGGAGAATGCCTGAAACCTGTGGCCGCACCTCCGCCATACGGTACGCGGAGGTACGACCAGGCAGGTCTGTAGTGAGCGTGATCGGCGCTTCGGTTACCTCGTAGTAACCGACTTTGAGTGCGTGAGCAGCCTCCGAATGGGTATCTGCCGGTTTGCATCCCGCCAGCAACAGCGCGCCGACAGGAAGCGCGCAGATAAGCCCAATCAAAATGGGTTTCTTCATTTGATCTCCAATGATTCATCAGCCCACAGCAATACAGCCGCATCCTTTTCAGGGCGCGACTGAGCCTGACGCTGTAGCGCTAGACAGAATGTTTAAGGTGGTTTTATTAGAGGTGTGGCTAGAAGACTCGATTGAGCAGTAGCTCGAGGCAGGGCCTTGGAAAGCCCCAGCTGTCGGCTTGCCTCAAATGCACCCGCGCCTGCGGGTTAAACGGGTCGGGTTGGAAGCTCTAGCTCGCTGACTTGGCGCTGATTCTACGGGCACTAGCTAAAACGATTAATCGCAAGAAATTCCATTCATTTCATCCTTGAATTCCAAAATATAGGGAAATAGCCCTGCTTCTGAACGAAATCGATGCCGTAGCTGCCTTTTCAGCTCAACCTGTAGGTAGGTGGGCTCGAAAGCTTGCAAAAGCTGAGGGCACACGCAACCATTGATAGCTATATGACAGCATCTCTAGACGGCAATTTTGCTGTCTGCGGCTGTTCCATTTACGCGCACAAGACTTTGCCGGGAGTGGCTCCATTTCCAAGTCATCTGGGCAAATTCTGCCGCTGCTTTTCTCTGGATGGATGTTACCGAATGGATTTACTGCTGCTCCCTCAGAGCTCGAAAACAGAGCTTGCGGACATCTACCGCCGCGCCTTCCGCAACTCAACCCATCTGTACATAGTCAGCGCCTACCTCACCCACTGGGACATCGAGGAAGATTTAGGCAAGCAGTGCGAGACCTTTACTTTTATCGTCGGCAAAGACTTTGGAATCACTCGGATAGCGGCTTGCAAGCAGGTGCTCAAGTGGCTTCCTGAGAAATGGCACGAGGAGTTCCTCGTTGCAGAAGGTATCGTGGGCTTTCACCCGAAGGCGGTTTTTTGGCGGGAGGTGAATGGATCATGCCACGCACTCGTAGGCTCATCCAATCTCTCCAAAGCAGCGTTTTCATCCAATCACGAGGCCAATGGGTACTCGCGTATTTCGAAGACAACGTTCCGAGCGGCCGAGAAGTGGATTGAGAATCTCGCGAACAATTGCGCGACACTCGATTCGAACTGGCTTGCGGGCTACCAGGAGGCAAAGCAGCCGAGTAAACCTAAGCGACAGGGGCGGCAGGATGGGGATGACGAAGGGGCGGTTTTCGAGCTAGAGCTACCCAATCCGAAATCCCTTTCAAGGCTCGATCAGGTGCTAGCTCGACGTCGAGGGCAAATGCGTCAGTTCGCTAGGTTCCGCTCGGAGCTGGAGACTGCTTTCCGGGCAGCAGCGGATAAAAAAACCTGGAGGGCCGGCGACGATGCGAGATTCTACGACCAGCTCAACAGTCTCTGGTGCCATGGCCATCGCAATCGCTTCCAGGGTGCGGGCTGGGAGCGTCAGGGACGGAGCAGTAATTTCCAGGAACTGGCTATCAGCGTAGTACGCGTGCTCAATGCCAAAGAGATATCGCGGGATAGGGTTGTCAGGCTTGAGATTGATCGTCTTGCCAGCGCTGGGGTCAACACACGTGGAGCTCTATTCTCTGAGATGCTCTGCCAATTTTTCCCCAAACGATACTTTGTACTAAATTCCCCGATCCGCGATTGGCTGCTAGGAACAGGCGCTGACAGGGTGAGAGGTGCAAGCCAGGGAGCCAACTACATCCGATCGGCGCGATTGCTCCGCATCGCGCTGAGTCGGGCCAAAACCTATCCCGCTAAAAATCTGGCTGAACTCGATGCCGTTATCTGGAGGGAGCGCAACCCTTACGCCGCAGTGTGAATAGGACATGTAGAAAATGCTTCCGCGAGCGGTAGACCCTTCAGACACACGAATCCATAGCATGGCGCTGATGCGGATTCAGAGTGACGATGCGTCTATCCGCCCAGCCACTGCTTCGGGACGGAGATAGAACCACTGGAGTATGCGCGCCTATCGCGTAGCCATTGATTTGATCCTGATCCATCCATAACACAGTGCTGCTCCCATCCCCGCGCCCGCGATGACTAGGCACATCGGCCGCGGCGAGCCGTCAGCCAAGGCACCGACCAGCGCACTGAACGCTGCTCCCATTGCGAACTGCATCGACACCGCCAACCCGGCGGCGGCTCCTGCATTGGCTGGGAATAACTTCAAAAGACTGGCAACGCAATTCGCCCCCATAAGACCGGTGACACTGACGTACAGCACGACCAGTAGGACAATGCCCTCCAAGCTCCGAACTCCTGCGCTCCCCAAAAAGCCCAATCCCAATGCCGCCACCGTGATGATTGCCGCGCCGACACCGAGCATTGCCAAAGGGCCATACCGGCCGACCAGTCGGGCGTTCAGCAAGGTAACCACAATTACTCCCGCGATGTTGAGGGCAAATAGCAATCCGTAGTCGCGAGGCGAAACGTCGAAGTAGACGATGTAGACATAGGGCGAAGCGGTAATGAACGCAAACATTCCACCGAACGACAAACCCATGCACAGGATTAACGCCAAGGCTCGAGAGTTGCGTGCAATCTGCCAATAAGCAGCCACCGCCGCTCGGAACGTTCCCGCTCGTCTTTCGACAGGATGTGTTTCGGGAATGAACAGCAGGCTTGCGCTTAGGCAAATAGCGGCGAAACAGAAAAGCCCCGCAAAAATTGCTCGCCAGCCGTGTAGCAACATCAGGAAGCTCCCAGCGAGTGGAGCGACGAGAGTGGCGAGCATGGTCACCAGATGCATCAGCGAAAGGATCCTGGCCGACTCGTTGAGCGGAAAGATGTCACGCACGATAGTTCGCGCCAGTACCGAGGCGGCAGCTCCGCCCACTCCCTGAAGGAAACGCCAGGCGATCAGTTGCTCCACGCTTCCCGCCGCCATGCAGCCGATAGTTGCGGCTAAGTACAGCACCATCCCCCATAAAAGGACTGGCCGGCGTCCATAACGGTCGGCACAAGGGCCATGGAAGAGCATTCCGATACACAGCCCGGCGAGGAAAACGCCGATCGTCATCTGCACGCGACCCGTGTCGGCAGTTAGGTCTTGAGCGAGGCTGGGTAGGCTTGGCAGATAGGTATCGATGGACAACGGGGCAAACGCCACTAACGCAGCCAGTAACACGATCAGACGACTAGGATGGGTCAAGCGAACGCTCCGCAGGTCAAATTCGATAATATCTTAACATTCTAGGTGCTCCAGCCCGAATTTGTTAATATATTAATTAGAAATCCACGTGGAATTTTTGACCTTGTTCCTTACCGTGATCGACCAAACCCCTGTGCACGAGCACTACACCTCAGGTACCGCACCTGCGGCCTCTCTGGAGCTGGCCCAGGCCTGTGATCGTTTGGGCTTCCACCGATACTGGTTGGCCGAGCATCACAACAGCATCCAGTTCGCTGGAGCCGCTCCAGAAATCCTACTAACCCGTATCGCTAGTGCCACTCAGCGCATGCGCGTGGGCAGCGGCGGCGTAATGCTCAGCCATTACAGTGCCTACAAGGTCGCGGAAACTTTCGCCTTACTCGGCAGCCTGTTCCCCGGGCGCATTGACCTTGGCATCGGTCGTGCTCCAGGCGGCAGCCACCTGAGCAGTATCGCGCTGGCGGCGCCAGGCGAACTCCTCGGGCACGATCACTTCCCGCAGCAGGCGGCCGAACTTTGCGCGTTCCTGCGTGGCAAGTTCCCCGCTGATCACCCATATGCTTCCCTAACTTGCCAACCGGAGGCAGGGACGCTGCCTTCGCTGTGGATGCTCGGCTCTGGTGGTGGCAGCTCAAATCTTGCAGGTCAGCTGGGTATGGGTCTGGCCCTGGCGCAATTCATTGCACCCAACACCTGCTCTCCAGGCATCTTCGAGCATCACGTTCGGGCATGGCGCCAGGCCGGCAATGACGAAACGCCGCCGCGCCTGTTGGCTTTAGCAGTTGTTTGCGCAGATTCGGACGAAGAGGCGCGCTTTCTCGCTGGCACGGCGGTGTATCGCAAGATGAGTGCAAGGCACGGCGCGCGTGAGCCATTGCTTAGCCCGGAACAGGTACAGCAGCGATATTCGCGCATGAGTTTGGAGGTGCGCTGCGAGTATGCGCAGACACTCGACGCAATGGTCGTCGGGTCAGCGCACACCTGCCGCAGCAGAATCGAAGCTTTCGCTCGGGATTATGACTGCAAGGAGATCGGAATCGTTACGGTTACCCACCGCTTCGAAGACCGTAAGCGCAGCTATGAGTTGATCGCGTGCCGTTAAGGGGCGATGCGCTTGAGGTCGTTCAATAGCCCTAACAATTGCTGCAGCTTGTCTTCTCCAAGCTGCGCCTGGATCTTGCGGTAGTTGGCCTCCATACCTTCACGCATCGCACTGAAGCATGCCTGGCCACTGTCAGTCAGGGTCACGAGTACTCGCCGCTGATCCTCAGCGGCCTTGCGCCGGCTGACCATCCCATCACGCTCCAAGCGCCCAAGAACTCCCGTCATACTCGGTTTTAGGATGCATGCTAAATGCGCGAGCTGATGGCTTTCCAATTCGCCTTCCTGATGCAAGATGCGAATCACCCGCCATTGTTGCTCAGTCAGGTCGTGATCGTTAAGAAGAGGCCTGAAAAATGCCATGGCTGCCTCTCTCGCTTGGAGCAGGCTTAACGTCAACGAGGGTTGTGTCTTGATCATCGTTGGGCTCTGTGCTGATAGAGACTGCTATGGAGATAGGCGCCGCGCGGCACGATAGCAACCTACCTCCACCCTGTGGAAAGTGCAATCTGATCTACGGAAAACCCATTCAAGCCTTGTCGGCAAGCTGCGAGCATCAGTGACAAACAACTACAACGCCCCGCAGGTGTGCCCACGTGGTCAATTCACTGCAACTCCGATTGCCGCTGCCGGTACTCACCAGGCGAGATCTGGGCATAGCGATTGAAAAAACGGCTGAAGTAGGCGGGATCCTTGAAGCCAAGCTGGTAGCAGATTTCATTCACCGAGCTTGCGGAAAACAACAGCAATCGTCGAGCCTCCTGCATCAGTCGCTCCAGCACCAAGCGCTTGGATGGCAGGTCAGCGATCCGTCGACAAACATCATTGAGACGCGCCTCAGTGACCCCGATCTGCTGGGCGTAGCGCGCCAGGGGCCAATGCTCCAAGTAATGCACTTCGATCAGTGCGTTGAAACGGTGAAAAATCTTCAGGTCTTCATGACGGGCTGTCGTGGACTCCTGCGAGTTAGGGCACAACCGCAGCAGGCTGATCATAACCAGCCGGGTCAGCGACTGGAGCGCTGCATCTCGGCCGGGATGAGAGCTTGCGAACTCATCACTAAGCGCCTCCAGCCAGCGCTCCAGGCGTCTGGCCTCAGCTTGATCGGATGCCGGTACCTTCGCCAGTGCCACGCAGGCAGGTCGCGCCTGAACGCCGGCAGGCAGAAGGCTGGCATCGGCCTCGATCAACTGCCAAACCAGTTGCTGACGCACCGTCAACACATGCCCGTCGCTATCCGATTCGGTGACGAAAGAATGCGGCACAGTCGGCGGTGTGAGGAAAAACATCGGCCCCGACTCGATGAACTGCTGGTCATCCAGATACACCCGTACCGTGCCCGATTTCACGTAATGCACTTGGAAGAACCGGTCATGCCGGTGGACGGGCATGTTGCGGCCAAAAAAACCCGCCAGGTTACCGAGCCGGTCGTAGTGCACCTCGCTGTCACTGTATCGCTGGTCGTAAACCTGACCGATGTTGATGTTCGGGATGGGGTGCCGATCGCTCATCACTGCTTACTCGCTAGCCGTTTGACCGAGTTAACCATGACCCATAGTGCACCCGCTGGGAAGCGGACACTACAGGATGGAACCTTGACGTTCGTTAACATCTTAATTATAACGTTAACACATTAACAATCTAGCTGGGGAGGATCTGCTCCCCATCACTGCCAGGAGAGAAGCATGAGCCATGCGTTGCATGACGTTGCGAACGGCACCGTGTTCGGCGTAGCGCTGAACTACAACGGTCTGCTGCAGCAGCGTCTGGCTGAGTTCGAACAGCCCCCTTACAAACAGGCCCCGGTCAAGCCGGTGCTGTTCATCAAGACGCCGAACACCCGTAACGCCCATGGTGCCAACGTGATTCACCCCGCCGGCGAGCGTCTGCAACCGGGCCCGGCGCTGGGCGTGGTGATTGGCAAAGACGCCAGCCGGGTTAGCGCCGCCGACGCCTTGGGCCATGTGGCCGGCTACACCATCGTCAATGAATACAGCCTGCCGGAAGACAGCTACTACCGCCCTGCGGTCAAGGCCAAGTGCCGCGATGGCTTCTGCGCGATCGGCCCAGATCTGGTGCCGGTGGCGCAAGTCGCCGATCCGCATCAGCTGACCTTGAAGCTCTACGTGAACGGCGCTGTGGTGCAGGAAAACACCACCGCTAACCTGGTGCGCAGCATCCCGCAACTGATCGCCGAACTGAGCGAGTTCATGACCCTGCATGCAGGCGATGTGCTGATCACCGGCACCCCGGAGGGGCGCGTGGACGTGCTCCCGGGAGACCACGTGGAAGTCGAGATCACAGGCCTGGGTCGCCTGGCCAACACCATCGTTGCCGAGTCGGGGGAGCCTGCATGAAACACGCGCGTATCCGTTATGAGGGCAGCGTCCACGCTGTCACCGTCGAAGCCGACAACGCCGTGCGCCTGGCCGATGGCCGGGTGCTCGACGAAAGCCAGGTCGAATGGCTGCCACCGGCCGACGGCAGCATGTTCGCCCTGGGCCTGAACTACGCCGACCATGCCCGCGAACTGGCGTTCGCCCCGCCCACCGAGCCGCTGGCCTTCATCAAGTCGCCGGGCACCTACACCGGCCACAACCAGGTGACCTGGCGCCCGGACAATGTCGAGTACATGCACTACGAGTGCGAGCTGGTCGCGGTCATCGGCAAAGCGGCGAAAAACGTCAGGCGCGAGGATGCCCTGGACTACGTGGCCGGCTACACCTTGTGCAACGACTACGCCATCCGCGACTACCTCGAGAACTACTACCGCCCCAACCTGCGGGTGAAAAACCGCGACGCCACCACCCCGGTCGGCCCGTGGATCGTCGATGCCGCCGATGTACCCGACGTCAGCAACCTGAAGCTGCGCACCTGGATCAACGGTGAGCTGAAACAGGAAGGCACCACCGCCGACATGATCTTCGACATCCCCCACCTGATCGAATACTTCTCCAGCTTCATGACCCTGCAGCCGGGCGACATGATCGCCACCGGCACGCCGGAAGGCCTGGCCGACGTGGTGCCGGGCGACGAAGTGGTGGTGGAAGTGGAAGGCGTCGGCCGCCTGGTCAACCGCATCGTCAGCGAAGCTGACTTCTTCAAGAACAACAAGGCATGAGCAGCATGATCAAGCACTGGATCAATGGCCGTGAGGTCGAAAGCAAAGACACCTTCGTCAACTACAACCCGGCTACCGGCGACGCCATCTGCGAAGTCGCCAGCGGCGGTGCCGAGGAAGTCGCCCAGGCCGTGGCCGCGGCGAAAGAAGCCTTCCCGAAATGGGCCAATACCCCGGCCAAAGAGCGCGCACGACTGATGCGCAAGCTGGGTGAGCTGATCGACCAGAACGTGCCGAAACTGGCCGAGCTGGAAACCCTCGACACCGGCCTGCCGATCCACCAGACCAGGAACGTGCTGATCCCGCGCGCCTCGCACAACTTCGACTTCTTCGCCGAAGTGTGCACGCGCATGGACGGCCACACCTACCCGGTCGACGACCAGATGCTCAACTACACGATGTACCAGCCGGTCGGCGTGTGTGGCCTGGTGTCGCCGTGGAACGTGCCGTTCATGACCGCCACCTGGAAGACCGCGCCGTGCCTGGCGCTGGGCAACACTGCGGTACTGAAGATGAGCGAGCTGTCACCGCTGACCGCCAACGAGCTGGGCCGCCTGGCCGTCGAGGCGGGCATCCCCAATGGCGTGCTCAACGTGATCCAGGGCTACGGCGCCACGGCTGGCGACGCCCTGGTGCGCCATCCGGATGTACGCGCGATCTCCTTCACCGGCGGCACTGCCACCGGCCGCAAGATCATGCAGACCGCTGGCTTGAAGAAGTATTCGATGGAGCTGGGGGGCAAATCCCCGGTGCTGATCTTCGAGGACGCCGACCTCGAGCGCGCCCTGGACGCTGCACTGTTCACCATCTTCTCGCTGAACGGCGAACGCTGCACCGCCGGCAGCCGCATCTTCATCCAGGAAAGCGTGTACCCGCAGTTCGTTGCCGAGTTCGCTGCACGCGCCAAGCGCCTGATCGTCGGTGATCCGACCGACCCGAAAACCCAGGTCGGCTCGATGATTACCCAGCAGCACTACGACAAGGTCACTGGCTACATCCGCATCGGTATCGAAGAAGGCGCTCGCCTGGTCGCCGGTGGCCTGGAGCGCCCGGCTAACCTGCCTGCGCACCTGGCCAAAGGTCAGTTCATCCAGCCCACCGTGTTCGCCGACGTGAACAACAAGATGCGCATCGCCCAGGAAGAGATCTTCGGCCCGGTAGTCTGCCTGATCCCGTTCAAGGACGAAGCCGAGGCGCTGCAACTGGCCAACGACACCGAGTACGGCCTGGCCTCGTACATCTGGACTCAGGACATCGGCAAGGCTCACCGCCTGGCCCGTGGTATCGAAGCAGGCATGGTGTTCATCAACAGCCAGAACGTGCGCGACCTGCGTCAGCCGTTCGGTGGTGTGAAAGGCTCCGGTACCGGCCGCGAGGGTGGGCAGTACAGCTTCGAAGTGTTTGCCGAAATCAAGAACGTCTGCATTTCCATGGGTAGCCACCACATCCCGCGCTGGGGCGTGTGACCGTTTTCCCTGAGTACCGGGCGGGCTTCTGTTCTGACGACTGCGACCTCGCTTGGTGCTCTGGGATCTATAAGAATAAGGAGTCTGATCATGGGTAAAGTGGCGCTCGCAGCCAAAATCACTCACGTGCCCAGCATGTATTTGTCCGAACTGCCTGGGCCCCGCCAAGGCTTTCGCCAGGCCGCTATCGATGGACATCACGAAATCAGTCGCCGTTGCCGTGAGCTGGGCGTCGATACGATCGTTGTGTTCGATACCCATTGGCTGGTCAATGCCAATTATCACATTCTCTGCGGAGAGCGATTTGAAGGGGTCTATACCTCCAACGAGCTGCCGCATTTTATCAGCAACATGCCCTACGCATTCCCTGGTAACAAAGAGCTTGGGCTGATCCTCTCCGATGCCTGCAATGCTTTTGGTGTTGAAACCATGGCCCACCATGCCACCACGCTGGGCCCTGAGTACGGCACCCTGGTACCAATGCGCTACATGAACCAAGACCAGCACTTCAAGGTGATCTCGGTCTCGGCTCTGTGCACGTCGCATTATCTGGCTGACAGCGCCCGCCTTGGTTGGGCCATGCGCAAAGCCGTGGAAGACCACTACGACGGCACCGTTGCGTTCCTTGCCAGTGGCTCGCTGTCGCACCGTTTCGCCCAGAACGGCCAGGCCCCGGACTTCGCCACCAAGGTGTGGAGCCCGTTCCTGGAAACCCTCGATCACCGGGTGGTGAAAATGTGGGAAAGCGCCGAATGGGCAGACTTCTGCGCAATGCTCCCCGAGTACGCCTCCAAAGGTCATGGCGAAGGTTTCATGCATGACACGGCGATGCTGCTCGGAACCCTCGGCTGGTCGAACTATGACGGCGAGGCTGAGGTAGTGACCCCGTACTTCGGCTCTTCGGGAACTGGCCAGATCAATGCCATCTTCCCGGTCACCCCCCAGGACGGTTCGGCGATTCCGCAACCGCAGGCGGCTAATCCGGCCAACGTTGCTTCCACCAGTCGCCTGTAACCCACCCGTTCGCAACTGGCCGTCCCCGCGATGGCCAGGTGCTTCTCGCTGAGGATGCCTTCATGCCACACCTGGTTCTGCTCTACACCCCTGACCTGGAAGCCGATGCCGATATACCCGGGCTGTGCCGCGCCCTGGCCGACTGCATGCTCGAACAGCACGACGAAACCGGCAAGGCCGTGTTCCCCACCGGCGGCACCCGCGTGCTGGCCTACCCCGCCACCCATTGCGCGGTGGCTGACGGCAAGGGCGAGTACGGCTTCCTGTACGCCAACCTGCGCATGGGCAGCGGCCGCAGCCGCGAGGTGCACAAGGCGGTCGGCGACAACCTGCAACAGGTACTCAAACAACGCCTGGACGGGCTGCTGCAACAACGCCCGGTCGGCATCACCCTGCAGATCGATGAAAGTGCCCAGCAGGTCTACGACGCCAAACAAAGCACCTTGCACCCGCTGTTCAACCGCCCGGCCTGAACCCAGGCCGCCCGTTGCCTCATCACACAACAAGTACAAAAACCATGAGCACACTCGAACATGCCTCGCCGGCGCCAACCCAGGCTGAACTGGCCGACGCCACCCACCGCACGATTACCTGGCGGCTGATGCCTCTGCTGCTGGTCTGCTACCTGTTCGCCCACCTCGACCGCATCAATATCGGCTTCGCCAAGATGCAGATGAGCCAAGACCTGCAGCTGTCCGATACGGTCTACGGCCTTGGCGCCGGCCTGTTCTTCATTGCCTATGCGCTGTTCGGCGTGCCCAGCAACCTGATGCTGGAACGCGTCGGCCCGCGTCGTTGGATCGCCACGCTGATGGTGGTGTGGGGATTGCTGTCCACCAGCATGCTGATGATTGAAAGCAGCAGTACCTTCTACCTGCTGCGCTTTGCCTTGGGCGCGGCCGAGGCCGGCTTCTTCCCGGGCATCCTGGTCTACCTCAATCGCTGGTACCCCGCCGGGCGCCGGGCCCAGGTCACCGCCCTGTTCGCCATCGCCGTGCCGCTGGCCGGCGTGGTGGGTGGGCCACTGTCCGGGGCGATCCTCGCCTTCATGCACGACAGCGCCGGGCTGCGAGGCTGGCAGTGGATGTTCCTGCTCGAAGGTGCGCCGGTGGTGGTGCTGGGCCTGGTGGTGCTTGCGGCACTGCCGGAACGCTTCGAGCAGGTGCACTGGCTCGACGACCGGCAGAAGGCGGCGCTGCGAGCCCAGTTCGGCTGTGAAGAGCAGCGCAAGACGGTCACCTCCCTGGGCGGCATCCTCATCAGCCCGTCCATCTGGCTGCTGGTGGCTGTGTATTGCGCGGTGATGCTGGCGGTCAACACCCTGGCCTTCTGGATGCCCAGCCTCATTCATGGTGCCGGCATCGGCAGCGACGCCAGCGTCGGCCTGCTCAGCGCCCTTCCCTACCTGGCCGGCTGCGTGTTCATGCTCGCCTGCGGGCGCTCCAGCGACCGCCAGCGCGAACGCCGCTGGCACCTGTGCGTACCGCTACTGATGGCCGCCTCCGGCATCGCCATCACCGGCCTGGCACCGCTGCAACCCTGGCCGGTTTTGGCCGGGCTGATTCTGGCGGGCATGGGCGCCAGCGCTGCGCTGCCGATGTTCTGGCAGTTACCACCGGCTTTTCTCAATGCCCGCACTCAGGCCGCCGGCATCGCCCTGATCAGTTCGCTGGGCAGCATCGCCTCGTTCGCGGCGCCCTACTTCATCGGCTGGGTGCGTGACACCACACAAAGCGCCAGTCTTGCGCTGTACGCCCTGGCCGTCTTCATAACCCTCGGTGGCCTGCTGGTGCTGCGCACCCGGGCCGCCATCGTCAACCCTTGAATCCAGAGATCCCCACCATGCTTGATAACGCATTCATCCAGCAGGCTGCCGAGCGCCTCGACCAGGCCGAACGCTCGCGCGAGCAAGTTCGCCAATTCTCCCTAGAGCAACCAACTATCACCATCGAAGATGCATACGCCATCCAGCGTGCCTGGGTCGCGAAGAAGATCGCGTCTGGTCGCAAGCTGGTCGGCCACAAGATCGGCCTGACCTCGCGCGCCATGCAGGTGTCGTCGAACATCACCGAGCCCGACTACGGCGCGCTGCTCGACGACATGCTGTTCGACGAAGGCAGCGAGATTCCATTCGAGCGCTTCATCGTGCCGCGAGTCGAAGTCGAACTGGCATTCATCCTCGGCAAGCCGCTCAAAGGCCCCAACGTGACCGTGTTCGACGTCCTGGACGCCACCGAATGGGTGATCCCGGCATTGGAAATCATCGATGCCCGCATCCAGCAGGTCGACCCGCAGACCCAGGCCACGCGCAAGGTCTTCGACACCATTTCCGACAACGCCGCCAATGCCGGCGTGGTCATGGGCGGGCGGGCCGTGCGCCCCACCGAGATCGACCTGCGCAAGGTGCCGGCGGTGCTCTACCGCAATGGCGTGATCGAGGAGTCGGGGGTCAGCGCCGCCGTGCTCAACCACCCGGCAAAAGGCGTTGCCTGGCTGGCCAACAAGCTGGCCGCTTACGACATCACCCTGGAGCCTGGCCAGATCATCCTCGGCGGCTCGTTCACCCGCCCGGTGGCTGCGCGCCCCGGCGACACCTTCCACGTCGACTACGACCTTCTCGGCTCGATTGCCTGCCGGTTCATCTGAGGAGCTCGCCATGGACATGCCCATCAACACCTTCAAGCAACGTCTGCGCAGCGGCCAGGCGCAGATCGGCCTGTGGCTAGGCCTCGCCGATGCCTACTGCGCAGAACTTGCCGCCAATGCCGGCTTCGACTGGCTGCTGATCGACGGCGAACACGCGCCCAACGACCTGCGCGGCATGCTCGCGCAGTTGCAGGCGGTAGCGCCGTACCCGAGCCAGCCGGTGATCCGCCCGGTCATCGGCGATACCGCGCTGATCAAGCAGGTGCTGGATATCGGTGCGCAGACACTGCTGGTACCCATGGTCGAGAGCGCCGAACAGGCACGCCAGCTGGTCAAGGCCGTACACTACCCGCCTAAGGGTGTGCGTGGCGTGGGCAGCGCCCTGGCGCGGGCCTCGCGCTGGAATAGCATCCCGGGATACCTCGACCAGGCTGACGCGCAGATGTGCCTGCTGGTGCAGATCGAGAACATGGAAGGCCTGGCCAACCTGGACGAGATCGTCGAGGTCGACGGCGTCGATGGCGTGTTCATCGGCCCTGCCGACCTCAGCGCGGCCATGGGCCACCGCGGCAACCCCGGGCACCCGGACGTGCAAGTGGCGATCGAGGACGCCATCGTGCGCATCGGCAAGGCGGGCAAGGCGGCGGGGATTCTCAGCGCCGACGAGAAGCTGGCGCGGCGCTATATCGAGCTGGGTGCGGCCTTCGTTGCGGTCGGGGTCGATACCACCGTGCTGATGCGTGGATTGCAAACGCTCGCCGGCAAATTCAAGGATACGCTGGTGTTCAGCAGTGCTGGTGGTGGTGTTTACTGACACCACATCGCGCGCACAGACAGAGTGCGATGAACAAGACGAAAACGGCGCCCAATGGGCGCCGTTTTTTTGCAGTGTTCAGAAGAATTACAGCTGAATGATCGCCTTCAGCACAGTCTTGAAGTTCTCGATTTGCTCAGGATTGAATCGGTCGAAAACTTTCTCTTGTTGCTGTTGGGCAATACTCCAGAGAGCTTCGGTCTCATCAATACCCTTGATCGACAAGCGTACCCGGCCTTCATCGTCGGCGATCAAACCCTTACGCTTTAGGTTCGCCACCGCCTCGTCGATTTCACGCGCAGGCATCGCCACCTCGCGTTGCAGGTCATTCAGGCTCAGACCTGCATCGTTCTCCAGAACCATCAACATGCGCGCTTCGCTGGTACGCAATCCGGTGGACAGTTGACGTGGCTGATAGTCGGCCTGGTAAGCGCGCAGTGCCTGTGTCATCAAGTAATACAGGTTATACTGCAAGCGGCCTTGAAAACTGCTGCTCGGTGCAAGCCCTTCGGTACGCTGAGTCATACGAGTGTGTGGGAGTACCATGGAATAGGCACCTTGGTGGTACAGCAGCGGCGAGCGTCCAAAGTCGTCAAAAGCTACTACCTTGCCCACCAAGATCCAGTGATCCCCGCCGTCGAGTTGCTGGTGCTTTTCGCATTGGAAACGCGCTGAGCAATCGACAAGCAGAGGCGCGCCACCGGCCCCCTGCTCGTAATCAACGCCTGCAAAGCGGTCATCCTTGGGGCGTGCGAAGTTATTGGACAGATCGATCTGATCAGCCGCGAGGATGTTCACGGCAAAGTGCGAAGCCTCCTCGAATACCTCATGGCTAGTGGAGCGTTTGTCGATGCTCCAGAGGATCAGCGCCGGCTCTAGTGATACCGAATTGAAGCTGTTCGCAGTAACACCGACCTTCCGGCCGCTAGGCCCAGCAGCGGTAATCACTGTTACGCCAGTCGCGAAATTACCCAGCGCTCGGCGGAAGGCACGGGTGTCGAAATCAGCAGGGTTTACAGTTTCATTAGACATGCAAGACTCCCAGGCAGGCCAGACGGCCTACCCTGTTCATTATTGTGGTTGTGTGGGGATATCAGCCTGAAGCGGCTTAGACCATCGCTGGGTCGGGTTCCAGCCCCATCAGCTCACGCCCCAGAATTTGTGCGCATACGTCGTAGTCGGTATAGGCGTGGGCGCCAGTCAAGTGCGAATCACGGAAGAGTCGTTGCAGCTCGTTCGTTTCGAACCAAGCACCGCCACCGGCAGCTTCCATCAGCCGATCGACCGCTTGGATGCACAGCTTCACTGCATATCCTTGGTTGGTGCGCCAGAATGCAAGCGTGCCGCGCGATGGGTATTCGTGGCGCTCGCTGTGTTCGGCAATCTCATCCCAGCTTTTTTCCAAGAGTGCGCGAGCAGCCGCGACCTGATGGGTGGATTCGGCGAGGCGCATCAGCGCTGGCGTTGCGGCGCCGACCGTGGCCCCCGTATAGGCGCGTACGCGATTACGGGTCTTCTCGCGGAAGACCTCGAGCATGCGCTCGGCGACGCCGAGGCTGACTGTCGAGAATCCACTGGCGAAGTATGGACGGTAAGGGGTGAAGAAGATCTTGCTGTCCGGGTACAGTCCGAAACCTGCTGACTTGCCTTCCATCATATCCTTGGCTTTCTGGATACGGTGCTCAGGCACAAATGCATCCTTAACGATTAGTGTCTTGCTACCGCTGCCGCGCATACCGACCGCGTACCAGTCATCACGAATCTCATAGTCACTGCGCGGCAGTAGCGCGAAACAGTAATCCTGGGAGCCTTCGGCGTTAGGCCTGCGGAATCCAAGAATGGCCCACTCGGCGTGATCACAGCCGGAGCTCCAGCCCATCTCGCCGCTGAAGCTCACACCACCTTCTACTTCTTCGGTACGACCGAAGGGTGCGATGCTGCTGCTGGCGGTGGCATCAGGGTTGCTGCCCCATACCTCTTCCTGCAGCTTTGATGAGAACATCGCCATCTGATGGCTGTGGGTGCACAGCAAGCTCATCGCCCATGCAGTGCTGGCACAGGCACCGGCCAGCAGTGCAATGCACTGAGCAAACTGTGGTAGGGATATCTCCATCCCACCATACTGCTTGGGCAGGAACGCACGGTGCAGGCCAATGCTCTTGAGCAAGGCGATGTTCTCTGCGGGGACGCTGCGATCCTGCTCCGCCCGAAAGGCGTTGGAGGCAATGGACGGCAGAACAGCTTTGAGGTCTTCCAGCAGGGGGTTTGGCTTTTTCATGAACTGTCTCTTTATTATTGGATAGTCAGCGCGCATGCCCAATGCAGAATTGGGCAGCCGAGAAATCTCGATGACAGTTTCAGTATGTGTCGCTGGACGTGGTCGAGAAATGCACGTTCCGAGGGGAAAATTGCACTTTCCATGAGACGCTTGCCTGGAATAACCAAGGCGCGACGCTCTCGAATTTCAGGAATGGTAAAGCGTGATGCAAAGTCATCACATGCTCTTGGTGTAGCGATCGCACAAGCGCCAACTCTTAACGTGGCACGTGCTATGGCCCTTGATTAGGCGACCGACGATGTCAGGCAGGCAGAGTTGTGATAGCCAAGACTTTGCCTCCAAGAACAGCTTTCAGTGTAGACATTGGTAAGCCAGAAATCGCAGGCTGAACCCTGCCAAGTGCATCGGTACCTGGCTAAGCTACGGGCGCTTCACGGCTTTACCTTCTTCATCTCCTCGAGCAACTGCATCAGATGCTGGAGCTTCTGCTCGCCGAATTGACTTAGAATTTTCTCGTAATTTCGACCCATTTCCTCACTCATCGCCAGGAATGCCTGATGCCCCTTTTCGGTCAGGCTTATGAACACGCGACGCTGGTCTTCAGCTGATTTGCGCCGGCCCACGATGCCATCGCGCTCAAGACGCTTGAGTACGCCCGTCATGCTGGGTTTGAGAATGCACGCTGCCTCAGCCAACTGGTGGCTTTCCAGTTCTCCCTGCTGACGCAAGATGCGAATGACGCGCCATTGCTGTTCAGTGAGGTCATGGGCATTGAGCGCGGGGCGGAAGAACGCCATCGTGGCTTCGCGCGCCTGCAGTAAGGTGAGCGTCAGGGAGGGTCTTGGTGTGCTCATGCGTACCTAGGCATAAGTGATGAAATGTGCAAAGCATTATGCCACTGCAGGCTCATTAATACATTAACAATTTTTGGGGTTCAGCTTTCACGATAATGCGGATTGCTTCCACTGGGCCTCATGGCCTTACCGTAGCACGCGAGAAGCCTTAAGCAAGACAGGCAAAGCAATCTCGGCAATACAGAAGATCCAACTAATCGATAGCAAGAACGCAACATTTGACGAAGCATCAAGTAGTGCTAAATGCTCTTTATTACCTACCACTGAGCTCTTTCAGAATATTTATTTTAAAGTTCAGCTTCTTTTACAGAGACCAACCGAAACCTGGTCACACTCCCTAACTTTCGCTTAGATGTTTCAGCCCTGGCAACCACCATCCCCTTAAGCCACGGAAAACCGATCTGACGTGCCCTCTGTGCTCATCCACACTGAAAGACAGCGAGACTCAAAAGCGCAGCCAGTTTAGTTAATCAATTGTAGGACGCATTTAGTAAGTGAGTTGACTGAAAGTCGTCAATGAGTGATCAGAACTCAATTTCATAGGATTGATTGAACGGTCAACCAATTTTGAGCGTTCATGCTAGTTAGTTAGAAATCAACGACCCGGAACACACACACTGAACCCTGAAGCCTAGAGAATACGGGGCATTCAGCATAGGCACCTCACATACCTGCTAGGCTCGGGCGGCATACTTCATATGGGTCACAAGCGTAGGGCGGCTGAAGTCAGCGTGATTGACTGGCACTTTTCGCACCCCAAAGTGATTACCTGTGCCACCTCAAATCAAGTCCTAGTGCTGTCGTGAGAAATGTAACTTCTTGCTTCCCCTGCGTTTTTGCACGTACATTTTTCGCGCGTCGCGTTAACACCATCTCTCAAGCCAGATGATCCTTCTGCTCAGCAAGGAATTGGCTCTATGAAGGTAATAAAAATGAGCGAAGTATCCCCTGCAACAAAACGAACTTGGCCCGCCTTGTTCGGCTTTATTCTGCTACTGTGCGGTTTAGCTCTGTTAATTGGCGGAGTCCAACTTCTTAAATTAGGCGGCTCTGGGTATTATGCATTCGCCGGAATCGTGTGCCTTGTCAGCGGCTATCTCCATGTGAAAGCAAGGCGCTCCGGATTCTGGGCATTTTGCGTACTGTTTATCGGTACCCTCCTATGGGCCCTTACAGAGGTCGGGCTACAGTTCTGGCCACTTGTGCCACGTCTGTCTGGTGTATTGGTACTGGCAGTTCCAGCACTGCTAATCGCCCCTCATCTCTCCGGCCCAACCTCACCCACCCGCCCTTGGTACAGTGCGGCAGCAGTTATGGCGGTCGCCGTCATTGCAGGGTTCGCTGCGATGTTCGTGCCCCATGGGGTGATCAGCGATCCGCAGGAAGTGACAGTCAATCCATCCGCTGAAACCTCTGCCGCCAGCGACTGGGCCGCCTATGGCCGAACCGCTGCAGGCACACGTTTCGTTCCAGCTGATCAGATCAACAAAACTAACGTAAGCAAGCTAAAGGTTGCCTGGACTTTTAGAACTGGTGAGCTGCCAGTTAACGGCTCTGAGTATCAAAATACTCCTCTACAGGTTGGAGATACTTTATATGTGTGCACTCCGCTCAACCGTGTGATCGCACTGAACGCTGATACGGGGGAGGAGCGCTGGCATTTTGATCCGAAGGTGCAGAGCAACGGTAAATGGCAGCGTTGCCGCGGTGTGAGTTACTTCGACGTCAGCATCTCGCCCGCTGGAGCGAGCGTGAACGCTTCGGTAGATCAATCATCCCAAGCTTGCAGCAAACGGATTATTACCAGCACCGTGGATGCACGGCTGATCGCGCTGGATGCCGCCACTGGCAAACCATGCGAGGAGTTTGGCGATAAAGGCAGCGTCGATTTGAAGCGCGGCTTGGGCCAAATAAAAAATGCTTTCTACGTTCCGACTTCGGCGCCGACCGTGGCAAAAGGGCTGATCCTTGTCGGTGGTTGGGTGTACGACAATCAGGAAGTGAGCGAACCATCGGGCGCCTTCCGTGCCTTCGATGCCCGCACCGGCAAGATCGCCTGGGCATGGGATGTAGGTAATCCGAATCTGCAGATGCCCCCGGCAGAAGATTATCAATACACCCGCGGCACTCCTAACGTCTGGAGCACGCCAGCTTTCGACGAAAAATTGGGCCTGGTTTACCTCCCGACTGGCAACGCGACTCCGGATTACTACGGAGGCAAACGGCGTGATTTCGATGAGGAGAATTCATCCTCTATCGTGGCTCTCGACATTGCCACCGGCAAGATCGCATGGCGTTTCCAGACAGTTCACCATGATCTCTGGGACTATGACGTTCCCGCGCAACCAGCGCTGTACGACATTCCTGCACAGGATGGGAGCAAGACACCGGCCTTGGTGCAAGTAACTAAGCGGGGCCAGATTTTCGTGCTTGACCGTCGCAACGGAAATCCAATCCGAAAGGTTGAAGAGAAGCCTGTACCGCAAGGCGCAGCGCCAGGTGATCACCTGGCGCCTACACAACCGTACTCAGTGGAGATGCCAGTCATCGGCGTCAAGCGTCTCCAAGAGGTGGACATGTGGGGAGCGACGATCTTTGATCAGATGCTGTGCCGGATAACGTTCAAGAGCGTCCGGTACGAGGGTGACTTTACTCCTCCTCGGCCCGAGTCCACAGGGCTGCAGTTCCCCGGCAACTATGGCGGTATGAATTGGGGCAGCGCATCGATCAATGAAGATACCGGCACACTTATCGTCAATGACATTCGTCTTCCGCTGCTTACGACTCTGGTCGAGCCGCGCGCAATCGGCGATGCACAAAGCACCGGCGTTCATGACGGCAAAAACCTCTATTCGCCACAAGCAGGACTTCCGTATGCAGTGGTGACCTCTCCGTTCATGTCCCCACTCGGCATTCCGTGTATCGCTCCGCCGTTCGGGACGGTGTCAGCGGTTGATCTCAATACCGGAAAACTACAATGGCAGCGGCCAGCAGGTACAGTGCGTGATATCCGCATGGCGAACGTTCGCGTCAGCCTCCCAGTACCACTAGGCATGCCTACATTGGGCGGGTCATTCACCACGCGCTCTGGTCTGGTTTTCCATTCCGGCACACAGGACTACTACCTGAGGGCTTATGACCAGACGTCTGGTGATGAGCTCTGGAAAGCAGAACTGCCGGTTGGCTCCCAAGCAACACCGATGAGCTACGTTTCGCCTCAAACCGGTAAGCAGTATGTCGTGGTAGTCGCTGGCGGAACGCGCCAGTCCCCTGACCGCGGTGATTACGTGATTGCCTATTCTTTGCCTGATCAGTAAGCGCTCGGTAGAGGGTGCATTGGTTGACCAATTGCACCCTCCTGCCCCTAGGCATCAGGTTTGCGTGATTGCTGCGAATTCGAGTGGCAGTCAGTCAAGCACGGCCTGGAATTCCGTTTAAAGCAATTCTGTTTTGCAGCTATCTGCCATTGAAGTAGCCCTCGATTCTGTCGGAGGCTCTTCTTCAAGACGGTTGGGATTCCCACCCTACACGTTCCTCACCTTAATGGGGCATTGGCTAACGGCCCCAGTGCCTCCTCCACCTAAAAGAGCAGCTTATGACTAACCTTTTTTGTCCCTTTGATCTATCAGGAATCGAGCTTTCTAACCGGATCGTTATGGCTCCCATGACTCGTGTCAGGGCGCCTGATGACATCGCTAATGCTGGGATTGCCCTGCACTACACTCAGCGTGCAACAGCAGGGCTGATCGTTACGGAGGGCACGCCAATATCGCGTGAGGGTCAGGGGTATATCTTTAACCCTGGTATTTATACACCCGCACAGATCGAAGGATGGAAGCTGACCACTGATTCAGTCCACTCGGTCGGGGGGCGAATCTATGCGCAGATCTGGCATGTTGGGCGGCTGTCGCATCCGTCTATCCAAGACAATGGTACATCTCCAGTCAGTGCTACATCCAAACAAGCTAGGGCGTCGCAAGCCTTTGGTTATGACGCACAGGGTAAGCCTGCGAGGTTGCATTCCCCTGCCCCTCGCCGTTTGAGTACTGAGGAGGTAGAGCGAGTTATCCGTGATTTCGCCGATGCCGCAAACAACGCAGTGAAGGCTGGATTCGATGGCGTGGAAATCCATGGCGCGAACGGTTATCTGCATGAGCAGTTTTTAAACCCGCATGTCAACGATCGCAGCGACCGGTACTCTGCAGAAACGCTTGAGAACCGTATCCGCTTCACTTTGGATGTTATCGATGCCTGTATAGAGCGCATTGGTTCTGAGCGAGTAGGCATTCGATTGTCACCATACGGTGAACTTTTCGATATGCCTCTCTATGACGAGATTGATCAGACCTATGAGCAATTAGCGATTGAGGCAGGTGAAAGAAATCTTTCCTATGTTCATATCATGAACCAGAGAGGGGCAGAACGCTTCTACTTTGTCGAGCGCACGAACCAAGACGATGACTTCTTTGTACTCCTAAAAAAGATGAAGGCTCACCTGCCACGCACAGCTTTAATCCTGGCCGGTGGCTTGACCCCAGTTCGGGCAGAGCGCTTGATTACTCAAGGTTATATTGACCTAGCAGCTTTCGGTAAGAACTTCATCAGTAATCCAGACCTGGTTGCTCGGTTTAAGAATGGCTGGCCTTTGGCTCCCGTAAACACTGATCGTATTTACGCTGGTGACTTCACCGGTTATATCGACTACCCGCCCTTTCATGCCAACACCTCTGTAAAATAGTCGTCGCGACCTATCGATCGCACCCTCCGCTGCTTCGCTGGGAGGATGCGGTCGTTTTTCGTGCCGTAACCGACGTCCGAGAGCTAAGTCCCACATAATGATCCAATCAAATAGGCCATTTTCAGTACATTTGTGTCGAGCTTAAGGAGTCAGTTGAATGGGAGTCGACTACCCGGAATCAATCGATTTAGAACAGCCGCACGATCGAGCAAAATCCTCATAAGCTGCATTGAAGATTCGGACAAAGCCTCAAATTTCGAGTACACAAAGCTGATATCGAACTCAATGGGCTCTACCAACCGAACTACGGCTAAGCCGCTATCTTGTGCCACGAACTCATCGACCAACGCAATACCTAAACCTTGTTTCACCAAGGCAACGCCCTCAACTGCCGTGGTGAAATTGAGAATTGGAGAATAAGCAAGCGCCTGATCCTCAAACGCTTTCGCCAAAATTCCACCAAAGGGTATGTCGCGCCTGAATAACAGCAGTTCAAAGTCGGCCAACTGCTTTAGGGTTGCAACCTCCTGGCTCGCAAGAACATGGTCTGGCGGCACAGCGCACACCATGCTGCCGCGCATAAATGGAAAACAGTTAAGGTGCTCATGCTCCACAGGAAGGGCTGCAACAGCAAGATCTATCTGTTTTCCGAGTAGCTGAGCAGGCATGTCTCTTATGAGTGCAGTTTGCCAGTGGATGTCAAGCCCCGGGACTTCACGCTTCAACTTCGCTAACGCGTAAGGGATAAGCACTGTCGAAAGTGTAGTACTACAGCATATTCGCAACTGCCGAGCCGGCTGCCCTGCCAACGCCATCGCACACTCATTGACCGCTTGGGCGGCGAGGTAAACTCGCTCTACTTCTCGATAAAGAGTGTGAGCTTCTGCAGTAGGTACCAGCCTGTTGTTAACCCTCTCGAATAGCCTGTAGCCCAGACGAGCCTCCACATACTGGATGAGCTTGCTGACCGCCGGTTGGGTGACATACATCATCTTTGCAGCCGCGCTGACCGACCCCGTGAGCATCACGGCTCGGAACATTTCCATGTGGCGCATCTTGAATACCCACTGGGCGGAGTCTGACATGGACATGAACATCATTACCTTGGCTAATGGTTTAGGCGATCTCGTCATGAGCGTCGCCGGCTGAGTCGTCGTAATGTGGTTACGAGCCACAATAACAGTGGGCCTTGCCTTCTTCGAAAGGTCAAGCCGCTGACCGAAGCCTACCGGTTGAATTGTGGCCCTTTTGCTGATGCTTGCTCGTGTGTGGGACGTGGCTCAGAAAGGACTCTGAGCTCGCGTCCTTTTTTGCCACGCCCGCCGAGCCTGCGCGCTACCAACCAATAATGATAAGAGGCACCCCAAATGGCGATCGATACTCCCGTGCTAGATACGCCCGCGACTCAAGCGCGGCGTACGCGGACACGCTTCATGATCCTGGCCTTGATCTCCGGCGGCACAATGATCAATTACCTTGACCGCACGGTCATGGGTATT
Source organism: Pseudomonas sp. CGJS7 (assembly GCF_036961695.1). Taxonomy (NCBI): domain Bacteria; kingdom Pseudomonadati; phylum Pseudomonadota; class Gammaproteobacteria; order Pseudomonadales; family Pseudomonadaceae; genus Pseudomonas; species Pseudomonas sp. CGJS7. The sequence continues at coordinate 269,269 of NZ_JBAMDI010000001.1, read as the reverse complement.
GCAGCCCCAGCCATCAGCCAAGACCTGGGCCTGTCAGCAGTGATGATGGGCTTAATCTTCTCTGCGTTCTCTTGGACTTACGCTGCTGCTCAAATCCCGGGCGGCATCCTCATTGACCGGCTCGGCACGAAGCTGACCTACTGGCTAGCACTGACACTGTGGTCAGTGTTCACTGCGCTACAGGGCCTAGCACAAGGCTTTGCGTCGCTTCTGGGCCTCCGAATGCTAGTCGGCGCTTCCGAGGCTCCATGCTTTCCGACCAACAGCCGCGTTGTCGCCACATGGTTCCCGCAAAGCGAGCGCGCTCGAGCAACGGGTATTTACACCTTCGCTGAGTATGTAGGTCTCGCCTTCCTCTCCCCTGCGCTGTTCTGGGTTCTGCATGCCTACGGATGGCGAGTGCTGTTACTGAGTGTTGGCGCTGTAGGTGTGCTCTATGGCTTGGTTTGGTGGCGGAAATACCATGAACCACACGAGTCGCGCACCGCAAACAAGGCCGAGCTCGATTACATCCGCGAAGGTGGCGGTGTGGTCGACGGTGGTCAAAAAGCTACTCGCTTTGAATGGCGTCAGATCCCTGCTCTGCTCAAGCATCGCAACATGCTGGGCATTTGCCTTGGTCAATTTGCGTGTAACTCCACGAACGTCTTCTTCCTGACATGGTTCCCGACTTACTTGGTTACAGAGCGCCATATGCCCTGGCTGAAGGTAGGTTGGGTCGCCGTGTTGCCCTTCATTGCTGCATCGCTGGGAACCTTGGTGGGTGGCTGGCTCTCGGACGCGCTGCTGCGCCGCGGTTATTCCTTGAACGTGGCACGCAAGCTGCCAGTCATCGCAGGCCTACTCACTGCATCCGTGATCGTACTCGCAAACTACGTCGATTCTGACGCCTTGGTGATCGCGATCCTGTGTGTCGCTTACTTCGCACAGGGCATGTCTGCACTCGCATGGATGATCGTTTCTGATATCGCCCCCAAAGGCATGCTTGGTCTCTCTGGCGGTGTGTTCAACCTGTTTGCTAACGCAGCCGGCATCGTGACTCCACTGACGATCGGCGTGATCGTTTCCACAACAGGTTCCTTCGTCTGGGCACTTGCGTTCGTGTCGTCTATCACCGTGCTCGGTGCCCTTTGCTACCTCTTCATCGTGCGTGATCTCACCCGTTTGCCTTCCATTGAGCAGCCTGAGCAAGGACTTACCAAATGAAACAGTATCTCGAAGGCCAAACGGCGATTGTGACTGGCGGCATGCGGGGGATAGGACTGGGCATCGCAAAGCGCCTCCACACCTCAGGCGCGAGAGTTGTGATCTGGGATCTGAATGTCGACAACTGGGATGCAGAGGCTAATGGTTTTGAGCCGGCGCTTCGGCAGGCCGTCAATGTCGCCTCCCTCGCATCCGTGGAAGAGGCTTTTGCTGTAGCTGCAGCCGAGTTCGGTCGCATCGACATCCTGGTAAACAACGCCGGAATCAATGGCCCCGTTACACCCTCTTGGGAATATCCGATCGAAGCGTGGGATCAGGTCATCGCCGTAGACCTGAACGGAGTGTTCTATTGCTGCAGAACCGCCATCCCCCACATGCGTGCCAATGGCTATGGACGGATTGTTAACGTTGCATCCATGGCGGGTAAAGACGGGGTGCAATACATCTCCGCCTACTCAGCTGCCAAGGCCGGTGTGATCGCTTTCACTAAGGCTGCTGCTAAAGAGCTCGCCCAAGACGGCGTAATTCTGAACTGCATCGCTCCCGCAATGGCCGAAACCGCGCTCATGAACGAAATGACGCCAGAGCACATCGCCGCCAGCAAAGCGAAGATTCCGATGGGCAGGTTCCTGCAGATTGAAGAGATCGCCAATATGGTCAACTGGATTGCTGGGCCAGAGTGCAGCTTCACCACAGGGTTCGTCTTCGACTTGAGCGGCGGGAGGGCGACATATTGAAACGCTTGAGTGTTGCTCATCTCACGGCCCTCGACTTGGCACCAGTTGCCTTAGCTAAGGAAGCTGCCCAGGCTGGATTCACACATGTCGGACTTCGCCTGCATCCAGCCATGAAGGGCGGTCTGGCTTATCCAGTGCGCTCAGGCACCCCAGCAATTGCCGAACTCCTTAGCGTGCTCAAGAGCGAAGACATTAGGGTCAATGATGTTGAATTCGTTGAACTGACGCCTGAAATCGACGTGAAGAGTGTGGAATGGCTTTTGGAGGCCGCAGCGGAGCTTGGCGCTGATTCCCTGACGGTTTCCGGTGATGATCCAGACTTTCCTCGGCTCAGCACAAACTTCAGCAGTCTTTGCGACCTGGCCGCGCCTTATGGGATCCGCATCAACATTGAATTCATGCGCTGGCGTGATGTGGCCAACCTCAAGCAGGCCGCTGCGCTTGTTGAAGCGGCTGGTAAACAGAACAGCGGAATCCTCTTGGATGCGCTGCATCTGTTCAGGGCGGGGAATACGCTGGCTGATCTTCAGCAGGTTGATCCCGGGTGGTTGGCAGATGTCCAACTATGCGATGCCCCTCTTGCTCCCCCCTCCCCTGAACTCATCATTCAGGAAGCCCGGGAGGGGCGCTTAATGCCTGGGAGCGGATTGCTGCCCCTTGCTGAGCTGATTGAGGTGCTGCCGCGAGATGTTCGTTACGGCGTGGAGGTGCCGGTTAAAGGCCTATCAGCAAGTGAACGCATGAAGCGAGGTGCTGACAGCATCTTCACATCGACGCTTTCCGGGCTGCTCTACCCATCTTAATCAACTCGAGGCCTGAGCAAGCACAGTTAAAACAGACCTCGCGCGACAGCCTCCCGCCGTCGCGCTTATAGCCCAATATTCAAAGCCACCGGATTGGTAGGTGATCGATGGAACCCTCCCATATCGATCCTCTACCGGTGGATGGAACACAGTTTTCTCCTCGTAGGACTCACGCAATATGACTACTCCCCAACCCCCCAACACTAGCCGCTGGCCTATCTGGCTCGCCGTGTTAGGCATGCTGATCTTCGCCCTGCCCTTCATCGGTTTAGGCGCCTACCTGGCAGGCCTTGGAGGATCATGGTACTTCCTGCTCGCTGGCGTAGGTTTCCTAGTATCAGCAGTGCTCACAGCACGTAGACGGCTAGAAGGGTTTTGGTTGTTCGCCCTCGTCATCATCTGTTCGGTTATCTGGGCACTGGTAGATGTTGGCCTGCAGTTCTGGCCATTGATCTCAAGGCTCTTCGCCCTTGGCGTCCTCAGCTTGGTCGTGGCACTGGTTTATCCAACGGCGTTGAGAGCGCACGGTAAAGCGCATATCGCCGGATCCTACAGTGTGGCAGGCGTTTTGTTCTTGGCATTGATCGGTGGATTCTGGGGTATGTTCCAGCCTCATAATCCGGTGAACGGCCAAGGGCCAGGTTTGACAAGCGTTGATCCTGCCCTCGCGCAGAAGAATTGGCAGTCCTATGGTAATGATGCAGGGGGTAGCCGGTTTGCTGCACTGGATCAGATCAACCGCAGCAACGTCAGTAAACTCGTGCCGGCGTGGACGTACCACACCGGTGACGTTGCGCTCAGCGATGGTAACGGAGCTGAAGATCAACTGACGCCATTGCAAATCGGCAACAAAGTCTTCATCTGCACCCCTCACAACAACGTGATTGCACTGGATGCGGACACCGGTAAAGAGCTGTGGAGACACGACACCAACGCTAAAACTAAATTGTGGCAACGGTGCCGCGGCATGGCGTACTTCGATGCCTCTACGCCGCTCATTCAGCCCTCGGACGGAAGCACTCCCGTACCCGCTGTTGCCGTAGCTGCAGGCGCCAATTGCCAGCGTCGCCTATTCACCAACACTATCGACTCTCGACTGATCGCTGTGGATGCCGACACGGGTGCCCTCTGCCAAGGCTTCGGAGTGAACGGTGAGGTAATTCTGAAAGACGGTATGGGCGACATGCCAGATTCCTACTATTCACTGTCATCTCCGCCTCAAGTTGCGGGTACCACGGTGGTAGTAGGCGGGCGAATCGCTGACAACGTACAAACTGACATGCCAGGCGGCGTGATTCGGGGCTTCGATGTTGTCACTGGTGCCATGCGCTGGGCATTTGACCCAGGCAATCCCACTGACCGGGCCGCACCTGATTCTGGAAAGACGTACGTGCGGAGCACCCCAAACAACTGGGCTCCGATGACCTATGACCCATCCTCGAATACCATCTTCCTGCCTATGGGCAGCTCCTCCACCGATATTTACGGTGTCGAGCGTACTGCTCTCAACCACAAGTATGGCGCTTCCGTACTTGCTCTCAACGCCACCACTGGTGAGGAGAAATGGGTCTATCAGACGGTTCACAACGATCTCTGGGACTTTGACCTGCCCATGCAGCCAAGCCTGGTCGATTTCCCTGTTGAAGGAAAATCTGTGCCTGCTGTAGTCATTGGTACCAAAGCGGGTCAGATCTTCGTTCTCGACCGAGCTACTGGTAAGCCTCTGACTCATGTGGAGGAGGTACCGGTTAAAGCGGCCGACATTCCTAACGAGCAGTATTCACTTACCCAGCCGAAGTCGTTGGGCATGCCACAAATTGGCGCTCCTACTCTTACTGAATCAGATATGTGGGGCGCGACACCGTTTGACCAAATGCTGTGCCGGATCTCCTTCAAGCAGATGCGATACGAGGGTCTATTCACCGCCCCTGGAACTGATCTGTCGCTGAGTTTCCCAGGCTCCTTGGGCGGAATGAATTGGGGTGGGCTGTCGTTTGATCCCGTTCATGGCTACATCTTCGCCAATGACATGCGGCTCGGCTTGTGGGTGAAGATGACTCCTCAAGAGAAGAATGCGCCCACTGCGTCTGGCGGCGAAGCGCTGAATACCGGGATGGGAGCAGTCCCGCTCAAAGGTACTCCTTACTCAGTCAATAAAAACCGTTTCCTGTCGATCGCTGGCATTCCTTGCCAAGCGCCACCGTTCGGAACACTGACTGCGATTGACATGAAAACCCGTCAAATCGCATGGCAGGTACCAGTCGGTACCGTCCAGGACACTGGGCCACTCGGTGTCAAAATGCACCTGCCGCTTCCGATCGGCATGCCAACCTTGGGAGGTACACTGTCGACCCAAGGTGGCTTGGTATTCATTGCGGGTACGCAAGACTACTACCTTCGCGCTTACAACACCGCCGATGGCAGCGAAATCTGGAAGGCCAGGCTGCCAGTTGGCAGTCAAGGCGGGCCAATGACCTACGTGTCTCCGAAAACAGGGAAACAGTATGTCGTCATCACCGCCGGTGGAGCCAGACAATCGCCTGACCGCGGCGACTACGTGATCGCCTACGCTCTTCCTTAAGTGCGATTCTAAGCGGGAGCGAGGGTCAAACTTCAAACCCGCAAGCAGTGGTATGCGCGGCTGAAACAGAATTTATTTCAGCCGCGTACCTGTGTAAGTCCGCTCGGGATCTCTAGAAAATAGAGATGGGATAGTCGATGATAATCCTTACCTCATCATCATCTACGTAGCGGTATCCAGTCGAGGAGCGATGGGTAGCTTGTCGGACACGGACAGAGAGATCTCTAGCTGCGCCAGTCTGTACGACATACCGCGCCTCTATGTCCCTCTCCCAGTGGCGAACATCAGCGCCCTCGGGATAGACATAGCGTCGAGTATAAAAAGTGTTATGACTATCTCGGTTATCGATCTGATCGCCTCTGACGTAGCGTGTCATAAACGATAGTCCAGGCACCCCGAACGGTGCCATGTCTAAGTCATAACGCAACTGGAAAGATCGCTCATTGGGCTCAGTAAAGGTCGCGAACTGTACCGCGTTGGCTAAAGAAACTGATCCACCCATGGTGGTAAATGCAGCCCAATCCATCGGCTCATCGCTTTCTACTTTTTGAGCAGCGAATGTGAACGTATGCGCCAGATACTTATAGGCAACCGACATCGACCAGGTTGTGTTATTGATCACGCTGGCCAGTTGACGCCCAGTATCCAACGTTCTGTAAATGTTGCCGTCGAATGTGACCGACTGAGATGGATCAATCTGGTAGCGGTAATTGACGTTGCCGTAGTACTGACGCCAAGTGTCTTCGAGTTCGGAGCCGTACACCGAAAGCTTTAGGTTATCAATAACCGAATATATAGCACCTACATAGCTCACTGAGTCAATAGCAATGGGTAGGCCGTAGTCCGTAGTGATTGGGTCATCGTTATTAGAAGAGGCAACCCCTCCCTGCCCATAGAAGTGACCTGCATCCAAATGCAGCTTTTCCACGTCCCAACCAAACATCCAGCCGGTCGCAGAGCTTGGAAACAGGCGAACGGTGTTGACCGAGAAAACCGGGACTGCTGGAAATAGATTCCCATACTGGAAAAGCGCTCCATCGTAGCGCAATTTTACTGAAGCACCCGCCTTGTTGAAGTTATCTTGCGGCTTACCATCATCCTGTATAGGCATCAGCCGCAAACCCGTGCGCCCTCCGCCGCTATCGAGTTTGATTCCCAAGAAACTGTAAGCATCTACGCCGACACCAATTTCTCCTGGCGTAAACCCAGATGTGAAATTGGCCATGAAGCCTTGCGCCCACTCTTCTGCATACCCATTGCGGTCACCAGCTGGCTTGAATGCGTTTGTGCCGGTACCACTACTTGCACCATTACGATAGTCACGGTTGAAATAAAAATTTCTAGCCGTCACCGTCAGCTTACTATCACCAATGAAATCGGCATTCTGTTCAGCGTTTGCCCTCCCCTCAAAAAAGACAAAGGGGATGATAGCCAAGCACGCAACTCGGTTCGCAGTCATAGGGTGCACCATCTATTATTTTTGTATTTAGATACAACGAAAGAATGTGACTTTCTGGCCCAGTAGCTTCAATCTTTACAGCTTTCTGATCAACCCTTCCTGAGCCACACTGGCAACCATTGCGCCGTGTGCGTTATAAATATTCCCTCTCGACAGGCCTCTTCCTGTATCAGACCAGGGACTGTCCATCACATACAGAAGCCAATCATCAGCCTTGATATCTTGATGAACCCAAAGAGCATGATCGAGGCTGGCGACCTGCATATTCTCCTGAAGATCTGAAACACCATGAGGCAATAGTGATGTGATGAGCAACCCGATGTCAGAGGCGTAAGCCAGGATTGACCTATGCAGCGTTTGATCTTCGGGTAAGTCACCTGCTGCCTTGAACCAAAAGCGCTTCAAGGGCTGTTGCGCTATTGGCTTGCTGGGATCAATCAAGTCGACAGGACGAATTTGGATCGCTTGGGCCGCGGAAAAACGCAGTCTGACTTGCTCTGCCAATGCCTCATTCCCTTCCATTAAATCAATCTCTAGCGGAAGGGTTTCCGGCCCCGGCACACATGGCATCTTCGTCTGATAACTCAAGCCAGGCTCGAAAATGTGGAACGAAGCCGAAGCAGTGAATATCGGCTTTCCATCCTGACTTGCAGTGATCTGGCGTGTACTAAAGCTTCTGCCATCGTGCAGTGAGTCGACTTGATACAGCACTGGTTTGGCGGCCCTTCCTTTTCGGATGAAATATCCATGAATAGAGTGCAGCACTTTCTCGCTTCCGACGGTCATGCTAGATGCAGCAACGGCCTGGCCCAGCGCTTGGCCTCCGAAAAGTTGCGGTAAATACAGTTCCTGACTAGCGCCACGAAAAATGCCTTGCTCAATGCGTTCAAGCGAGAAAATGTTCACCAGTTCAGCGAGCGAGGTGGTCATGGGTGAGCCTATTGCTGATTCACAAATGGATAATCGGTGTAGCCCTTGGCGTCGCCACCGTAGTAGGTCGAGGAGTCAGGTTTCGTGAGCGGTAACCCCAGTCGAAAACGGTTGGGAAGGTCGGGATTCGCGATAAACGGACGTCCGAATGCCACTGCGTCTGCCAGATTCTGGTTAAGCAAGTGCTGAGCGCTCTGAGCATCGTAGTGACCGCAGTAGATCAAGACGCCCGGAAACTCTTGCCTCAGAGCACGGCGAAAGTCCTCAGTGAGTTTGACTTCCCCTCCCCGCCAATCAGGCTCGTTGATATGCACATACGCCACCTCACGGCGAGACAAATGCTGGGCCAGGTACAGTGCCATCTCTTCTGAATCGTCATCTGTGATATCAAAAATGTCAGTCAAAGGAGAAAGGCGGACACCCACCCGGTCGTAACCGATGGCGATACCTACCGCGTCGACAATCTCAAGCACAATCCTTGCTCTGTTTTGGATCGTGCTGCCGTATTGATCCTTTCGCTTATTCGTACCAGTGGCAGTGAACTGATGGAGGAGATATCCGTTCGCGGCATGGATCTCCACCATGTCACATCCCGCACGAGTGGCGCGAACTGCTGCCCTGCGGTAATCATCCACGATGCCGCCAATTTCATCGGTACTCAGTTCTCGCGGCGTACTGGCGGGCGTCGGCCCAGAGGAGCCATCAGCAAACTCCACGAAGGCCTTGGTAGTCTCACCTCGGATTGCAGTCGGCGCCACAGGCTGAGCTCCTCTTGGCTGAACCAGCTCGTGCGATACGCGCCCTACATGCCAGAGTTGCATCGCCAAGCGGCCCCCTGCAGCATGTACTGCGCGGGCAACACCACCCCAGCCCTTTTCCTGATCGTCGGTGTAGATCCCTGCCGTGTACACGTAGCCAACTGCTGTCGGAGAAATGTTCGTGGCTTCTGAGATAACCAGCCCAGCACTCGCGCGCTGACTGTAGTAGAGCTCTTGAAGCGGCCCAGGTACTGTGTCCGGTGTGCGCGCTCGGGTGAGGGGCGCCATGAGAATCCGGTTGGGAAAAACACAAGCGCCGCATTTCAAAGGTGTGAAGATATCCATGCGATTAACCCTCAGATGCCCTTGTAGACGGGAGTTCGCTTTTCAGTAAACGCAGCGATCCCCTCTTTAAAGTCTTCACTGAGGAGAACACGGCGGAATGCAGTGCGCTCGAGCTCAAGTGCAGCATCAAGGCCGCAGTCTGCACCGCGGCGAACCACTTGCAACGAAGACCTGACAGCCAATGGGCCGTTTCGCACAATCAGCTCCGCGATTTCCATTGCACGAGGCAGGAGTTGGTCAGGCTCAACCAGCTCACTAACCAAACCCTCAGCCAACGCTCTATCTGCCGTTATCGGTTCACCGGTCAAAATCATTTGAGTCGCCAATGAAGTAGGCACCGCCCGCGCAAGACGGGTTACGCCCCCCGCCCCAGCGATAACACCCCATTTGGGTTCAGGAAGAGCGAATCGAGCATGAACTACAGAGATTCTGATGTCGCATGCCAAAGCGATCTCAAGGCCACCCGCGTAAGCCAGGCCGTTGATGGCAGCAATGATGGGCTTCGTCGTGGGCGGCTTTCGATTGATACCGCAAAAATCACCATCATCCACTTCGCGCTGGGCACGCTCGCGCAGGTATGGAAGGAACGTACCGATGTCAGCACCTGAGCAGAACGCTTTACCGCCGGCTCCAGTAATGACAACAACGTGCACTTGGTCATCAGCGTTCACCTTCCCCCAGACCTGCTGGAACGCGAGATGCGATTCGAGGTCAATGGCATTCATGGCCTGGGGCCGATTGATCGTAACGAGGCCTACATGGCCGACTTTTTCAAACATGATGGACATGGCGGACTCACTCAATTGGCTGGCTGGAAACGCTGACGCAGGTCGCGCTTAAGAATTTTGCCGTTGTGATTGAACGGCATTTCCTCGTAGGCGATGTACTCAATGCGCTTCGGTACCTGGTAGCTAGCCAGCAGCTCCTTGGCGTGATTCAGCAGAGACTCGGGATCCGGCAGACTGTCGACTTTCAAAACAACGATGGCAGTGACCTCTTCCCCCCATCGTTCGTTACTCAGGCCGACTACGGCGACCTCTCGGACGTCAGGGTGTTTGGCCAGGACGGCTTCCACTTCTTGCGAGTACACATTGAGCCCGCCCGTTTTGATCATGTCCTTGAGGCGGTCATAAAAATAGACGTAGCCGTTGCTATCCATGTGGGCCAAGTCACCGGTGTGCAGCCATCCGTTAGAGTCGAGGACTTCAGCTGTGGCGTCCGGGCGGTTGTGGTACCCCAGCATGACGGTCGGCCCACGCAATACGATCTCGCCGACTTCTCCAGGTACTGCCACTTGGCCATTAGCGTCGTGGATCTCAACTTCCATGTTGATGAACGCCCTGCCAATCGAGTCAGGAGCCTTCTGATAATCCTCCTCCTTGAGCACGGTGGCGATCGGGCCAGCCTCGGTGAGCCCGTACTGATAGAAGATTTCTACCCCAGGAATACATTCCTTCATCGCCTGGCGGTCAGAAGCTGTAAGGATGCCACTCCCCACGTACCAACGCTTGAAGCTCGAAAGGTCAAGGGATTTGGACAGCGGATGAAGGATGAACTCTCGAGTCAACGACGGTGGCATGAATGTGTTAGTAACGCGCTCTTGCGCAATCACCCGTAGCACATCCTCGGTGGAATATTTTTCGAGGATGGTCGCAGTGGCGCCGAGGTAAAGATGGGGTAGCAGCCAGCAGTTCAGTGCGGCGGAATGATGCAAGGGCGTTGCGATGAGCGTGTTGTCGCTCTCAATCATCCGGGTATCGATGATTTCGTCCATGCTGTTCCAATACAGATTTGCATGGCTCAACAACACCCCTTTCGACCGGCCCGTCGTCCCGCCGGTATAAAGGATCACTGCAGGATCGTTCGGATCGATTGCTGGCGAGGTGTGCCATTCGCCTGCAGCATTCTTCACAAACTCCGGCAAGGCCTCCAAAGCAACAACAGGAATTGCGAGGTTACCCAGCAGCTGCGCGAACGAATCCTGATGGTGATGAGACACGAAGAGCAGCTTGGCTTCAGAGTCATCCAGTAGCGCGGCGAGTTGCTCGCCTGTCTCACGATAATTTAAGGGTACGGCAACCGCCCCGGCTTTCACGATGCCGAAGAACGCTTCAATCCAGTTGCGACTGGCTGAAGCAATGAATGCCACCTTGTCGCCGTAGCCAATCCCAGCAGCACCTAAGGCATTTGCGACCTGGTTCGCGCCGCGCTCAAGCTCTGCGTATGTAGAACGTCCATATTTATCAATCAGAGCCACTTTGTCCGGGTATCGACGGGCATTGTGGGTGATGTGACCACCAAGCAGCATACGACTCGACATGAGATCTCCTTTTGTAATTGTTATCACGCTGGCGTCGCCCGCACGCAGGGATGCCTTTCAATCTCTCCACCGCAAGAATACCTAACGCTTGTTCGTTTTCAACCCTGAAAAAGTAAAAACTGTGACGAATTGCAGGGCTGAAGGCCTCTTCCGCACCTCAATGCCAGGTCGCCAAGCCTGATTTTGCTTGAAAAATTCCAAGATACCGCTAAAAATAACGGTCGTTAGTTTCCTAAACAAAAACAACAGAGGTGCGCTAATGATCCCGATGACTTTCGATTTTTCGAACCAGGTAGTTCTGATCACCGGCGCTGGTCGCGGCAATGGCGCTATCATCGCCCAAGGATTTGCCGTCGCGAAGGCTACGGTATTGGTAGTCGATATTGATTTCGAAACGGCAGCCAGTACCGCGGCCGAAATCAAAAAAACGGGCGGGGATGCTTTTGGTCTAGCGCTGGATGTCACGGACGACGCTGCGTGCAGGGGCATGGCAGCAGAAATTGAACAGCGCTATGGCGCCGTCAGCGTCCTCATAAATAACGCAGGCCTCCTTTTTCGTGGGCGGTTTGAAGAGCCAGAAACCTTGAAGCACTGGCAGCGGACGGTTGATGTAAACGTGACCGGAATGATCAACGTCACCCATGCCCTGCTCCCACAACTGAAGCGCTCGAAGGGGTCAATCTTGAACATAGCTTCGATTTGCTCATATTCCCCTGGTTCAGAGCTGTCTACCTACAGCACATCCAAAGGCGCAGTGATGCAGCTGACGAGAGCTATGGCAGCTGAGTTCGCTGAGTTCGATGTGAGGGTAAATGGACTAGCCCCAGGGTCATTTCCGACAGCAATGTCGGCTGCTACGCTGGCCGACCCGGAAAAACTCCAGGCCTATATCAGTCACACACCCATGGGGCGAACCGGCCAAGCTCATGAGCTTGTAGGGCCATCTCTGTTCCTGTCCTCCCCGCTTGCGAGCTATATTACTGGCGCAATACTGCCGGTCGATGGTGGATACCTGACTCGCTAAGCCACCCACCCCTTCAATTTGAGACACGAGACCTAATGCGACCAGTTGGTGCGAAACGAGAAGTAACAGAACAGGCAATCCACACAGCCGGCGTTGATCTGATAAGCACCTACGGCTATGAGGCCATGACCCTGCGCATGCTCGCTGAGAAGGTGGGCATGAAGGCTGGATCGCTTTACAACTACTTCAACACCAAGCAGGAATTCTTGGCAATCGTGCTGAAAGCGGTCATGCGCGATCTGCTCCTAGAGTTTACTGAGCGGGTGGATTTCCAGCCTACAACCCTGGCGCGTTTTGAGGCGATGATTATCGTGCACATCGATTTTCACACTCGTCGCCGCAAAGAGGTTTTCATCGGCAACATGGAGCTTCGCAGCCTTGACCAGGAAAATTATCGGATGGTTGTGAGGCTCCGAGCTGAGTATGAACGTCGCGTCCGTCAACTGATCGAGGAAGGTGTCGCAGAAGGCATCTTCCATGTGACGGACAGCAACCTGACTACTAAGGCGCTGATCTCCATGCTCACCGGAATCTGCTCCTGGTATGACCCAGAGGGTCGGTTAACCATCGAAGATCTTGAGGGGCAGCACATAGAGCTGGCCTTGCGAATGGTGAGTTACAAATCATCGTGAGAAAAAGAACCCCACTAACGTGGGGTTCTCCTTTTCTAGGCCTTGTATTTTGTGAGGCTGCCTCCTCGCATGACCTTACCAGGCAGCTGTCTTCCGAAAACTGACTCGGCCAAATGAGCGACCTCGATCAGCTTTTCCAGATCTACGCCAGTCTCGATGCCCATTTCTTCACACATGAAGACCAAGTCCTCTGTGCAGATATTTCCAGCAGCGCCTTTGTGACCCGCGAACGGGCAGCCACCCAATCCGGCACACGAACTATCGAATTTAGCCACACCAAGCTTGAGCGCGGCATATACGTTGGCAAGCCCTGTGCCGCGGGTGTCGTGCAGGTGCAAGGCGAGAGGCAACTCTGGCCAGCGCTCTCTAACGGCACCAATGGTACGTTCCATGAGCAGAGGATTAGCCCAGCCCACGGTGTCAGCAAGGTACAAGCCTCTAAGCGCGACATCCGCGTCGCGAGCGAGCTCAAGTACCTCGCCGACCATACGCACCACCTGCGGGATAGGCATGTAGCCCTCATAATTGCAACCGAAGGCGGTCATGACGTAGCCCCACTCAACCTGAACATCATGCTCAGCGTAGGACTTCAACCACGCCCGCTGCTCGTCGAGTGTTTGCTCAATATTTTTATTGGTGTTCTTGATCGAGAAGGTTTCAGAAGCGGTCACCCGGATCGAGCCAATCACATCTAAGGGGGACTGATAGGCTCTCTCCAGCCCTTGCTGGTTCAGCCACAAGCCTGTGTAGCGTACGCCTGGTTTTTTTCGAATCGCCTCAGCCAGCTCATCGGCATCTGCCATTCCTGGAACACGCTTCGGGTTCACGAATGACACACAGTCGATCTGCTTCAGCCCCGTATCCGCCAACGCATGAATGAGTTCTGCTTTACGCTCGACCGGGATTGGATTGGGCTCGATTTGGAAACCTTCGCGCGGCCCCTCTTCGTTGATAGCAATTCGTTTAGGCAAGTCGGTCATGTCAATTACTCCAGATTTTGCCCGGCAAATTCGCCTTCAAGGAACTTGTTGGGACGCAGGAAGAACGAGATCACAAGTGCGCCATTCGGCGACCATGCAAGATGTCGATTGCCCCGTGGACGCCAGACGAAGTTTCCCGCGGTGACCTCACCCTCGTCGTCAACGATGCTGCCTTCAAGCACATAGGTTTGCTCGATTTCAACGTGCTCGTGCAGTGGCAGACGTGTCCCGGGAGCCCAGCGGAAAAGAGCCGTAAGCAATCCGGTCTCTTGATCCTGGAGCAGAATCTTCATATCGATCCCGGGCGTAGGCGTCGGTTTCCAGGGCAAGAGCTCCAGGCTCACGTAACGAGAGGCTAGCGCTGGGAGCAAATCCAGCTCGGCAAGGTTAGGTGTTGTAGCCGCCATGACTGTCTCCTTTAGGCTGGCTGCGCAGCTGGAAAAAGCGATTCGCTGTGCGCATCAATGAATCGGGTATGAACCGCGGTGTCCCGATAAGCGGGGTGGCTGAGCACTCTCAACAAGAATTCGCGATTGGTACGCAGACCGGTGATGATTAAGCCGCTCAGCGCTTCTTGTAGCCGCTCCACCGCTTGGGCACGGTCGTCGCCATGAGCAATGATCTTCATGACCATTGGGTCGTAGAACGGAGTGATCCGATCACCGGCAACGAAGCCCGTGTCAATGCGCACGCCGTTAACAGATGGAAGCACCAGAGTTTCAATCAGACCTGGCGCAGGCAGGAATTTCTTCTCAGGCGTCTCAGCGTATATGCGCGCCTCAATCGCATGACCGGTGGCGCGAATTGCGTTTTGAGCGAGCTCCTGCTGCAGGTCTTCACCTAACGCATGTCGGATTTGAGCGGCGACTAGATCAACCCCGGTGATGGCCTCGCTAACGGGATGTTCGACCTGAATGCGAGTATTCATTTCCAGGAAAGCGTATGACTGGGAGTCGTCGTCGTAGAGAAACTCCACAGTACCTGCCCCGTCGTACCGGCAAGCGCTGGCCAATCGCACGGCGGCCTCAGCCATGTGTTCGATCACATTCCGGGGCACGCGTGGTGCCGGCGACTCCTCCAATACTTTCTGATAGCGCCGTTGAATTGAGCAATCACGCTCAAAAAGATGCACGGCTTTCCCGTTACCAAAGCCGAAGATCTGAACCTCAATGTGCCGGGCACTGAGAATCAGTTTTTCGAGAAACACGGTTCCATCACCAAAAGCACGTTCGGCCATCCTTTGCGTGCTTGCAACGGCATCGATTAGCTCCGCCTCAGAATGAACAGGTTTCAACCCGATGCCACCGCCACCAGCCGAGGCTTTAACCAGCAGCGGGTACCCGACCGCTGCAGCTGCCACTCGCAGGGCTTCAGGGTCATCGGCTGTGACATTTTCCGCCGCTGGTTGAACGGGAACGCCCGCCTCGATCGCAAGATGACGGGATCGTTGCTTGTCGCCCATCGCCTTGATGACTGCTGCTGTAGGGCCGATGAATTTGATTCCGGCTGTATGGCAAGCATCCGAAAAGTCGGTGTTTTCAGACATAAACCCGTAGCCAGGGTGCACCAGCGTCGCGCCGCTTTTCTTCGCTGCCTCTAGCACCTTTCCAGCGTCAAGATAACTCTCCGAAGCTTTGGCCGGGCCCAAATGGAATGCCTCATCCGCCATCTTAACGTGCTGAGCCTGCGCGTCGGCGTCCGAGTAAACCGCCACCGTAGGAATGCCAAGCAGCCGTGCTGAACGAATTACGCGGCAGGCGATCTCGCCTCGGTTCGCGACCAGTAGTTTTTGTTGTGTCACGCCAACCTCCTAGAAACAAACGGTTGTAAGTATTCCATTAACCAGAAAACCCTTCCCCTACTAGCTAGAAAATCGGGCTATTCAGCCAGTTTAGGAAAATTTACGTGAAGGGTTGTGCTGCCAGATGAGCGTAGCTATATTCTAGAAAACTAACAACCGTTAGATAAAACAAGAAAGGAGACCGCAGTGACCTCCACCGACCTTCTCATCAGTCGCCAAGGCGCGCGTGCAACCATAACGATTTCAAACCCCGCCAAACGCAATGCGATCGCCACCGCTACTGCCTCGCAGCTGGTAGATGCACTCAAGCAACTGGATCTGGAGCCCGATGTCCGGGTGATCGTGATCACGGGCCAAGGGGAATGCTTCTCTTCCGGGGGTGACCTGGATGAGTTCCTCGCGACGGTCGACGCGGGCGCCACTCAGCTCTGGGAAACGGGTGATGCATGGATGGCGCTCTTTGGGTTGATCCCCACGCTCAGCAAGCCAGTTATCGCTCGCGTTGTAGGCCCTGCTATGGCGGGTGCTTGCGGGCTAGTGGCGGCCTGCGACTTTGCCTATGCGAGCCAAGAAGCGACTTTTGGCTCACCGGAAATCAAGATTGGGTTGTTCCCCCTGTTCATCCTCCCTGCTCTGCTTAACCGCATGGGTCAACGCCATGCCCTTGACCTAGTGATGACTGGACGAACCATCGGTTCTGCTGACGCGGTTCGCATGGGCTTGATCAATGCGGCTGTGGAACCTAGTCAGCTCGATGATTTGATCGAGACCCAGGTGGCTGCTTTCGCCCGACTTGAACCTGCCACGGTGAGGCGTGGTAAGCACGCTTTCCACAAAATATCGTCCGTTGGCTTCGAGGAAGGCCTTGAACTCGCGCGTGGATTGCGTCCCGCCTTTATGTGTTCGGAAGAGCTCCGTCGGGGTATCGAAAAATTCTTCACTAAGAAAGGAGCTCAAGCATGAGCGGCATCGAGAACGTAAAAGAACTGCAGCGCCGAGTCGAAATTGCCATGGCTGGCGGCTCCGATAAGGCGAAGGAAAAGCACAAAGCGCAGGGTAAAATGCTGGTGCGTGAACGCTTGGAGTTCATCTTCGACAACGGTGAGTATCTCGAAGACGGATTACTGGTTGGGGCATCTCGAGGGATGCCCGGCGACGCCGTTGTTACCGCAATTGGCAAGATTGATGGGCGGGAAGTTGCAGTCATTGCCAACGACATGACTGTGAAAGCCGGTACCTGGGGCTACCACACCTTCCGCAAGATCGTACGGATGCAAGAGATTGCTGTCGCCAGCAAGATGCCCATTATCTATTTGGTGGACAGCGCCGGCGCCCGAATCGATAGCCAGTTCGACTGCTATCTCGGCCGAATCGCTTGGGGGAATATTTTTTACACCCAAGTGCAGATTTCAGGCGTGGTACCGCAGATTTGTGTCCTGTTTGGCCCTTCGCCTGCAGGCTCCGCTTATGTGCCAGCCCTCTGCGACCTGATCATTATGGTCGATAAGCAAGCCACGGCCTACCTGGGCTCACCGCGCCTTGCAGAAATGGCGATCGGTGAAAAAGTGACTGAAGAGCAGATGGGCGGTGCGCGCATGCACTGCGCCGTTAGCGGCCTGGGGGACTACCTCGCTCAAACCGAAGACGAGGCTCTCAAAGCTGCTGTCGACTACCTGCGATTCTTCCCATCGCACAATAGCGACCTGCCGCCGCTGCGCGAGAGCCAGAAGCCTTCGTCCTCGCGCAAGATCAGCGAAATCGTTCCGCCCGATCAGAACCGCCCCTTCGACGTGAAGGAGCTTATCGAGTCGCTGGTAGACGCGGACAGTCTCTTTGAAGTCAAAGCACTTTTCGCCAAGGAAATGTTCACTGGACTCGCCTACCTCGGCGGGCGCCCGGTAGGGATCGTGGCCAACAATTCGAAGAACAAAGGTGGAGTTTTGTTCAACGACAGCGCAGATAAAGCAACCCGGTTTATCTGGGCCTGCAACGCATTCAATGTCCCCCTTCTGTTCCTGCAGGACATCAGCGGCTACATGATTGGTAGCGCGGTTGAGAAGGCAGGAATCATCCGCCACGGCGCTAAATTGCTCCATGCAGTTTGTGAGGCAAAAGTCCCACGAATCTCGGTGATGATCCGGAAAGGCTATGGCGGCGGCTACCTTGCGATGTCCGGAGGGCCGACTCAGCCTGATGCTCAACTCGCCCTCCCCGGCGCTATGCCGGCACTGATGGGGCCAGAAGCAGCGATCAACGCGATCCACTTCAATGAGATCCAGGCAATGGAAGGCGAAGAGCGTGAACGCTTTATTGCTGAGAAACGCCAGGAGTACGCCAAAGACATCAACGCGTTCGATCCCGCCGACCAGTTCTCTTTCGAAGCGGTGGTGGATCCTGATGCGCTGCGCGAAGACCTCATCAAGCGCTTCACCCTCTACAGCCGTCGGGCAATCCCGCGCATAGACCGTCGCAACGGCATTTACCCAGTTTAACCGTAGCCATACCGGAGATATTCAATGAGTCAGATCAAAGCGCAGATGGCCGGCAACGTCTGGAAAATCAATATTCAGCCAGGCCAGGCCATCGACTTTGGCGATGAGGTCATCATTATGGAATCCATGAAAATGGAGATCCCCGTTGAGGCCGATGAAGCCGGAACAGTCAAGGAGATCCGGGTAGCTGAGGGGGATACGGTAGACGAAGGCGATGTGTTGATCATCCTCGAATGAGCCAAGGAGGCATTTATGAAACTGGCAAGCTTTATCCATAACGGCCGCGCCTCCTATGGTGTAGTCGAGCACGAGCACATCACGGATGCAGGGCAGTCGCTCGCGGTCAAATACCCTGATCTCAAATCTGTACTCGCATGTCCTGAGGGGCTGGATCTTATCGGGAGTCTCAATGATGCTCCGCGGATCCCTGTGGACGCAGTTCAGTGGCTTCCCCCCGTACCAAACCCAGACAAAGTTCTGTGCGTTGGTTTGAACTACAGCAAGCACATTGAGGAGACCGGGCGAGAGGTTCCGAAGCACCCCACTCTCTTCACACGCTTCTCAAGCGCACAGGTTGGACATGATCAGCCGCTGATACTGCCGGCCGCGTCCAAGGCTTTCGACTTTGAGGGTGAATTGGCTGTTGTAATCGCCAAGGGTGGTCGTCATATCAAGGCCGAGGATGCCTTGGAGCACGTCGCTGGCTACAGCGTTTTCAATGACGGCTCGATCCGAGACTGGCAACGGCACACCCTGCAGTTCACCGCCGGAAAGAATTTCGTAGCCTCCGGCAGCTTCGGGCCATGGATAGTAACCAGAGATGAGGTCGCCGATCTGAACAAGCTGGTGCTCACGACCCGGCTCAACGGAGAAGTGGTGCAACATTCCGGAATCGACGATCTGCTGTTCAAGGTGCCTGACCTCATCGCCTACATCTCAACATTCACAGAGCTCCTGCCGGGGGATGTCATCGCTACAGGTACTCCAGGTGGTGTCGGCGCGTTTCGGGAACCACCGCTGTGGATGAAAGCTGGCGACGTGGTTGAGGTCGAAGTCAGCAGTATAGGCACTCTTCGAAATCGCGTAATCGACGAGCAGTAAGTCACCAATTCAGCGCGGGGCCGTTCGGCCCCCGTTTGCAGTCCACGACAAAAACAATACAGGACACTGAAATGGAACCCACCACTGACAGCGGTCAGTGGGTGCATGCTGACGCCTGCACTCTCTCATCGCAGAAGGCACTGTTCAGAAAAATCACCTGGCGCGTAATGCCACTCGTGTTCATCGCCTACGTATTCGCGTTCCTCGACAGGGTGAACATCGGCTACGCCAAACTGCAAATGGCTCCTGAGCTCGGTCTTTCTGAGAGCCAATATGGTCTCGCGGCTGGGATTTTTTTCATTGGCTACGCGCTTTTTGAGATCCCCAGCAACATCCTGCTCGACAAGATCGGGGCGCGAAGGACGATGACACGGATCATGATTCTGTGGGGGGTGACCTCCGCCATGACCATGTTCGTCACCACGTCTCAGCAGCTTTACATCTTGCGCTTTTTCCTTGGTGTATTTGAAGCAGGTTTCTTCCCAGGTGTGATCCTCTATCTCAGCTATTGGTACCCAAGCTACATGCGTGGCCGTGCGACAGCCACGATCATGATTGCAACCCTGGTCGCCCCCATACTCGGCGGGCCGATATCAGCGTTGATCATGCAACACTTCCACGGCGTTGGCGGCTGGTCGGGTTGGCAATGGCTGTTTCTCCTGGAGGCTTTGCCGATTATCGTGATCGGGGTCGTCTGCTTCTTTGTGCTCTGCGACAGACCTTCGGAGGCGCGCTGGCTGTCAGCGGATGAGCAAGTGCTACATCGACAGGTGATGCAAAAAGATCAGAAAGGCGCTGACGATCAGCAAGGGTCTCACCAGCACAAGGACGCACTGCTCGCTGCCTTTCTGGATCCGAAGGTTTACGTGCTCGCATTCCTATATTTCAGCAGCGCGCTCGGCACCTACACCTTCAATTTCTGGTTGCCGACAACCATTCAAAAAATGGGTGTGACTGATCTCACGCATATCGCGCTTTACGCGATGTTCCCCTTCACATGTGCTGCCTTAGGGATGCTGTTGATCGGGCGGAGCTCGGATCTGCGACGAGAAAGACGCTGGCATTACACCGCAAGCATACTGTTTGGTGCATTGATGCTCTCGCTGTCGACGCTATCAAATGACTCTCTGTTGCTCTCGCTACTGATCCTGGGAGCCGCCGCGTTTGGGTTCAGTGGAGCGATCATCGTTTGCTGGGCAATCCCCTCGACGTATCTGAAAGGCAAGGCAGCCCCAGCGGGGATCGCATTGGTGAGCAGCCTCGGTGTTACCTGTGGTTTCGTCGGGCCTGCGCTGATCGGGTTCGTTAGAGACATTACAGGGAAAGACCATGCAGGACTCTATGTCATCAGCTTCATCATGGTGCTCGCGGCGTTTGCGATGATTTTCCTAACGCCTAAGCGAGCGCTTCACGTGGGCAGCTCCGAAGCATAATCTTGGCAAACCTAAGAAAGCGGCACGCTAAGCGTGCCGTTTTGCATTCAAGATCGCGGTGGGAATAGGTTCAATGACGAGATCCAGATGACGATGCTTTGTATCTGCTGCTTAGCTCCGCAAGCTCCTGAGCAGTCATCACTCCTGCGCCGTTTCCACCCCCAGCCACCCAGTCAAAGATCACATGTATGACTTCATCGGTATCAGGGATTTCAACAGACAGGTTTCGACAAAACGCAGACCTGATGCGCTGACCCTTCTTGACCTGGCGTACCACTATTTCCAGGCGATGATCATCTGGAATATTGAGCTGCTGATACTCGGGTGGAAGGGTTTCAAACTCTCCTGGGTAGATCTGCCGCATCCTGTGGGTGCGATTCTTGTTCCGATCAAACCAGGCGGCGTCGTCCGATTTCCAAGGTGTTTCCGTCAGAGAAATACCGGTGGGCTTAGAAGTGAGACCGCCCTTTGCCATCATTTCTTGGGTCAACCGATCAATTGAGTTGACGCCTGAGCGCATGCGCTCAGCCGCCGCAATGACGTCAGTGGCGGGGCCCTGCCCTTGCGGCATCTGTCTGAGGACACTGCGGATAGCGTCGGTATTTTGATTCACATACACCCCAGACCCCATCAGGGTGTGCAGTAAGTGACGGCAGCACTCGGAGGTCAAAGTCGTCGTGCCGTCAGCGGTGAATCCCCCGAAAGTCTGACAGTTATGCTCCAGAGGCTTTCGACAGATCCCACATCTATCACCGTCCTTCCTCAAAATCTTTTTAAATTCTTTGTCGTAGCGACGTCGTGACGATCGGCTCATTCGCGGTACTCAAAAGGTTTGGGTAAAGGCCCATAGCAAGGCTTCCCATCCACTCTAGACCACCTCTTTTTCCCGCGCCCGATCCACCCCAGACCAGTAAACCCCTCCCGCAATTCCAGCCAGGCGTGGAGCAGATTTCCAGGATTACGGTCGATAGGCCGGGTAATCGACGTAGCCTTTCGCATCACCACCGTAGAACGTTTCTCTGTCAGCTGGAGTCAATGGCCATCCATGTTCGAGTCGAGCGACCAGATCGGGATTGCTGATGAACGTGTGTCCAAAGGCAGCCAAGTCGATTTGCCCCTCTGATACCAGTTCTTCCGCCAGCGACCGGTTCAGACCGCCAGCTAAGATCAGTGCGGTGTCCTGCAGCTCAGCTTTAATCTGTTTTAACAGGGCAAAGAATCCGCCAACTGCCTCTCCTTGGACACCTCGATCAATGCGTTCAAAGCTGTCCTGGTTCATGACATGTACGTAAGCGAGCTCGCGTCTTGCGATCTCTCGAGCTAGCGCGACGTAGGTTGCATCGATCTCGTCATACAGGGGCATGTCGAACAGCTGCCCGTACGGCGAGATTCTGATACCCACCCGGTTGGCGCCGATCCGGGCTATCACTGCATCGATCACCTCAAGCGTGAAGCGCAACCTGTTGTCCATCTGATCAGCTGAGTATTTATCGGTGCGATCGTTCACCTTTGGGTTCAGGAACTGCTCATGCAGGTAGCCATTGGCACCGTGAATCTCCACTCCATCAAAACCGGCTTCCATAGCGTTTGCCGCCGCTTGCGCGAAATCAAGAACGGTTCGCTCCACCTCTGCAGTTGTTAAAGGACGCGGTGCTGGAGGAGTTACCTGATCTGGCTCACCTCGTTCGTTGTACCCGTACGCCGTCGCCCCCTTCGCTTGCAATGAGCTAGGACTCACCGGTAGTCCGCCGCCGTCTTGGATGGAAGGGTGAGAGATACGTCCTACGTGCCACAGCTGGGCGAATATGCGTCCACCCACGGAATGCACCGAATCCGTAACCAATTTCCAGCCGGCGATCTGCTCTGCGGTATGGATGGCGGGATTGAAGAGGTAACCGCGCCCTTCATTGGAAATCGACGTGCCCTCACTGATGATTAAGCCTGCAGTCGCTCGCTGCGTGTAGTACAGAGCCGTCAACTCATCGGCCACATCATTGATAGCTCGGGAGCGTGTCATCGGAGCCATGACAACGCGGTTACGTAGCCTAAGCCCTGCAAGGTCGAACGGTTTGAAGAGGTCAGTCATGAGTAGGGACTCCAAGAAGCTGGTGCATAACGCACGTGGATATCCAATGGTAGGTACCCTGCATTGCTGCAACAACAGCTATAATTGGCAAAATTAAATTGCGATTACTGCAATCACCAAGCTTCTCATCGAACAAGATAGGCAGCCATGCAGATCAAAGCTCTACGCTACTTCCTGATGGTGGCCACGACCGGCAGCTTTCTAGCGACAGCCCGGCACTATGAAGTGCCCGCTTCGTCGGTCTCGAGATTCATTGCAGCTTTGGAGAAGGAGCTAGGTCGTCAGCTTTTTTACCGCAGCACCCGGGCCGTGAAACTGACCGAGGAGGGAGAAAGGTTCTACCTACAAGTACAAGAAGCCATAGGCCTGCTGGACGCTGCTGCGGAGGAAATGGTTCAGGGAGATACGGGAATCAAGGGGCTGGTCAGGATCAATGCGCCCGTAGCGCTAGGACGACTGCATGTCGCTCCGCTGCTCGCCAGCATGCAAGCTAAGTATCCCGATCTGACAGTAGAGCTGACGCTCACGGACGCTATTATCGACCCCGTTCAGGAAGGTGCAGACGTTACCGTACGGGTGGGCAAGGTCGTCGACTCAGGGCTGATAGGCCGGGTCGTCAGCGGTCAGCGGTATGTCCTGGCTGCAAGTCCAGACTATTTGGCTGTCCACGACATCCCACGCACGCCTGAAGATCTGCTTCAACACAGTTGCCTCCTCTACAAAGGCGATCAGGGTGCGCAGCGCTGGTTCTTCAAGCGCCCAGGAGATCAAAAATTCAACTCCCTCACGGTGAGCGGCCCTCTCAGAAGCAACAATGCAGAGGTGTTAGTAGCAGCAGCCATCGCGGGCCAAGGTATCGTCCTTTTCCCCAGCTGGCTATTCAACCTAGGGAGCTTCAAAGACGGACACCTCGTCAGGTTGCTCAGCGATTGGGACGTTTCCGCATCAGCCGAGGAAATGCAGGTTCAGCTCCTTTCGCCAGAAAACAAGCTTCGGTCACGCAAAGTACGGGAAGTCTCCGCATTTCTCATTGAGCAGATCGGCTCCCCGCCCTATTGGGATCGCTTTTGATGACCTTTAGCCTCGAACCTCCCAAGGCTGTTCCGGGACGAACCGCTCCGCCAACAGATCAACCACATGCCGAACCTTTGGAGAGAGCAACTGATTTCGCTGCCAAACAGCGTGAATTGGGAAGCCGACCGTCTTCACTTCGGGCAACACGACCGCTAATCGTCCGGCAGCCAGATGCTCATTAACCAGCCAGTCTGCAATCAAAGCGATGCCGAACCCTGCAAGAGTGGCCACCAGAATCGCACCGCTGTCGTTCAGGCCGACACGGCCGCGGATGGCCATGGAGTGGCTGTGCCCATTCTCGTCCAGGAAATACCATGACCTGGCCTGGCCACCACTACCGAATGTGATGCAGGCGTGAGAGTGAAGATCCTCCAACGATGATGGATACCCATTCTCCTCTAGGTATTCGGGTGCGGCACATAGCACCGCGCGCTGAACGCCCAGCGGCTTCGCTATCAATGTAGCGCTGTCATGCAACGGCCCGATGCGGATCGCTAGGTCGACACCCTCCTCCACGAGATCTACAAGCCTGTCCGTGAGGTTGATGTCCAGCTCGAGCGCAGGATGCTGTTTGGCGATTTCCAGCAACTCGGGCAGCACCCACCGCTTGCCTAACACCATAGGAAGTGTGATGCGAAGACGCCCACTCAGCTCCTGCTGCTGAGCGAGCAACTGTGTCTGGGCCTGCTTGAGTTCATTGAGCGATCGACGACAGCCTTCACTAAAGCGTGTGCCTTCGTCTGTCAGCGTGAGGCTGCGCGTGGTGCGATGAAAGAGCCGCGTTCCAAGCGTGGTCTCCAGCCGCGAGATGCTTTTAGCAACCCCCGACTTGCTCATATCCAGGCGTTCGGCTGCATCTGTAAAGCTCCCGGCATCGACTACTTCGAGAAAAATTGAGATGCCACGGAAAGGATCTGCTGTGTTCATTTACCTAAACATCCGATTGACGACCAATAGTCAACTCTATTGCGATCACAGCATGGTATATCTCAAGCAAATTCGTCAATAGCATATGCACAACAAGGTTCCCTGCGTCAGGGGGCCGTCGTAACACGAGATACGAAGCAACATGAACGCTGTAACCCCCTCAAAGCTGCCCCTGAACGTCGAGCTGTTCTTGCTCGCGGTCTGCTCAGGCCTCGGTGTGGCGAACGTTTACTATCTCCAACCCAGTCTTCAATTGGTGAAGTCCGATCTGGGCGCCACCGTTGAGCAAATCGGCTGGGTTCCCACCCTCACCCAGATCAGCTATGCACTGGGCATGCTTCTTTTGGCTCCCCTCGGAGATGTGATCTCGAGGCGCAAGCTGATCATCATCAAATCCCTGATCCTGGTTCTGGCCCTCATTGCTACCGCCACCGCACCAAGCCTGAATATCCTGCTTGTGTCTTGTATGGTCGTGGGCCTGCTTGGCAGCGTAGGCCAAGATTTCATTCCCGTTGCGGCTCATGTCGCACCAGAGAAGTCGCGTGGCCATGCTGTGGGGATGGTCACCACCGGGCTGCTTACTGGCATCCTTCTCTCTCGCACCCTTGGTGGGTTTGTTGCGGACAGCTTTGGCTGGCGAGAGATGCAATTCTTAGCTGCCGGGCTGATGTTGGTGGTTATCCTGATCACATTCCTGACGCTGGCTCCTACCCCTGCTCCTCTGCGCACGCCTTACACAAAATTGCTCGCGAGTCTGTGGACGCTTTGGGTAGAACACCGGGCTTTGAAATTGGCGATGATTGTCCAAGGTCTGCTGGCTGCTACCTTGGGTGCTTTCTGGTCTTGCCTTGCCCTGGTGCTTGCTGCGGAACCATTCCACTTGGGGGCTGGTGTAGCAGGTTCGTTCGGTATTGCCGGCGCAGCCGGTGCTCTAGCAGCGCCCCTGTTCGGTCGCTTGGCAGATCGACGTGGGCCTCTAATCGCAATCAGAGCAGGGTGCGCTCTGGTGATCGTCTCCTTCGTAGCCATGGCAGCTCTTCCGCCCAGCCTTGCGCTGCTAGCTGTGGGTGCCGTGCTCTTCGACCTGGGTGTACAAGCTGGATTGGTGTCACATCAGAGCATCATCAACAGCCTTGACCCTCAAGCACGAAGCCGCTTGAACGGACTTATGATGGCTGGAGCCATGGCCGGTATGGCCGTAGGCGCGGCAATCGGCACGTTCGCATTCACGAATTTCGGCGCCCGAGGCATGTTCATCTTTGCTGCATTCTCAGGAATTGCCGCCCTGGCCGTCACCTATCTTCACCATGTACCGAAACGGGAACAGCGTTATGCCTAACACCACACACGATCGCCTGCTACGCACTCCATACATCGAGCCCAAGTTGGCCGAGCGGGCACCGTTGACTGTATTGTTCTCACTCCTTTCCCGGTCAGATAACACGCCGCTGAATGAGCGCAGCCGTGCGCAGGGCTTCGGCCTTGATAATGATGGCAACGTCATCGAGGATCCTGCGGCCGATCCTTCTAAAAACGCGCTTGAGGGCGATCCGAATCTCAGCTTCGAGCATTGGGGTGAATACTGGCGCAAGGTTCACGGCCCACGATTCGTGCACGTTGAAGAATCGGATGACAAGTCTCTTGAGCGTCTGCTGCGGTACGACCAGCTTCACCGATTCGCTCCGGGCCCCACCAGCTTCAATGCGCCCCCCTATCAGTTCCCAGTTGATGAACACGGAAAGCTGTGGCCTACGATCGTTGGGCACGTGCCGCCGTATCACCGCCCATCATGGGACGGAGTGGCGTACCTACACTTCGCCCGACTGGAAGATATGGCAGTTGTGTTCGGAAATGAGCGGGTGCGAAACAAGATCGCTCCTGAAGACCACGCGATGTTCCGAAACATTGCGCCAATCCCCGCGAAGCAGTACATCGTCTTGCCAAGCACCTCGGACAACGAGCCTATCACCTTGGTCAAGCTACACGTCCGGAAGGTCGGAACCACCCGCGCTCAATTTCAACACTGGTGGTTGCATGAACATGCTCCGACCTTCATGCAGCATACCGGTGGCCTGGTGCGACGCTATGTTCAGTTACACAGCATTGGCCCAACAGAACCCGGTGAGGCTTTCTACCACCCTGAAGCGAGCAAATTCGACGGGGTCAGTTTGCTCAGCTTCGCAAGCCTAAACGACCTGGAGGATTTCCTCCGTAGCGAAGACTATCAAGCGATTGCTAAAGACGAGGGTTTGATGATCGACACCAGTGCTGGTGAATGGTGGACGTCAGTCAGCATGACAATTGTCAATCGGCTCATCTTCGAGAAAACAACCGCGATTGAAGAGCAACCTACTCCCTTCAGCGTGTTCGATTCGCTGTGATTCCCATACGGTGAAGGTGCCGCCTTCACTTATCGAGTTCATGCTCTCGACCTGAGCCACTTACCACGCATTTGTGGCATCAGATCGAGAGCGTGGCATTTAGATCCAAGACAACCGTTAATGCACTCACCCAGCCTGCACACGAGCTCTACACCCGCTTCCGCTCCGTCATGAGCGCATCTACTCCTCACGATACCCGAGCTCTGCACTCAATTGCCTGGCAGCCTGATCCAGTAATTGGGCTTGAGAGCTGTTCAGCTCAGCAGCAAAGCTTGATACCGACCCGACTATTGTAAGCACACCCTTGATGTTCCCGAACGCGTCGAAGACTGGTGCCGATAGAGCATTGATTCCAGGCATAAACAGCCCGCGGATCGAGCACATACGCTTGTCGCGCACGCCGGCGAGTTGCGCCTCGATATCTTCCCTGCGCAATGCGTCTGACGATTTGTGCTGGGCGGTGTCTTTGTCGAGCCAATGCTGGAAATCAAGGTGGTGCAGATAGGCGCCAAAAACGAGTCCCGTCGAAGACCGAAAGATCGGTAAGACCGATCCAATCTGCGTGACGACAGTCACAGACCTGGGGGCTGGCTCGACCTGGATGACCGTTGCTCCCTCGCTGCCCCAAACTGCTAAGAAGCATGTCTCTTCAATGGCATCGCGCAATTCCACGAGGGCTCTGCCGCCACTTCGGTAGATATCTACACTGCTGAGCGCCGCTAACCCTACATACAGAGCCTCACGGCCAAGCCTGTAATGGCTGCTTTGCTCATCTTGCTCGGCGAACCCGCTTGTAATCAGCGCTTGTAGATACCGGTGTATTTTGGCCGCCGGCATGTCGATGAATTTGGCCAACGCACTGAGAGAGGTGGACGGTGAGAGCTGGGCAAGCGCGCGCAGAATCTCAGTCCCAACCTCCGCAGATCTCACCGTCTGTTTATTTGCGGCAGCTGGAGCTGGCACATTTTCCATAGCCCGGACTCTTATCGTGTAAACCGGCTTTATAGCGCGTTGGTCGAACGAGCTGCAAATTATCATTTGCGTAATTTGATTACGCATAACAAAATTCCTATGGCCGCCTGGCTATCCCGCTGGCGAAGCACTGCCCCACTCGCTGGCGCTTCTGAACCACTCCTCAAGGTAGAAGCTGAATGATTTATGCGAAGCCCCACTCGCCCTCCGCTAGCATGAACCTAGCACCGGTAATCGCGAGAGTATTTCTTTGCGCTCTGTTTTTGATATTCGCTGTAATCAAGGTGATGCACCTGGATCAGACAATCGCATCGATGGCCAAAGTAGGAGCCCCCTTCCCCACGCTGTTCGCTGTCGTAGCCATTGCGATCGAGGGGCCCCTCGCCCTCCTGTTACTGCTGGGGGTGTGCTTCCGACCTCTAGCGCTATTTTTCGCCGCCTATACCCTCGTAACGGGCTTCATCGGTCATGCGTATTGGTCGGTACCTCCGGAGCAATACATGGCCATGTTTACTCATTTCTATAAGAACGTAGCCATCGCAGGTGGTTTCTTGGCTCTATACGCTGTCGGCCCTGGGCAGCTAGGGGTATTCCGACTGTCAAAATGACTTAGCTATCGGTATCAGACCCCATCCTGTACAGGGTCTGATACTGGCTAGAGATAAAGAGAGTCATCTACAAAATCTCTCAGGTCTCGAACCAGGATGCTACATGGCCGAACGAGATAGCGGGGGTGACGAAATGCACGCGCGCCGTGGTTCAGACCTTTGCCTGACAATATGGAGCGTGACCTTGGCAAGCATCAGAGTTCAGTGTCTGCGGGGAAATGGAGCTTGCTTCTTGATCAAACGTCAGACGGAAGCTATTTCTCGCAACGGAACTTGGGCTCAGTTAGGTTGATTGGCTCGGGCAAAAGGTGTGAGGTGAACCCAGACGGGTGTGTGAAAGTCATCCGTAGGATTTTTCGCTGCCTGTGAAGCCGATGCTCATCAAATTGTTCACGGTGGATTTGGATGGGATGGGAGATAATTTACATCCAAAAAAACAGAGCGGCCTAGGCCGCTCTGTGGGGACAAAACACGATGTTCATAGCCGTCAAAACTTCAAGCTGTCCCTAAACAAAGGAGTTGGAAACTAGGCGTGAGCCTTAGCCCTGCAGCAGAGCCCACACTTCGCGATCGCGTTCAGCAGTCCACACGCGTGGCCACTCAACGCCTTCGTACTCGTCCCAGACCCGCTGAACGTCGAACGGCAGGCAGTGTTCGAAGATCGGCCATTGGCCATATTGCGGCTCAAGGGCCTTGTGAGTTGCTTCGAACGCATCTTTGACAGTGCCACCGTTGCGGTGAGCGTTGCCAACATGCTCCAGCATCCCGTTGATGAACGAGCGGGTTTGTTCAATGGCGGCATCCGAAGCTTCGAGGCCTTTGGCAACTGCGCCTCGACCACCGACAACGTTCTCGGCGCGGAAGGCTTTGACGCCATCCAGGGTCTTACCCGCCCAGTCGAAGTGGAAGGCATCACCGGTGTAAAGTGCAGCTTCTGCTTCAACCAGGTCGCCGGCGAAGAGAGTCTTGCTCTTGCTGTGCCAAGCGACCAGGTCACCCGCAGTATGGCCACGACCCAGGAATTTAACTTCCAGAGTACCGCGATCCCCGCCCAGCTCGATGGTGTAATCGTCGCTGACAATGTTGGGGATAGTCAGTCCTGGGATTTCTTCTGGGTTCTTGAACAGGCGCGGCATACGACCGAACTCGCTATCCCAGTCCTCCTGACCGCGCTCCTCGATCAATTTCGCGGTGGCAGTGCTGGCCAAAATGTTCTCAGCCTCGAAAGCACTGGCGCCCAGCACGCGCACGGCGTGGTAGTGGCTCAGGATCAGGTACTTCACAGGCTTGTCGGTGTGTTCGCGGAGCTGCTTGAGCCAAGTGTAAGCCGAAGCCGGAGTAGCGCGTGCGTCGAAGCAAACCAGGAAATCTTCACCTTCGATGGCGCCAACGTTTGGATCACCTTCGGCGGTCAAGGCATATACACCGTCAGCAATCACTTCCAGCGTTTCAATTTTGTCGACGGTGTCAGTCGAAGAGGCAAAGGCTTTGGCCATGGATATTCTCCTTAGAATTAGATGTAGAACATATCGGCCGCTTCAATGTCATTTGATGCTCGGCGCCTTATTCAGGCCAACTAAGCGCCCAGCTGACGATAGGTTTGAGCGACTGTCCTGAGTTCATCCTAATCCGCTACACAGAGTTTATATATACAGCAGCCTTCGCAAGAGTGTTGACTCAGAGTCGCCTATGATTCGCCAAACGGCTGAAAAAAGCTTTCAGCCGCTGGCTCCTTTGAATGGTTGTCTTCAATGCCTACCTCCGCCTCCTTGGAGGTGTTCAGGTTGGAAACTCCTCAGATCGTTAGGAAGCTTGGCAAACAATCATACAATAGACACTGTAGACGTACGGTGGGCATTCTGCAGCGAAACCTCTTGATCTTTTTAAACGAAAAAAACCCCGCCGCATCAGAGACGCGACAGGGCGAGGTTAATCTAGCAGTTGTCTACAACTTTCCGCAGACCTGATTATTTGGAAGCTAAAGATGTCGGGCGGAGGCTATCAACCTCTTGTATCTTTTTTTCGCAAGCTGTGTCCGGATGAGAGATGTTCACGATAAGGCACGCCGCTACTATTGCCGGAATCGCGGCGATGAGCATCACGGTACTGAGCGGTAGTTGCATTGAGATGAGCATGGCACCGATCAATGGCCCAGAGATCGAACCTAAACGGCCGATACCTAATCCCCAACCTACACCGGTCGCACGGATGTGAGGGGGGTAAAAATTGCTGATCAGTGCGTTCAACGTCAACTGACCACCGATCAGGCAGAAGCCAGCGATCATCACGGCTAAGACAGTCAGCGTAGGTATCCCATGGTTGTAGCCGATCGCAGCGGTTGCAATACCGCAGACCGCCATGATTTTACCGAGTAGCCAGACTTTTTTCTTGACCTTATCCGCCAGGTACGAGAACGCGATAGCGCCGACCGTTCCTGATGCAAGGAAGGAGGATGTTGCAAGGCTCGCCGCGCTAGTAGAGAAACCGGCCTCCGATAGCAACGTAGGCAACCAACTGATAGTGAAATAGAGCAGGATGAAGGTAGATACACACGTGCACCAGATGAAGATGGTTGGCTTCAAATAACCGTAGCGGAACAGATCCGCGATAGTCACCTTCTGTGCTTTGCCGTGCTCAAGAACAGGCGCCGGTGGAGTCCACTGAGGTACCAGAGTGGCAAGCATCCTCTTAAGCGATTGGCCAAGATGCTTGGCACTAAACAGCCGCGCCAAGGACTCTGGCAACCATAGGTAAAGGAATGGCAGCAGAACCAATGGCGCTACCCCGCCGACGATGAATACACTTTGCCAGCCGTGATGCTCCATCATACTCGCGGCGACAAAGCCACCAGCGGCTCCACCGAACGAAAAGCCACACGCCGCCAAAGTCACAAAGAATGTCTTCATGCGAGGCGGTGCGTAGTCAGCCATCAGCGCCATCGCACTCGGCATAGCGCCACCCATGCCGACTCCACACAGGAAGCGAATCACCGCTAGGGTTTCGATGTTGTGTGCCCAAGCGGACAGGAGCGTAAGCCCAGCAAACAACAACACGCAGGACAGTAAGGTTTTTCTGATCCCGAATCGATCTGCGAGTGGTGTAAGGAACAGTGAACCCAGGGTAAGGCCAATCAGATTGCATGTGAACACAATGCCGAACGCCGCTTTCGGGGTAGCCCATTCCTGCGCCAAGTTAGGGACTACGAAGCCCAGAAGCTGGGCATCGTAACCATCACAGACGAGCAGGAGGATCAGTAAAACAAGTGTACGGAACTGGTACCGAGAAAACGGTCGTTGATCCAATGCCGCACGGAAGGCTTCAATCTGGTTATTCATCATGGCAATCCGATTATTCTTGTGAGGCCACGTAAGAATTGCTCTTTTTACGTCGGAGGCGGTGTGTCGACCTGGTTCGCAGGATGTGCACGCTGGAACCCTGGATGATCCGCGGCCAGTGCTTCAACCCTCGAAATTCGGGGGAATTCAGTCAGATCCAAGCCGAATCGACGGGCCGCGTAAATTTGCGGTAAAAGGTACACGTCAGCGAGACCAGGCTTTTCACCGAGTGCCCAACCGTTTTCGCCAATCAGGGCCTCCACTGCCTGGAAGCCGCTATAGATCCAGTCCTGAATCCACTGATTGACGAAGGCCTCATCGTGTCCAGCCGCTCGTAGCTTGTTCAGCACAGACACGTTGTGTAGAGGATGGATATCGCAACCAATGATGCCTGCAATCGAGCGCGCCAACGCTCGATCTGCTGGGCTACCAGTTAGCAACGGCTTGTCAGCGTATGCCTCTTCCAGGTATTCGATAATCGCCGGTGATTGAATAACCCGAACCGACTCATCTACCAAGGCAGGCACGCGGCCTTGGGGGTTGATCTCCAGATAGCTAGCGGAGTGGTGTTCTCCGCCGTCCTTGATCAGATTGATGGGGCAAACGTCATACGACAGCCCCTTCAGTTCCAGAGCAATCCTTACCCGGTACGAAGACGTCGACCGGTAATAGGAGTAAAGGATCATCAACGGATCTCCCGGGCAGGGAGAACCACCGCACGGCACTCACCGAAGCCGATCGACCCAATGCCATCTTGAGCGCAGCGAGCTCTCAGAATGATCTCGTCACCGTCCTCGAGGAACGTCCGGCTTTCACCGTTTGGAAGCGTTATAGGGTGCTTGCCGCCTTGCGTCATCTCTAGCAGAGAGCCCATCGACTCGGTGGTGGGCCCAGACAGCGTGCCGGTACCGAACAGGTCACCCGGGTTAAGCTGGCAACCATTCACAGTGTGATGAGTCACCATCTGCGCGAACGTCCAATACATGTTAAGCGTAGTGCTTGCGCTGAGCGGGTATGGTGCGGCACCCTCCTCTCGCATGCTTGCGGTTAGGAGCAGAACTTCGAGACGAATATCAAAAGCGCCCGTGCTCTGATCTTCCTCATCCAGCAGATAAGGAAGCGGAGCTGGGTCACCGGACGGCCGAGCAGGCTGGGCCGTGCGGAAAGGTTCAAGTGCTTCGGCAGTCACGACCCATGGTGAAATGGTCGACGCGAAACTCTTGGAAAGGAATGGGCCCAGCGGCTGATATTCCCAGGCCTGAATATCGCGGGCCGACCAGTCATTCAACAGGCAGAATCCAGCAATATGTTCGCGTGCATCGCGGATGTCGATCGGCTCGCCCAGACCGTTAGGACGGCCAATCCAAAGACCCAGTTCGAGCTCATAATCCAGGCGGCGGGAAGGTGCATGGATTGGAACATCACTATCAGGAAGCTTGATTTGCCCTGAAGGACGTACAAAAGGCTGGCCGGACGGAACGATGGTTGATGCACGGCCGTGGTAGCCGATTGGCACATATTTGTAGTTGGGCAGCAGCGGATTGTCCGGGCGGAAGAGTTTGCCCACGTTTTCGGCGTGATGGATGCCAACGTAAAAGTCTGTGTAGTCCTGGATGCGAGCAGGCACATGCAGATTGCAGCGAGAAGCCTCGATCAGCAATCGATCACCGAATTGGCGCTGAATTTCGACCTCAGCCCCGTTCTCGCCGAGCAGCTCAATCAAACGCTCACGCAAGGCCTTGCGGTCTTGGCGTGGCAGGGCGAAGAAACTGTTGAGTGATCCGCCTACCGCAGCCTCCGCCGCTGCCTCAGCTGCGCCGGTCAGCAGGCCAGCTTCGAGGGCGACTTTAAGGTCATAGATGAAGTCACCGATAGCAACGCCAGTGCGGCGCTCGCCGCCTTGAACGCTGAAAACACCGAATGGCAGGTTGGCCAGCGAAAAATCAGGATGGCCATTGGCCGAAGTTACCCAGCTGTTCATCACTACTCTCTCAATTAGGAATTTGTGCTTTCAAATTTTCCAGCGATGCCTTCCCAGCATGCGTCGTAATTGCCCTGCAACGCGGGGCTAGCCAGCGCAAATTTCGTAGGGCGGAGTACCTGGTGTGTCTCAAACATGAAGGCCATGGTGCCATCAAGCTTCTGAGGTTCCAGGTTGGCTGCCATGGCGCGTTCGGAGGTTTGGGCGTCTGGGCCGTGAGCGCTCATGCAGCTATGCAGGGAGGAGCCACCGGGGGTAAAGCCATCAGCCTTGGCGTCGTATTCACCCTCGATCAACCCCATGTACTCGTTCATCAGGTTGCGGTGGAACCATGGCGGACGGAAGGTGTTTTCCGCGACCAACCAGCGAGGAGGGAAAATCACGAAATCAAGGTTCGCGAGTCCAGGAACGCTCGTGGGGGAAGTCAACACAGTGAAAATGGATGGATCTGGATGGTCGAAGCTTATGGAACCGATGGTGTTGAAGTGTCGCAGGTCGTATTTGTACGGAGCGTTGTTGCCATGCCAAGCGACCACGTCGAACGGCGAGTGATCCAGTTCAGCTTCCCAGAAGCTCCCTTGGAATTTTTGCACCAATCGAGTTGGCGATTGCTCGGACTCAAACCAAGCATTTGGAGTGAGGAAGTCGCGAGGATTGGCCAGGCCGTTGCTTCCGATTGGCCCCAGGTCGGGTAGTCGCAACGGAGCACCATGGTTCTCGGCAATATAACCGCGGGCCGATGCGCCGAGCAGCTCCACCTTGAATTTCATGCCACGAGGGATGACAGCAATCTCCAGCGGCTGCAGCTCAATACGTCCCAGCTCAGTCACGAGCAAAAGCTTACCCAACTGAGGCACGATCAAGAGCTCGCCGTCGGCGCTGTAAAACGCTCGCTCCATCGAACGATTTGCTACGTAATGGAAGATTGTGATTCCACTGGGATGATCCAGGCTGGAGTTCGCAACCATTGCGCGGAGGCCGTCCACGAAGTCAGTAGGCTCTGCCGGCACTTCAAGCGCATCCCAACGCATACGGTTGGGGTTGGCTGGTGCCAAATTACCCTCTGGGATAGGTGAAGGAATCGCTTTGAAAGTCGGGTGGGATGCAGATGGACGGATTCGATACATCCAAGTACGACGGCTTTCATGGCGAGGCATCGTAAAGGCAGTGCCAGAGAACAGCTCCGCATAGAGACCATGAGCTACCCGCTGGGGGGAGTTCTGGCCAATCGGCAGCGTGCCCGCGATTGCTTCACTGGAAAATTGGTTGCCGAATCCTGACTGATACCCGATGCCGCTGTCGTTGGTGCTCATCGTTCCTCCTGCGTCGCTGTGTGCGTTTTATTTTTCGTAACTCGATTACGCAAATCGTAAATCCGTAATGAGGTGCGGTCAAGCGTCGCAGGTGAGATCGCGTCTGACAGTCCAACGCAGTCGGATCTTTCTCAACATTTGAGGGACTCAGGATGAGGGCTGGCAGACACTTCAGACCCCCGCCTTGGGCGGGAGAGAGCTCTGTACTACCCCCAAGGCTGTCAGCGATGGTCATATGGGTATGCGCTCGGGAGGCGTATGGGACGACCAGGAAGCTGAGTGCGATTCGCCAGCATCATCGGCTGGCGATCGCTGATTGCGCATGTAGATGATCAGCATTGCGCTGACCTATCGTCCCACTGAGTGCAATCGCCAGCTGGGTGTCAATGACTCAAAGTGAGGTGCGGAGGGGGAATCCAAACGGCTCAAAACACGTTGATAGGCATCTCAACAATGAATCGATATTCATCTACGTCAAGGTATCGGTAACCCGTGGTGGCGCGATGAGTCGCTTGCCGTAACCGCAGCGATAGGTCTTTTGCGGGCCCGCTTTGAATGACATATTTGATCTCGATATCGCGCTCCCAGTGTTTGTTGTCCTTGTCATCATCGTAGATGTGCCTGGCCGTGTACCGGGTGTTGGAACTCCCATCGTTGTCCATTCCATCTCCACGGACATAGCGCGTCATGAACGCCAACCCAGGTACCCCGTAAGCCGCCAGATTAAGGTCGTAGCGGATCTGCCAAGATTTTTCGTTGGCTTCAGTGAAGGTCGCGTACTGAACCGCGTTACCCATGAGAACGTTTCCTCCCATCGTTCCAAAGCCCACCCAATCAAGTGGCTCGTCGCCATACAAGGCTTGATAACCTACGCTAAAGGTGTGACCCGATTGGCTATAACCTGACATCAGCGACCAAGCGAAATTATTAATTTCCCCACCATTTTCCGCACCGTAGCTGGTAGTTCTATATGAGTTAAAGTTGAAAGACACAGACCGATCAGGAGAAAGGATGATCCTATATTTTCCACCGAAATAATATTGACGCCATACATCTCGAAGTTCTGAGCCGTAAATGCTGGCAGAAAACTCACCCTCTTTGTAGTTTAACCCCAGATAGTCAATTCGCTTGGAGTGAATTCCTACCGCATAGTCCGTAGTCAGGTCATCATCACTATTAGTGGAATCCACGCCACTAATGGATGTAAAGCGACCAGCGTCAATATTTAGATTGTCTATTTCATTAATATTCAACGACCACCCAGTTGCAGTCGCCGGAAGTAGTCTGACAGTGCTCACCGCGAAAACTGGCGTGGCCGGCATCTGTGAGCCGTAGCGAAGCACGCTTTTAGATGCGCGGACTTTTAGTGACCCTCCGATTTCAGCGTAGCTGTCACTAGGATGCCCCTCGCTGTTGACGTTGAGAAGATTCAAGCCCGCTCGCCCTCCTCCGCTGTCTAGTTTGAAGGCCGCAAGTAAATGACCATCAGCTCCGACCCCCACCAAGCCAGGAGTGAAACCCGATACAAAATTTGTTATGAAGCCCTGCGCCCATTCTTCACGATAACCATTACGTTCATCGGCCGGCTTGAATGCATTTCGACCCAAATTGTTAGATAAGCCGTTACGAAGATCTCGATTGAAGTAGAAATTTCTTGCCAGTACATCCAGATGGCTATCACCGATCAGCCCGTTACTTTCAGCAGCTGTCGCGAGTACCGTATGTGCCATTGCAATTGCAATGGCCATCAGTGGCACAAGGCCGTTGTTAATTTTTGCCATGATTAATCTTCTTGTTTTTATAATACACACGACGAACGCCATCACCACCGAGCGAGGTGGCTGACATGAGTGTTCTCAGTTCGGATTAGGTGCGACGTATGTTGCTCGACTTGGGATGATGAAAATCATGGCAAGCGCTGAAAGCAGCATCATACCGCTAATGCTGACTAGCCCTGCACTACTACTACCGGTCAAGTCACGTGCGACACCAATTAGCCATGGGGCAACAAAGCCGCTGAGCGTTGCCAGTGAACTGACCAGCGCGATGCCTGCCGCAGCCGCTCTTCCTTTTAGGTACGTCGCAGGCAGCGCCCATGCAACAGTGACACCGCCGCTGAAGCCAAAACCTGCCAAGCCCAGGAGCAGTAGTGAAACGACGAGGGAGTGCTGCCAAATACTGGCTGCTGCCAACATCACTGCCGCAAAAATCATACTCAAAGCATAGTGCCAGCGACGCTCCCGCCTCAGATCAGAACTCCGCCCTATCACCAGCATCCCTAGAGCCGCCATCGAGAAAGGAACTACGGCATAAAGCGCGATGGTTGAAACATCTTTTATGCCCATCTGCTGGATCATGGTAGGAAGCCAAAAGTTAAATGCATATGAGCCGCAATATGCACTAAACGCCAGGAATGCCAAAAGATAGACTCGAGGATCTGTCAGCGCCGAGAAAATCGCTTCCTTACCATGACCACCGGCACTCACATTAGCGGCGCTATCACGAACCATAATTTCTTGATGAATGGCTTTTTCTTCTGCAGTCAGCCAAGTGGCGTGGGACGGTTTATCACTGAGATAGAAGAAGCAGCATATCCCAATGAAAATGATGGGTAGTGCTTCAAGCAAAAACATCCACTGCCAACCTGCCCAGCCGTAAATACCTTCCATGTTTTGCATGATGAGACCAGAAATCGGCCCGCCGACGATTGGTGCTGCCAGTGTCGCTAAAAGTAAGAGGGATGTTACCCGTCCACGCATGTAGCTGGGGAACCAATAGCTGAGATAGAGAATTACACCTGGAAAGAACCCTGCCTCAAATACACCCAAGAAGAATCTGAGAATGTAGAGGTGCAGTGAGGTTGATACAAACATAGTCAACGCTGAGGTGATACCCCACAGCACCATGATGCGGGTCAGCGTGGCTCTCGCGCCGGTTTTCTCCATCAGCAGATTGCTTGGAATCTCAAAGAAAGCGTATCCCAGAAAGAATATGCCCGCAGCCAGTCCATACTGGGAATCAGTAAAACCCAGTAGCGGCTGCATCTGAAGCTTGGCATAACCAATGTTTACTCGATCTAGGAAAGAAAAAAAGTAGGCAAGGAATAAGAATGGCAGCAACCGCCGTAAAACCTTACGAAAAAGCAGCGCCTCACCGGATGCCGACACTCCCTGACCCACAGGCGTGCCTATAGATTGCGTATTCATCATCGTGACTCTCTTATTTTTATCTCAACGACCTTTGAAGGCGTCTCGGGGCATCCTGCCGGAGTCGTGCCTCCGCTGTGCCGAATCCGGCGTAAGCCGGAACCGCGGGGCTGAATTTGCCAATAGCAAATCATATTGTCAATTGCAAATTCCATAAGTCCGACCCCCATTCAGGCGCGCCCCCGCGGCCTTAATCGGCTTGGTTCACTTCGTTTGATGGCCCTTCAGAACGGCTCAAAGACGCTCCCCAAAGCGCTTGAGATAGACAGGCTGACAGTCCAGTGGGGTGACCTACGTCTTACAAGGCGAAGGGAGGCCGATCGACTAAATTGGCCTAAGACGGCGTGTTTTTCCGTCGTTTTGGACAAGCGCAGACCAAAACAACGCTGTAAAAGCGTTGCACTTTTCATGGCATTTGCTGTGGATTCAGACCCGTAGCGCTTAAGAATATTGTTACTTCGCTGCTAGCAAACGTCACTCAGCCCCACTTCTGGGCTGAGCATGCTTAGCGCCGGGCTACCTGGAAAGGGGCAAAGGTTTGGATGTCCAGGTACGGTTACAGAGGCCGAAGCTCAAGGGGTCGAATAATGACCCAATTGCCTGGAAAGCTTCTGAGTACTTCTCTGAAGCGTAAGCGAAGTTTCGCCATCCACCGAAAGGTTCATGGCATTCGTGTCGTCAAATACAGTAAGGGTAAATACGATTTCTCCGTTGAGCCCGAACACAGGTGCGCTCAGCGAGCTCAACCCTGGCATCGGGCGATCTCGTTGGACATCCACGCCGCGTTCGCGAATCAAGGAGAGTTGCTCAAGGTAGCTAGGGAGATCGAGGCGCGCAGTACTAGAGCCCGCATCACGGATCTCTTCAAGCAACAGGTTTTTCTGCAAGGCCGATTGGGGCAGCCAGGCCGAGAATGTACGACCGATCGAAGAATTTGTCAGCGACATCACCGAGCCAAGTCGGATCTCAGAGTAAAGACTGAAGCGAGCCTCCTCCATTCGTACCACAGTAGGGCCAAGAGATCCCCAAACGCTGAGTACAACTGCGTGGCCCGTGGCTGCAGCGAGCTCTTTGACGACCGGCTCCGCCTCATGGGTGGGACTGAGGAAGTGCAACCCCAGCACTCCTAGATCTCGTGCGACCAATCCAGGCTCGTAGAGACCTGTCTCTTCATCTTTGAAAACCAGGCCGGAGCGTACCAAGCTGACCAAATAGGGAAACGCACGCGCAGAACTCATGCCTACAGCTGAGGCAAACTCCTTCAAAGATACAGGTTTTTGAAGAAGCGTTAGCGCCTCTAACAGCTCAGCCGCCACCTCAACAGATTGGATGCCGCGAGGGCTTTTCTCGTCATGCTCGCTCATGGCTTGCCTTCCGCATATCCATTAATGAGACGCTCAGATGCCGCGCGCATCTCATTGGTTACCTCAGCAATCCGTGCCAAATCGAAGCTGGCGGCTGCGGAAAATGCTGTCATTGTGAGCAAGAGACACCCTGCATCGTTAAAGACGGGAATGGATATGGTAGATACCGAAGGGGTTGGGTAGCCTTGTGCGACAGATCTTCCGGCACTCCGAATTTCATCCAAGACTTCTTTGAATTCTTCGGACTGGAATGTCTCGAGGCTGTCTCTGGTGAAGGTCTGATTTTCGATTACAGACGCCGACAGTTCCTGAGGCTGGTAGGCAGCGAACAGTCGGCCTGTTGCAGTCCTGGTTAAAGAAAGAACCGTACCAAGACGAAAGCCGATACTCAGCACCGTACCGTGTTCCGCATAGTGCACTACGATCGGGCCGTGTCGACTCCAGACAGCCACAAATACGTTGACTTCCAGGCGGCGTCCAATCTCATTGACGATTGGAATCGCTTCGCTGACTTTCGGAAGCCGATAAAGAGCCGAAACGCCGAGCCGGAACGAAAGCTGCCCCGGCTCAAACGCTTGGGTGTAGTCATTGCGCTTGAGAAGACCTACACGCGTCAAGCTAACGAGGTAGGTATAGACCTGTGACGGAGGGGTTTCGACAAGGTCTGCGATTTCCTTGAGGCTGAGAGGACGGGACTGCTCCACAATCGTGCGCAGGATCAGCCCCGCCATCTCAACGCTTTGCACTCCCCGCTGAGACGACTTCATCGAATGTCTCCATCAGCAAGCAGTGTCCCTTCCTGAATACCTGCTCTGTTCTGCATGCGATAACTGGTCAATGCGTTAAAAGCGGCACTGTATCGCCTCCAACCGTCTACCGCAATCAACAGACACAGGTACATTGTGCCGTTCCTAAAGGCTTCTCTGCAGGTGAAATGCCGGGATCAATGGACGAGGTAGCCCCCATCTACAGGCAGAACGACACCTGTAACGTAGCTAGCCGCGGCGGAAGCAAGAAACGTAATAGGCCCAACGAGCTCATCGGGATCAGCTGCACGTCTCATCGGAACATGCTGCAAGAAGGTGCTGAGGGCGTTTTCGTTTCCGCGTGTACTTGCAGACATGGCGGTAGCGAACATGCCAGGCGCAACCGCATTTACTCGGATTTCAAATTCCGCCAGTTCCGCTGCCAGGGTTCGGGTCATCTGAGCCACTGCGCCCTTTGAAATCGCATAGGTAGGCGACGTAGTGGCTGCGACGAAGGACTGAATCGACGCGACATTGATCACGTTGCCTTTGGTTCTCTTCAGAGAAGGAAGAAAGGCCTTTGTGACATTGAAAGGCCCCGTCACGTTCACCGCCAGCGTGTCAGCTAAAGCCTGCGAAACAGCTGGTGATTCAAATACTACTCGCTTCAAAATCCCAGCGTTATTGATCAGCACATCGATGTCACCGATCTCACCCACAATCACCGCGGCCAGACGCTCACAAGCCTCCTGATCACTAACGTCCAGCCCAAAGCCCCACGCCTGATTGCCTACGCCGCAGATCGCTTCGGCTGTTTTCGTAGCACCTTCGCCATCAATGTCGACAATGACGACTTTGGCGCCTTGCTCGGCGAGACCGTGCGCGACAGCCTTGCCATTTCCTTGAGCCGCACCAGTAATCAAGACCAGCTTTCCGGCAACAGACAGGCGAGTTTCACTCAGTTTTTTCATGGTAAACCTTTGTTGTTATTTGATCGTTCATTGCGGGTGACGTACGACTCGATTCAATGTCGCCCTTATCAACCGGTTTTTCTCACCAAGCTGGCGTCATCCACTCGTGCAGCATTGCTTAAGTGAATCCCTACGGCGTAACCAAAGGTCAGCGCAGGGCCCAAGGTGATACCCGCTCCCGGATAGTTGCCTCCCATGATGCTTGCAGAGTCATTACCCACAGCGAATAGCCCTTGGATCGGCCGGTCATCCGCTCCGAGTACCTGGCAGTTGCGATCCACTGCGATGCCGGCATAGGTACCAATGTCTCCTGGGACGATCTTCACTGCATAGAAAGGCCCGCGCTCGATAGGTGCGACGCAAGGGTTTGGCGCGCGGTAGGCATCTCCTTGATAGCGGTTGTACGCTTTTGAGCCTTTGCCGAACTCAAGGTCATGGCCCGCTGACGCGGAGACATTGAATTGTGTGACGGTTTCTACCAGCTGCTGCTCGTTAATCCCTGCTGCTTTCGCCAACGCACCCAATGTTTTGCCCTTGATCAGGTAGCCAGTTTTCAGGTGCCTGCCTATTGGCAGTGGGAATGGGGCTACACACCCCAATCCATAACGTCGAAGCGTGTAGTGGTCACAAATGAGCCAGGAGCATACTTCGGGCTCTTGGCTGCAGGCTTTGATCATGGCTTGGACATAGTCGTGATACGAGTCGGCTTCATTGGTGAATCGTTTGCCGCTCCGAGTAACCGCGATCACACCTGGCTTTGCACGATCAATGAAGTGCGGCATGACACCCTGAGTTCCATCCTTACGCGTGGTCAGAGACACTGGTGTCCATGCCGCAGGATTAGGGAGATTCGTGTTGAGCTTGCCTCCCATTTTTTCGACCATTTTCAGGCTATCGCCGGTGTTGGTTTTAGGAGTAGGCGTCCAATGTTCGTTGCCGGTTTTAGTGTGCGAGTAGAGAGCTTTGCGGCGCTCAATGTCATGAGGGAACCCCCCGGCAGCCAATACGACCCCCCTCGCCGCCCGAACGACTACCTCTTCACCATTTCTCCGCACGCGAGCCCCTACAACCGCGCCGCCTTCGATAATCAGCTCAGTAACTGGGGATTGCAGCCAGATTGGTAGTTCCATATCAAACGCTGACTTGGCCAGCCGACCAATCAGAGCATTCCCGTTAGTGAGCGTCATCCCACGGCCATATTTAATGGTCTGCCAAATGTGCTTGGAGAGTCGCTTCGTAGCGTAAATCGCTGACTCCAGCGACCTGGTTGCACGCATGAAGTGCTTAATGTCCGGGCCTGAGCCGATCATCATCCCTAGAACCGTCTGTTCAGGAAGCGGTGGCTCAAGTTGCTCCATGCGCTTACCAAGCTCCCGAGCATCGAACGGTCTTGCAACCATCGAACGGCCGCCCTGCATGGCGCCAGGCGCTTCAGCATGGTAGTCCGGGAACACCAGTGGCATATCGAATCTGACGGCAGTGTGTTTGAGGAAGAAATCTACTGCCGGGCTTCCATGCCGCAGGAAAGCGTCCACGCGTTCTTCGTTGTAGGAATTCCCTCCTTCATGCTTCAGGTACGTCTTCACCGCATCG
The DNA here is from genome assembly GCF_036961695.1 of Pseudomonas sp. CGJS7. Taxonomy (NCBI): domain Bacteria; kingdom Pseudomonadati; phylum Pseudomonadota; class Gammaproteobacteria; order Pseudomonadales; family Pseudomonadaceae; genus Pseudomonas; species Pseudomonas sp. CGJS7. Next base: position 226,110 of record NZ_JBAMDI010000001.1, on the reverse strand, counting down.
TGAGAGTCGCTATGCCCCCATGCTTGAGCAAGCGAGGTGCACGGAATCCATAACCATCCACCAGATCGAGCAGAAGTACCGCCAAAGGTCGAACCCTTCTCGACCATCACTACGTTCAAACCATGATGCTTAGCCGTAATGGCGGCAGACATGCCCGAAGCTCCTGATCCAACCACCAGGACATCGCATTCATAAATTTCTTGTTTTTTCATGCTGGTTCTCCAAACCGTGGACTACCGGTAACGACGCCCGACAGGGGCGCCACCTAGCAGGTGAGCAAAAATTAGCATCCGGTTATCCTATGTGTAAACGGTTTGTCATATGGTAATTTTGCTTGCCGCTTGCCCTACGGGCAGATCAGCCAGGTGAGGAACAGCTCTAGAACGGTTGTTTCGGGCAAGTAAGCTACCCGCCGACGAGACCCATCGTGGGTTCTTAACTCACAAAAATTGGGACGTGACGCATCGTCTTCCAATGCTGAAAGGAGGCTTCGCCAGCTGCACGGAGGACATCCTGGTACTGCGAGAGGGCAAATTGAGTTATCAAAATCCTGCCGCGGTTAGATTCGCTTCAGTTGTTCTGGAAGACGGGCGATCCGAGACAAGCGTGTGCGGAATTTCTGTATTGGCGGCAGGGTGCCAGCAGGCAATTGAGCAATCCTGGCGTGACTTTCCTTTCTGATCTATGAGTAGGAGCTGCGCCGGCAAACCGAAGGAGGAAAGGTATGGAGCTTGTTACTGTTGCATGCATTGCGTTGAACCGGATTGGCTCTGCAAATGCCGCAGGATTTGGCTACGCAAGGCACCGCAGGCAGCAGTTTTTCACCGAAGTGGCTGACGGCGATGTGGACACGCTCCGCCAGAAGGTCATTGAAGTCGCTGAGGCTAACGGGGAACAGGAGGGGGCACTTCACAACCTTGAACACGCTCAAAACCTGGGGTTCCCGCCAGGCCAAATAGTGTTCGACGTTCAAGGATTAACGACTCAATACAGTGAGCCCTACGCTGCATGTGTGGTCTTCCCCGCACTGAAAGCGGCTGGGAGGTTTTTCAAGCTCGAGGAGGTAGCGGAACGCGGGATGGCACTGTACGTTTCACCCAGCTAGGCGCTTTGAGCTCAACTGCGCCTGGCATACCAGTGCCAGGCGCAAAAGCAACTTAAGACGAAAGCTTACGCTTGAACTTGAACATCACGTCATCTAGCCATCGTCCATAAGCCGCAGAGGTCGCCGGGATGAGTAGCCGGCGCTCCTGCAGCTCTTGCTCTGAGCGGTGCGACATAGTGAAACTCCCTGTCGCAACGGCAGGCGGTTCTGCAAAAACCTTGTATGACACGCCGTGGAGAGACAACTGAAACCACCCTCCTCGGCCTTGGCAAAGGATGTCATATGCAGCTTCCGCCAAGCGCCTCACTTGGGTCGGCGATACGTAATACCCGTCGAAGTGGTTGGACGGACGCGTTGGGTTTGCGAGAGTCATCGACAACCAAGACAGACCACTGTCGTGATGCCGCCAGACCAGGCCGGGAGCATCAATTCCTGTGAGTTCGTCCCTGTCGAAATCCTCATAGCCTGCTTTGACGGTGCCTAGTCCAGCATGGCAAAACTTCAAGAAATAGGATTCGTGTTCAGAGTGGATGGAGCGCAAGCTACCCGGGTTAGCCGGCTGAGGCAGGAAAGCCAGCTCGAGTCGGGTTTCGTGATCTCTGCCGCCCCAACGGCTATTAGAGTTTCGAATCTCCAGCCGCTGCGCGAATTCTGCCTCACCAACGGCACTACGGCTCATATTTAGCTGACTCAGAGCCCGGACGACACCATCAGACAGCTCGTGCTCATTGGCAAATGTGGCACGGAAGAGCCCGTCGACGTAATCCGATACTTCCCATCGAAATTCTTGCTGCGGCCCTTCCACCGCGACGTCATGTAGGAATGCCAGGATAGGTTTGCCAGTGGCTCGAGCGCGTCGGAACTCCTGCTGCGTCACCGACTCGCCAGATTCAGTTTTGAACCCGAAGTCAGCACCCAGGACAAGCACCACCACATCCGCCTGCTCTACTTCAGTCATGCAGGCTTCCTGAGAGGAATACGGCCGAGCACCAAAGTCCTCACACATCACTGGCACATGCCCGAGCAGTAAGACAGCCTTCTTGGCTGCCGCACGATAGCTCTCAAAATTACGCACGACAGAGCTGATGAACACGTTCATAAAACCCCCAATCACCCCAAGATTCGGCAAGCCCACAGCGCTTGAGCAGACGTTGCGCGCCCCAATTGGGCACGACAATTGAACACACTGACACGTAACGTCAGAGGTTGACATTCTCAGAATTATGCACAAAAATCTCGGTTGACACTATAGATTATTTGCACGCTTTTCGGAGAAATGCATGCCTGAACATCACCATCCAAGTGAGCTTGAGCCGAAGCTCAGCCGCGCCCATCTTGATGTCGTCTGCAACAACCTTTTGGATGCTGCTTACAAAGCGCTTGAGGCCACATCCACTGAAGATGACACCAACTGGACGAAAGGGATTTTTCCTTACGGTCGCATCCATGGTCGGTTTAGGCGCCTACATCGCCAGGGTGACCTCCCTTGGTTCAAGCTCGTCAACAACACGTTGGATTACACGATCAGCATTGATGGGGTTTTGATGCAGGTGGTGACGGATGACCCGGACACACGCAAGAAGGGTTATCGCGTGGAGAAAAACGTCGTTGAGCTTTACCACGACAGTTTGCTGGGGCCGGCCACTGACGGGAACGTTACCTGGCGGTTGTATGTCGACAGCGATAGAAATCCTGATGGCCCAACGCTGACCGTCTCTGTCTTGGGCTTCGACACCAACCGCAATGTCATCAGCAAGTGGACGCATAATTACGAACCTCTGCTTTCTGTCCGCACCACAGAGCTCTCCCCTGTTGTTGAAATTGATGATTCTCTGCCAGTTCGTCGCGACAAGGACGCTGGGCAGAAAGAAACGAAAGACGCTGACTTGAAAGATGAATGACACAACAGGCCTCCTGCCTCTGGGTGACGAGTTTTCACCCGACAAGCTACGCCTCGCGAGGTGCGCCTCGGGGCGCTCCCTTGCCGAAATCGGCGAGCTCCTTGGCGTGACTAGGCAATACGCGCATAAGCTTGAGATCAACTCAATTCCCAACCCGGGTCAGTTGAAGCAGCTCTGCGAAATTCTGAACGTCAAAGAAAGCTTCTTTTTTACTCCCCGCAAGAGTGGTGTTGAGCTTGAGCAATGTCACTTCCGCAGTGTGCGCACCTCAACCCAGACGTTGAAGAAAACGATTGCCGCCCAGGTTGAGATGTTTGAGCTGCTCGTTGATGAACTGGACAAAGAGGTAGCGTTTCCCGCCGTCGATTTTCACGTGATCGAGGAGCCGGTTACCGGTGCTGGGAAAATTGAACAGGTGGCCGAGCGTTTTAGAAGAGAGCAAGGCATAGGTTTGGGCCCTCTCTCAAGCGTTACCAAGCTGGCGGAAAAAATAGGTGTGCTCGTCGTTAACTTGGCTGACGCAGATGATCGCATTGACGCATTCTCTCTATTCAACAAACGCCCCTTGATCGTCCGCAACACCTCAAAAGTGAACCCAGGACGGCAGCGGTTCGATCTGGCACACGAGCTCGGTCATCTGGTTATGCATCAAGGTATAGAAACTGGTTGCCGTGAAACAGAAGAGCAAGCCAACCAGTTTGCCAGTGCCCTCCTTATGCCGAGGGCGAGCTTCGCCGCGGAGTTTCCGGCAATGCGGGGCAAGTATCTGAACTGGCCAGCATTGAAAGAGCTGAAGCTCCGCTGGAAGGTCAGCTTCAAGGCGCTAATTTATCGCGCCCGGGCTTTGGATCTCCTTACCGCCGATCAAGCCAAGAGCGGATTTACCTACCTCGCGCGGAAAGGCTTTACCAAACATGAAGAGTTCGATGAGCTTATTCCGATGGAATCTCCCCTGCTTGTTCAACGAGCGATTGATCTACTGGACTTCTCGACATGGAGTCGGGTTCTCGCAGGGGCTGGGATGACCAGCCAGATGGTCGAAACCCAGTTCATGCTTAAGGTACCTACGTCACCTTTAAGGCTGATAAAGGCTGGCGAATCTCAGGGATAGATCGGAGTCATCTCCACCTAAGCGCAAATCTCCTTGGTCATCTGGCACAGCGCCTAAAATTGACCTCCTACCGGCAGAGTCACATGAACGACCAGCAATCTACACCTCATAATGCATACTTTAACGACTCTGACGCATCAGTCGCCTATCAGAACGATCTGCACCAGCTATTGGAAAAACTGACGCCGTTCCTTTCTACTAAAGAGCTCAGGAACCTTCGCGATTCCAAGTTGAGACCAAACCCACAGTCATTCTCAGAGAAGCATTACCTGCAGACGGCGTGTGAGCTTACAATTTGTGGGCACTTTGCTGCTGCATACCCCGACACCTTCAAATACGAGCCAAAACTTAATCCCCCAAAGGATGTGGACTGCTCCTTCTCAGTAGATGGCGTGAATTATAATATCGAGGTCAAATGCGCGGACTACACCAAGACTGAGGAAATTGATAGCCAGGATGCGTTCCATCTAAATTTCTTGGGGCGCCATCCAGATTTTCTTAAGCTCCCAGAGGAGCTCACACAGTTTTTCAATCCTGAATCGTCAAAACCACTCGTGGTTCAGCCGAACCTGGACAACAAACTCAAGGATTTCCTGGAAAGCGCCCACCAGAAATTCAGCCCGACCCCAAGCGAAACTGAGCTCAATATCCTAGCTGTTTGCTGTGACACGCCCCAGGACATGCAAAAGTGGTTGCACTACCTCGTCGGGCATAACGGACTGTTTAGCGACGCACCTTTTGCAAATCCAGAAACTTATTCGCGCGTTGACGCCGTCTATTTCACAAACCTCTACCACCGCCACAAACACTACTTCAGCAAGGGCGAGCTTACGCGCCACTGGAGTTTACAAGATAGCTTCGGATTTATTATCAGCAATCGATATAGGTTGCTCGCTAAAAAGGATCTCATCGAAAGCAGTCTCTCTCTAATCCCAAATTACTCAAAAGAGCTTTTGGCATATGAGATGGATGATGATTTTTGTGCTAAAGGTGCTCTGCCGCCCATTGTAAAACAGGGGCTTTTCATTCAAAGCTTTGTGGCGGAGCACCTCGTCCCTCACGGTATTAAAACATTCGATTTGTTGTCGTCAAAATTGAAATAAAACTCAGGGACACGCCCTAACCCATAGGTATTGGAAATATCCCTGCAGCACTTTAGCGAGAGTCAAAATCCATGAGCACTTTGTCACCTTGGAATCCGTATGCATCGGAGTGCCCAACACGCTTTATACTCCAGCGTGTTGCGGATAAGTGGGCCATGTTGATTCTAGGTCTTTTGCACGACAGAACTTGGAGGTTCAACGAACTACTTCGGCAAATTGAAGGAATTTCTCAAAAAGTTTTGTCACAAACGCTTAAGCGACTTGAGCGAGACGGGTTGATTCTTAGAACACCTATCGATACCGTTCCTACTTCTGTGGAGTACTCTCTCACAAACCTGGGTGCGACACTGGCGGATGCAGTTGCGGTGACGATTGCGTGGGCGGAGAAAAATGCAGCAGCAGTGCTTCAGGCTCAGAGCAATTATGATCTCAACCTTGGTGGAATTGTAGAGCCACTACATCGGTAGATAATTTTCAACCAAATTCGACCTTTATGAAGATGTGTTCATAATGAGTAGGTTTCCCTGAGGTAACTATCTTCACGCCTACGCGCTCAGGCTCTATAGTCATACGCGAATCCTAATGAGCTGGTTACCAATCCCGCTCAAAAATCCTCAACTCGTTAAGGAAATCGCTATGACTACAGTTGCAGTTGTCTACTTCAGCGGATATGGCCACACGGCCAAGCAAGCAGAAGCCGTTCATGCAGGGGCCGCTTCCCTTGCGAGTGCTAAGCTCTTCGCAATCGATCCCGAGGGTAACCTGCCTGAGGCAGCTTGGGAGGAAATCAGCCAAGCGAACGCGATTATCTATGGCAGCCCGACCTACATGGGCGGGCCAGCATGGCAGTTTAAGAAGTTCGCCGATGCTTCCTCCAAGCCTTGGTTCGGCCAAGCATGGAAGAATAAGGTTGCAGCTGGCTTCACGAACTCCGCGTCTGTGAATGGCGATAAATTCTCGACTATCGAGTACTTCTGGACGCTTTCCCAGCAGCATGGACAAATCTGGGTAGGTACTGGGCTAATGCCTGCGAACACCAAGGCTCATGGCCCTTCAGACATCAACTGGACTGCTGGTTTTGCGGGCGCCTTGGCGGTCTCCCCATCTGATGCCTCTCCTGATGAAGCTCCACGTTCCGGCGATTTGGAGACAGCGAAGCTGCTAGGTAAGCGCGTAGCTGAGATCGCTGCGAAGCTGTCCTGATCATCATCGGCTTGGTTTGTGCTTTATGGCGGGCCAAGCCGGCTTATTTCGGCTAGCGTTGACGAGTGCCCGCATCTCAGCGGAAAAGTTGACGAAAAAGCATGGGGTCTCATGATGCGTAAGACAATTTTTGCGTTAATCCCACTCACCCTCGGTTACTATTTTCTGGCTGGTGCAGCTGCTCAGGCCTCCCCCTCAGACGATGCAGAGCATAACCGTAGGCTTGTTGTAGATTTCTACAACGCCTTCTTTAACAAGCACCAGGTAGCAGAAGCTTCCAAAGTTGTAGATTCGTCATACAAGCAGCACAACCCTCAGGTGCCTGACGGCAAGGCCCCCTTCGTGAGCTTCTTTACGGACTATTTCAAGAAAAATCCAGATGCGACTTCGCAGATCCTGCGGTCAGCAGTCGATGGTGACCTAGTCTGGTTACACAATCATTCAAAAAGCGGGCCTGATGACAGAGGTCGTGCGATCGTAAATATTTTCCGCGTCAAAGATGGGAAAATTGTCGAGCACTGGGACGTCATCCAGGCAGTACCAGAGCAGGCAGCAAACGGAAATTCCATGTTCTGAGATGCGTAACCGAGATTAGGTTGGGCTAGAGATCGCAATTCCGCGCACCCTCAGCATTCATAAATAGCCTCAGTCGCAAGGCTAAAAAGATGGCGATTTGATGCTAAAATCGGCGCTAGTGAATATTCCGCAACCATCCTGACGGGCCCCTCGCGGCGCCTGCTCCCTCTTTTTCAATGGATCAGACATGCTTAGAGTGGTAGGTGAAGAGACAGACATCTGTTCGGCGATCAACCGGTTCAATGCCTCCTACCATGATGACTTCTACACAGTAAGGCAGATCTCTAAAGCCTACCTGAGCGCTCTGACGCCGCATAACGCCGCAAATTTAGCTGACGCGCTACGACATGCTTTGATGAGTTGGGGTGCTGGAGCGCGTAAAGCCCCACTGCTGCACCTGCCCGCTCAAGCCGCATCTGCTCTGTGCAGCCCGAGCCTTCACGCCACGCTTGTCCGTTTTGACATTCACCAACTTGGTGCCTTCGCGCTGTGTTCCGATGGTCACCGGATTTTCGCTAGTGAAAAACTGTATCCGTCAACGGCTCATTTTGATGCAGAGCTGCTCGGTGTCCTAAAGATGCTTGCCGACGCATTGTTCATCGATAACACCAACGTCACCTACCCCATGAAAGCCTTACTACTCATAACGGGATTCATGCCAGCGCTTGATAGCCAGGTTAGAAAGGGGTTACAGAACGCCGGCGTTCGAGGGTTCGGTAGCCCTCGGTACCTGCTCCCCAGCGACACCCTCAAAGCCGCCGGCCAAAAACTCTGCAGTCTGCCCTTCGCGCTAGGCCAATGTTGGGAGCAAAACAAGGATCACTTGACCGACGCCGTTCAAAAAAGCGACCACCCTGGCCTTCAAACCGAGCCAGGTCGAATTTTCGATATCCTGCTCTTCATGCAGCAAGATCCGAGTAGGAAGCTCATCTCACTCTGAAGCGGGTGTTCCTTCACGCCGGATGGCGCAGGATTTGCGAGGAAGGCAAATCTAGCCGCATACCTCCCCCACCTTGTAGCGAAGACATGGACTTTGACTGTCAGGTTTCATGATCTAGCAGTAGGTAGCGTCCGTGGGATGGACACCTCAACTCACGCTCCGAAAAAGCCTCCCGAAGGAGGCTCTTGGTATCAGGCTTCTTACTGAAGCCAGCTCTCCACAGTGTCCGAGCCGTACTGGCTTTTCCAAGCTTTCAACACCGAGTGGTTCCCGCCCTTGGTTTGAACAAGCTCGCCATTATGCGGGTTTTTGTAGGTTTTCGTCTCCCGCGGTTTGCGAGTACCGGTGGTGCTTGCAGCAGCGTTCACCTGACGCGCGCCAGCCTGAGGATCCAAGATGTTGATGACCTCTCTCAAACTGTAGCCATACTCTCCGAGAAGGCTGCGCAGTTTGGTTTCAAACTCCATTTCTTGCTTAAGCCCATTGTCATCTTTCATGGCTTCCAGTTCAGCAAGCTGAGCTGCGAGCTGCTGTTCAAGACGACGGTATTCGGCGAGGCGAGACATGTGTGAATCCTTTGATGTACAGGTACGACAAGACTACATGTGGGACGAGAAAAATGCGAATTTCGACAGCGCGCCGAGGTTGCGTAGCGGTATCTGCAACCTAATCCCGAACCCAGGCTTGACCGATAGAGAAATAGACAAGTGAATGTCACCCAATGGTCGTGGACAGAGCCAGCTGAGGAGATCGTGATCTCACGTTACAGTTGTGTGTAGGCAGTGAGTAGCACTGTGCAGAGAGCTCCTGTGGCTCTAAGGTGCATTAGAATCCACAGGAGCAGTTACAAGCAGACTTATTTTTTGCCACGGTACCATGCTGCGGTTTGATCCAACGCACGAGCGAAACGACTGATCAGCTGATCGATCTCGGTTTCTGAAATGATCAGCGGCGGACAAAATGCGATGGAATCGCCGATAGCTCTCAACACGAGGCCATTTTCCTGCGCTCGAGCCACAAGATAACGACCAAGGGTTCCAGGCTCACCGAAAGGAGCCTTTGTGCCTTTGTCAGCAACCAGTTCGACCGCCCCGATGAGTCCTACACCACGCACGTTCCCTACGAGTTCATGACTCTCAAAACCACGCAAGGCTTTTTGTAGCAGTTGACCCATCTTATCAGCACGCTCAACCAGTCCCTCCTCCTCTATGATGGCGATATTCTCCAGCGCAACGGCCGCAGCAACGGGGTGACCGCCACCGGTAAATCCATGCGCGAACGTGCCGATGACACTACTTTGATCAGCAATGCCTTCGTACACACGTTGGTTAATTAAAACGGCGGAAAGAGGTTGATAAGAGGATGTGATCTGCTTAGAGAGAACCAGGATATCTGGTTTGATGCCATAAGTCTCGCAACCGAACATAGAACCCGTACGACCGAACCCGGTGATCACCTCATCTGCGACGATAAGAATGTCATACTTGCGGCATATGTCCTGGATCTTTTGCCAATAGGTTGCAGGTGGAATATGCACACCACCTGCTGCCATCACAGGCTCACCAAAAAATGCTGCAATCGTTTCAGGCCCCTCTCTCAGGATTACTTGCTCAAGCTCATCCGCTAGCCGATCAGCATAGGACTCATCTGATTCACCGACTCTCATATCCCGATATACAAGAGGGCCATTGACATGAAGAAAGCCTGGTAGCGGTAAGTCAAATGCCTTGTGAGTCGTAGGCAGTCCAGTGAGGCTCGCGGCAGCAACCGTAATTCCGTGGTACCCGTTTTTCCGTGAAATAATCTTCTTTTTTTGCGCTTGGCCCTTTGAGTTATTGAAATACCAAACGAGCTTTACCGCAGTGTCATTGGCTTCGGAGCCAGAATTGGCAAGAAAAACCTTGCTCATTGGTATTGGAGCAATCTGCAGCAATTTCTCAGAAAGCTGAATACAAGGAGAGAGCGTTTTGTTGATGAACTGATGGTAGTACGGAAGTTTATCTAGCTGTTTCGTTGCAGCCTCAACCAGTCGCTTATTGTTAAATCCAACAGCGACACTCCACAGACCTGACATTCCTTCTATGTAACGTTTGCCATCAGAATCGATCACGTAAATTCCATCTCCGCGCTCAATGATCAGAGCACCTTGTTCGGCATGAACTCGAGCGTCCGTGAATGGATGAAGCTGAGTCTGCATGTCTATCAAGTGCAGATCTGACATCTGATCCAAAGACGAGTTAACCCCTACTTTACTCGCAAGCATATTAGTCACCTGACTGATGGGAAATTATGGCTGAGTGATACTGCCGACACCAACCATGCCACTCATGCAGCATGTCAGTGATGCCGTGCTAATTATTTATAACTGTTTGATGAAAGTCTAAATATCCGTTTTGCGAACACTGTTGGCGGCCAACCCAGTGTTACAGTGTGATTCGGCGTCACAGCTTAAGCGTCGCAACGGGCACGATGTAATGTCTGTCGAGGAGTCTCATAAAAGATTGAGCGATATTCGACGGAGAATCGGCCTAAATGGGTAAAAGCATAGGCTAAGGCGCATTGAGTTATCCCCGTTGGACGATGACATATCAGATCGCTGTGTACGGCATTTAGCCTCGCGATCCTAAGCCACTTCAAAGGGGTTACACCAAGCACTTCGCGAAAAGCGTACTGAAGGATACGAAGGCTCACTCGGGCACCTTGGCACATGGTTTGAAGGGTGGCTGTGCTTAAACCCTCCTCTTCAGCCGCATCACAAGCATCATTGACTATGCCGAAGCGATCAGTTCGCCAAGTCCGCGCGCTCTCGTTTTGGGAGCTTTCACATAGAGGCGACGCTAGCGAATCGAGCAACCGTGCTGACGATTCCGAGCAGAAATCGTCCGATAGCTCGAACTGCGATTGATCGAGCATATCCAGGGCCATTGCTTGAAATCCCTCCGGCAGACTGAGCGTCCGAATTTTTGAGACAACCACACCTAGGCCAAGCCTATCTAGGTGCTCCGCCAGCGTATCAGCAGCAACGACGAGTACCAACACATCAGAAAACTCCGAAGACATCACCCGATACCGACCAGACGAGTTCATCAGGCCAGAGCCGTCTTTGAGATCTCTCCGCCAATCCAGATGGTGTAAGCCGTGTGGATTGATCGGGTGCGAGACTGCAAAACTCCTTGCCGGGAGGCTGCCGGCTTGTTGTACCGCAGTGTTCATGCGCTCCCGTGCAAGCGTCAAACCGTCCAACCTAAGCTCAGTCACCGAACCTTCAAATCGCCCTGGAGAAAGCTGGGTGTACTTCTGATCCCAATTTCCAAGCAACCTAGCCTGATGAACCACGTCGAAGGATCGGTACTCGACTAACGATGGCATGCTGAGAACCTCTGACTGTTTTGAGCAACCACTGATCCAATTACCCCAGAATCGTGTGCCTCGGCAAGCCCCATGGAGAACCGCGGGTATCTGGCAATTCAACACTGATGCGGGCGGCGAGCAGCGTCCATATCGGCCCATTCGTTGCTGCCTGGCGGCTAGCAGGTGATTCTGCACGCTACCTTAGCAGCGCCTTCGCTTGAGTTTCACTTGCACCGGTAGCGGTGTTCTTTGGGCTGCGTGTCTGTCGGATTATTCCGACAGCCATGATGCACAGCGTCAAGCCGCCTGTTGAGAAAATAACCGATTGGTAATCTGGACTTAGCATCATCATCACCAAGCAAATACTGATGAAGCTGATCACCGCCCAAGTGAGCCACGGATACATCCACATTTTCATAGGTATCAGGGTGCCCTGCTCTTGCAATTTACGTCGCATCCGTAATTGCGAAAATGCGATCACCAAATACACCAGTAAGGCGGTCGAGCCCGTAACGTTCATCAGCGTGTCTAGAACGTCCTTGGGGCGCAGCGCCTCGCTAAAATTCATCAGAGCCAACACAACCGGCACTGCACATGACGCCAAGATTGCCCATATTGGTGCGCCGTTCGCGTGACGAGTGCGCTTGAGTACCGAGGGAGCATCACCTCGGACAGCCAGTGAAAACAACATCCGAGAGGCTGTGTAATGAGCCGACACAAGACAGCTACTTACGGAAGTCAACACCACAAAATTCATTAGGTATTCGGCACCCGGTACCCCCAGCAGCTCAAGCGTACGACGATATGCACCGTAGCCTGACTCGCCCAGGAACGGATCATTCCAAGGCACCAAGCATACGATCAGAAAAATGGAGCCCACGTAGAACAATCCTACTCGCCAGATGACCGATTTGGTGGTTTTGGCGATTTGTTCTTGAGGATTTTTTGACTCAGAGGCCGCAATGGTCGCGATCTCAGCGCCTAAAAATGCAAACATCACCCCAAGCATTGCACCAACAACTGCTCCAACACCGTTCGGCACGAATCCATGCGCGGTCAAATTGGCAACTCCGATTACCTCACCACCTCGCCAGACGTGCATAGCCGCCAGGGTGCAGATAGCAAGAAAACTGCAAATTGCCACCACCTTTATGAGAGCGAACCAAAACTCCATCTCACCAAAATGCCGGACATTGAAGAAGTTCACACTCATTAGAAGCAGAGTAATTCCCAGCACAAATGCGTTCATGCTAATCGCTGGAAACCAGCCGTGGAGAATTTTGCCGGCAACATAAGCTTCCCATGCCATTATGCACACCCAGCTAAGCCAGTAGAGCCATCCAATCGTGAACCCTGCCCAACTTCCGATAGCTCTATCGGCATATGTCGAAAATGAACCAGTGTCGGGTGAGGTAGTAGCCATCTCGCCTAGCATCCTCATAATCAGCATCATGAGAATGCCCCCGGCAAGGTAAGCTAGAACGGCAGCTGGCCCGGCATTATGAATTACGCTTCCAGAGCTAACGAACAATGAACCACCAATTACTCCTGCGATTGACATCATCGTCAGGTGGCGCGGCTTGAACCCTATTCCAAGTTGGCGACCAGCTTTTGCAGCCCCCTGGCCACTCGATTGTAGATCTGCTTCTGACCAGCTCATATTTTCCACCATATAGAAAATTATCGGATACAGGAGCTAGTCGTCCTTGATGAGCACCCGAAATAGTCAAAATCAGCACCAAACATCTTTAAAGACTGAATGGGGCGATGGCAGATTCATAAGCTTAACTGGCAGCAGAAATTATTGTTTTAATGTGCTTATTCATATTCGCTTGCAGTGACGCGCTCAACAGCGTCTGCAGCTCGTACATAATGGTCGCTGGGCGCTCAGAAAAACTATCCAGATTGCGAATGCAGGCAGCCCTGGAAGCGTGTTCGGGATGACCGAGACGAGGGCTAAAAGTGGAAGGAAACTTGGACGGACAAAGGCGCATTGCTCAATCAACAATCTGCTCGCTGCCCAGCTTCACCGAGCGGCGCCTATCGCGGTAGCAAGCCAGGACGCTCCGGATTTACGAGTAACACATGATCAATGAAACCGGGGGTGGAGTACCCATCAGCTTGGTGCTCTCTTCTACCAGCCAGGCGCCTACCGGCCACACTACCTGAAGCACCAACAGAATTGTGAAGGTCAGGAAGGCACGAAGCAGGTACTCATGAGTCATCTTGATGCCGGTTACCTTCTCGTTGACCAGTGAGTAATTGTGAAGGACGGCACGAGCGAGCTGCTTGGCTAACCCCGCTCTGGGCGAGCTTTCTTTCCAGGTGGTGGCTAACTCTCCTGGGCCAAGCTGGGCGAACCCTGTAACTTTCAGCGTTCTGAACGCCCAGGCCCCCGCACTCAGTAAGAAGGCGACTGCAAACGCGAACAGCATAAGCCCCATGCAGCCTAGCCATTTGCTCGACTTGTCACTCCATAGCGTCGGCAGCAGCGAGACCAACACGGGTATCAGCGCCGTGATGGCCGCGAGGTAAATTCCTGCCTTAGCGTCAGCACCCTTGCGGCGGTCAACCTCTGCATCGAAGAGTCGCCTAGATTCCTCCAGCACCACTTCGCTATCGGTCGTCCAATCTCCATCGCGCACTGATGCAGCAATCTGCTGCTTCCACTCTGCATCTGCGGCCTGTTCAATAGGTGACAGAGGGATGACAGTCGGCCAAAGCCAGCGGAGCCGATCTTTAAGTTTGAGCAATGTGGTTCCCCGTCAGCTCGTCTACGATCGCTGAAGCAATTGGGTAGCCAGTTAGATTCTCGATCCAGGCCCACTGCCCGTTCGGGTTGATCTCCAAGAACCACAATTTGCCCGCTCGATCGCAGACCAGGTCGATGGCTCCATACCTTAGGCCAAGCTGCTGAACAAGCATCACGCATTGCAGCTCAACCCTAGGCTCAAGAACAATCTTCTCGTGGCGAAGATCGGGCCGGCTACCCTTTCGCCAGTCAGTTTCTGTTTCCTCGTTATCTTGCGACCAGATCGCCGTTGCGAAAACACGCTCGCCCACGACAGTCACTCGGACATCGTATTGCTTCAAGATTTCTGATTGCACAATGAATGGGGTCAGCCTGATTGATTCCGCCTGATCCTCCTCAAACTCAGCGAGTCGAGAGGTGAAGATAACGCGCTCCGTCTCGCCTTCAAGCACCGCTTGGCGCAGCGGCTTGCCAACGGCATGGCCGAGCACAGAGATGGCCCTAGCACATAAGATGTCGTTCGTGATGAATGCTTGTGGTACGTGGAAGCCAATCTCCTGCGCGAGGAGGAGCTGCATCGGCTTGTCTTCAGCCATGAAGATCTTCGTAGGTGAATTCAGCCACAGCCCCTCCAGGCGGGAGTAGAGGCTTTTGAGAAAGCTGCTCCACTCTGCTTCTGCGTAGGCCCGCTCGCCAGGATCTGTGACCGTGTCGGATACAACTGGAGCTCCAGGCCTACGGAAATAGGCCCCAGTTATCTGCGACCCACGAACAACCACCCCGTCCAGTGAAATAGACCAAGCGTCCCGAGGAAATCCCGCCATCGAGCACAACGCTTGGGGCAATTGCTCGGTATTGAGGCGGACAAAAGGCTGATCGCGCCGGCGAAGCTCAGCAACCACGTAGTCCATCGTGATATCCCGGCGATTTGTCACCAACAGCAGCATGATGCGCTTCCAGGTCAGTCTGAGTAGTAACGGGTGTCCAAGCCGAACGTAGGATCACCATTGTCATCGCGCTCAAGCTCGACGTTGGTTTTCGTGATCAGCTCAAGGATGTGGTTGGCATTGCACCGGTCGTCTCTCTCAGTGATCGCATCAGTTTTGGTCACGAGCTGCAGCAGATGGTTACTCGAATCGAATTGGTGCAGGTGGCTGGAGTCATTCGATTGACCTCGATAAGGACTGGGATCGTCATCATCGCTTTCGACCTTCTGATAGGTTTTGGTCAGTAACTCAATCTGCCAGCACGCCTCATCATCTTGCTCGGCGTTGACCTTCGTCTTGGTCATCAGCTCGTTCAGGGCACCGTTGGCGATGATCGGGACTTCACCATCGGGAGACTGAACCACCCACATCTGGCGGTCAGGAGAATAGAAGCCAGGTATGGTGTCCTCCCCTATTCTTGGCGTCGCAAATCGAGATAGGAATGGCGAATTCTGTAGAGCTCCCAAGCTGGCGTCTCCTTTGCCGGGCAAGTCGCGATAGACGAGAATCAGTCGACAATACCATTTGGCCAGCATTGGGGTAAATGGAAGGTAAGGGCCCGCACACGAGCACTTACCTTCGAATTACCGCGCATCATGCACATGAAATCCTCGTGCTTTCACCTGACATGATGCACAGCGCAGCTGCCGGGCTACACCGATGGCGATTGTCCGCCACAGGCAAGGAGCCCTTGATCATTGAGCTCGAGGTGTAATTGCTTGAGCATTGCCGGCACGCCATCCATCTTTGGAGATTGTGCCGAAGTTAATTGACAGTGATACGATTTAGCCTTGCTCAAACGCTACAAGGAAGCAATTCAATGGCCTTACTGGACAAGATCTGGCATGAGATCCTCACCAAAGAAGATGCTGAAGAACCCATGTTTGTTTGTGTGGCCTGCATTGGTGACACTTGGCTCAAGAAACAGGCCTCAAAACGTTCGGAGGAACAGCTGTGCAGCTGCTGCGGCTCCTCAGTGCTCGAGGCGCTCACCTCCAGGAAAATTGCAGACACGATCAAAAAGCACCTTTCCGAACATTTTGCCATCGACCATGGACTTCACCCAGGTTACGAGATGGGGCTCAGTCGCATAATTGGTATTGCCATCCGGTGCGAATCGGAAGCCGTATGTGATGCGGTGGCCGAACGGCTCATTGATCCTGATGCTGATGAGGAAGATTTTTACTTCAACGGACAGGAGTATTGCCGGGTATCAAGCCCGTTTGAGTCTGAGGAGCACGAGCGATGGTGGGTCGAAGGTGATTGGACGCGCATAGCTGCTGAACTGGTGCATGGTCGCAGGTTTTTTAATACCAATGCCAGCATGTTTTTCGAGTCCCTGATTTTTGAAGCGATGCGAGCAAGTAGCCGCGAAAACCCTGATGTTGCTGCTGTCGTCAAGGTTGCCCCAGAAGCCACTCGCTTTTATCGAGCTCGAATTGCCTCCACGCATGGTCAGCTCCTTGCATTTCAAAATGATCCAGCTAAGGAGCTAGGAGCGCCCCCAAAGGATCGCGCTGCCAATAACCGGATGAGCCCTTCAGGCGTACCACTGCTTTATGTCGCGGCCGACGCACAGACGGGGATTGCGGAGGTACGGCCCTCGATTGGGGATAAAGTGGTGGTGGCAGAATTCGTCTCCACCCGACCGTTGGAGTTCTTTGATTTCACCGCGCTCACAGCGCTTGAGCACCAATCAATGAGCTGGTTTCAGCCTGGTTATCAGGAGCGAACTGATCGTCGGCTATTGCTTGAGTATCTTCACGACTTAATCGCCCGGCCCGTGCGCGCTAATGACACGGATTATGTTGTGACCCAAGCGCTTGCTGAATTCATTCGGTACTATGACAAACAGAGGTTTGATGGCATCTCGTTTCGCTCAGTTCAGCGAGAGGGTGGTGTTAACTATGTGTTTTTTGACCGAAGTCCTCCTGAGGCACTGCAGACACCTGATTGGGTACCTCAGTTTGATCTCGTCGCCTCAAAAAATGGTGTGTCGGTATTTGAGATCTCCCGTGTTGAGTATCACACGGCCGAGCTCAGCAGTTGAGCTTCTCCTCACGCGCTATTCCAGGCTCAAAGCAAGGCTACAGAAAGTGAGCAAAATCGACACCATGGGTGCTCAAGGCCTCTGTCTGAAATTCACATCCGCCCACGCCAGATCATCCTTATCTAGATCTAGCCGAACTGAACGGTTCAAGCTTGGGTTCGGGATCTCAGCCACGAGGAGCCAGCCCCTGCCGGGGCAGTAACGGCGATTGAGTGTACGCATCATAACCTTGACCTTTTACAGATAGACCACACTCCCCCGTGCAAGGCTGGGATCATTTCAAGGATCACTTCGTGGCCCAGTTCAGGTACGCCGCCGGTGAGCTGAAACCTCTGCACTAGCCAGCCAGAAGCTCTGGCCGGCTAGACCTGCATACGCTCTCACCACCGTCCCTGCCCGACCTTCATGAATCTTCCTCCAGCCCCGGTCGACTGGCCCATCCAGAAAGCCTGTCTGAGAGCTCTCCGTGGTTGGGGCGACTTGCCAGCCATTTGAAGAGAACGAGCAACACGCTGCCCATTGATAGCTCAAAACGGCTACGCTGCATCAAAAGAAATAGGTCGCTGGCATGGAACGTCCAATTAAACGATCAGGGTCTGGCCATTCCTGTAAAGCTGGTTCGCTGCCACCGCATTTAGCATGAAGGAATTTTCATGGAAGAGCATTTCATGTACGCACGTTTCTGGCGCTGTGCCCTGCAGGTTAATCCCTTTTCGTACCATGCCGCCTATCGGGGCGCCGATCTGGCCGTAGACGAAGCCGCCTACAACCAAGCATTGCTTGAGCAGTGCCGGGAAACTGGTGTGAACGTGATTGGCGTGGCAGACCACGGAAGCGTGGCGGCGGTCGATGCATTGCGTCAGGCACTGACGCCCCATGGAATCGTGGTGTTTCCGGGCTTTGAAATCGCGGCCAGCGACAAGACCCATTTCGTCTGTTTGTTTGACGAAAACACATCAGTGCAGTCGCTAGAGCGCTACCTGGGCAACCTAGATCTTCTTGATCCTGAAGAACGAATTTTGCCCTCTCGTTTAGGCTCCATTCAGCTAATCAACAAGATCGAGGAGCTTGGGGGCTTCATCTATGCTGCGCACTGCACGCAAGACAGCGGCTTGCTGAAACATCGGCTGCAACACGTCTGGAAGCATCCTGCTCTCAGAGCGGCTCAAATCCCGCATTCGGTGGAAGCTCTTGAAGGTGAAGATGGCGATTTCTATCGTCGCGTACTTCTCGGTAGGGACGCAGCCTACCGACGGGAAAGACCAATGGCGCTCATCAATGCCAAAGACGTCGCGAAGCCTGAAGACCTCGGTAAAGCCAATGCAACCTGCTTAATCAAGATGACCCGCCCTACCTTCTCAGCTTTCAAGGTGGCCTTCCTGGATCCGGAGTCACGCATAAGGCTGAATTCGACTCAGGTAAAAAGCCCGATTGGTCGCCTGCTCAGCTTAACTGTGACGGGTGGGTATCTTGATGGGGTGAAGATCAACTTCTCAGACCACTTAAACACGGTCATCGGCGGTCGAGGTACGGGAAAATCAACACTGCTGGAGTGTGTGCGCTATGTCCTTGACTGTGCCCCGAAGGGTATTCAAGCCCGGAAGCTGCACACAGAAATCATCAAGGAGAATCTCAGCCGTGAAGGAGGACGAATCGAGCTGAGCTTGGTTTCCTCCTCGCAAAACGGTCGGGGCTATACCGTGAGCCGTCGCTACGGTGAGCCTCCCGTGGTTCGTGACGAACATGGCGACGTGTCCACCATGTCACCTGCTGACCTGATGCCAGCCATCGACATCTTTGGGCAAAACGAGATTTATGAGCTTGCCCAAGATCCATCCAGCCGCATTCAGTTGCTCGAACGGTTCCTACCCCAGGAGGGCGAATACAGACACAAGCTGTCTAATGTGCAGGGCCGACTAAAAGCCAACCAACAGAAGGTCTCAAAGGCACTAGCGGACATCGACGATCTCTCTTCTCAGGTTGATCGCCTGCCCAACCTAGAAGAGCAGCTACGGGGCTTCGAGGATCTCGGCGTCAAAGACAAACTGGCCAAAACCTCTCTGCTCGCCCGAGAGCGAGAGATGGCCAAAAGCGCCAAGCAGGCATTGAAACAGGTCGAGACTGCGATTCCCACCTTCGTTAGTCACTTCCCGGAGCTTTCGTTTATCAATGATGAGGCCCTCAAAGGCGTACCGGACATTGATGTGCTACTGACCATGCGAGCGTCACTGGAGAAGCTCACTGAGGACTGTGCGGTGCATCTGAAGGCCATGCAGAGCCTTGTAGACGAAGCAGTCCAGTCATTCGATGCTGCGCATCGCAACTGGGAACAGTTAGTCAAAGGGCATGACACCGAGCTTGAAAAAGAGCTTCGCGCCCTGCCTGACATGGCCGGCAAAAGCGGTCAGGAAATCGGTGCGGCGTATCAGCGTCTGCAGCAAGACATTGAAGGCATTAAACCCTTGAAGACGAAGCTGCCTACACATCAGGGGCAGCTGGATGATCTTCGGCAGGAGCGCCGCAACCTTCTAGCAGAGTTGTCCGACCTCAGAGCAGAGCACATTGGCGCGCTGATCGGAGCTGCTAAACAAATGAGCCGGCGGCTCAAAAAGAAGCTGAAGATAGAAATCGTCCCGGATGCTGATCGGACGCCAATTCGTGACTTTCTACTTGCCTGCAAACTTGAAAACGTCGGCGAAAGGCGGCTGGCCTGGATCGAAGAAGCAACAGGCCTATCTCCTTCCGCACTCGTGAAATCCATCGCTGCAGGGCCTGGCGTTGTTTGCCTCGAATGGGGAGCCACGCCCCTGGTTGCTGAGGCGCTTACCAAACTGCAGCCCTCACAGATCATGGAGATGGAAGCGCTGGATCTGGAGCACCGTGTAGATATTTCCCTCAACGTCGCTCACGACGATGTAGAACCGGTATTTAAACCCCTGACCAAGCTCTCGACTGGTCAGCAGTGCACGGCCATTCTTCACATGCTCCTCCTAGATAACCCTGACCCATTATTGATGGATCAACCGGAGGACAACCTGGACAACGCCTTCATTGCGGACAGGATCGTGGCGGAATTACGCGACGCTAAGACATCCAGACAGTTCTTGTTCGCCACTCACAACGCCAACATTCCAGTCTTTGGTGACGCGGAATGGATTGGCGTCTTTACGGCAGAAGAGAATCGCGGCTCCTTGACCATGGAGGCTCAGGGTTCCATTGATGTACCCGTCATCCGTGACCAGGTAGCGAAAATACTAGAGGGTGGTCGGGCGGCGTTCATTCAGCGCAAGGAGAAATATGAGTTTTAGGGGTTGCGAACAGGGGCATCGGTGCGCTCAGGGACTTGCAGCTTCATACATTTCGCCACTGCCCTAGGTAGCATCGGCCGTGAGTGTTCATTTTCTTGCTGCGTGGAGACCGGGACTGGCGTCCTGACCATCTCATATCCTAATGACTCGGAACGTCTGGTCACATGAACGCTTATCGATCCGCGACACCGTCGGAGTCAGGCATCTGCCCAACCCTTCCATATGCCTGGTTGCGCATTATCGAGTCGCCTTCGTCCTCGAACATCACGCTCCCCCATCGAACGCGCTTCATATGTGCTAGCTGAGCGAAGAAGCAGTTTTCGCAAAGGTGCACTTTATAGTTTTCCCCGCAGTGCGCTGAGCCCTTGCCCCATGACGCATGCATCGTTCCAAACTGCAGATCGCCGGCTGGAACGCGTGTTGATTCTCCACACATGTCACAGAAAACGTCTGTGACCTTACCTGGGTCGGTCTCGCCTGTGATCCTCACCTGCTTTTCCTCACGCCGCTGTCATGTACTGAATCACTCGAACGTGAGCTCATCTGCCATCTTCAGTGTTGGGCCTTCGAACCCCCTCTCGCACCATCTGCCGCCCAGTCGCAGACAACGTATGTGCTGTTGCGGGTGCGCGCGACTACGTATCCCTGGAGATCTTCGCAACTCACGATGTTGGAGGTGCGAATCGGATCGCCATCATCAAAACGCCGCTGGCGGTCACCGAAGACGACCCCTCTCAGGAAAAGCTCATGCGGCCCGTACTCAACCGAAGATAGGTACGCCGTGACCTCTAAATCGAATTCGAACTGCATCGCCTTGGCTACCGTACTGGGCATGGCTGATGGCGAGACATCGACAATCTTGGACGTGGAAAGCGGCGCTCGCCGTTTAACCATGTTTTACCTCCTATGCTGTGACGCCCGCGGAAGCTTACACACGAGGTGCCAACCTATGGGCTGACCAGCAACAAGCGATTAGATGTGCGCATGCTAGCCTTGCAGCAAGTTAAATTTGAGGAACGCTGCAATTGAGCAATCCACCTGTTGCTGGCTACTACGAAATTCTTCTCACTGCTCCCGACTTCTCCGACGACCCGATTGGTGCTCGCCAGAGTCAGCGCTGGCAACTGATCGTTGATGACATTCGCTGCAGCGCATCTGAAGGTGAACTGCGCGAAGCCCGGGGCAAAGCCGAAGGCTACATTCGTGGTCTGGTTGATGCCGGTCATCTCTCCAACAACCGCATTCGTGATTACAAAATCCTGAGTAGTATCCACCGACGCCGAACCCTGCTGTTGGAAGCTTGATCGCAGCATCGTTCATCCAGCGCACGGAAGCGTCTGGTTATGGTGTTGGAATCATTTCCCCTATGAGCGCTCGTAAGCTCGCCCTTCCCAATCCCCGCTTGAAGGACGTCAGCACAAACTCTCCCTCAGTCGTCGTGATCACCCAGTAACGCCCTACCTTCTTCAGATGCTCGATGCTAGACGTCTGCAGGATGTGCCCATCCGCCCGTTGGTCAAACTGCCCCGGATCGGTGTGGCAAAAAACGATGCCTACAGCGCGCTCGGACGCGATGAAAACATCGCTCAGGTAGCCTGTAAAGGGTGACGGGTACCTGAGAGACATCGCCCGTAAGATCCTCTTGAGCTGAAAATCCGAGAGCTCTTTGACGTGGTATTCAATGACGACTTCATCTGACATTCGTTGTTCCTGCTCCTACTTCTAATCCTGGTGCTCTACCGAGAGGACTGTCCCACGGCAGATTAAATCTCGATGGTGAAATCCGGCGAGAAACCGGTGCGCTCGCCCGGATACCCTCTTGGGTTCGATACGAGTCGGCAGCCGGAAATGACCGTGTCGACCGCGTGATGCGTGTGACCAAAAAACCAGACATCAGCCTGAGCGACCAGGTCATGCCACTCGTTGAAATACGCAGCACCAAGATGGCCCACGTGTCCATCACCAGCCACTTCCTGTATCGGGCAGTGGTGAGTGATCACAACCGTCTTTCCCTCAAAGTCCTTAGCGAGCTCGGTGGCAAGAAAATCGCGAGCGGTAATGTTGCGAGCGATGAGATCTACAGGTCGAAGCTTCCTAAAACCCTCCCCGCTCCGGATAACCTTAAAGTCATTCATGCACTCCCAACAATCGTATATCGCCGCTTTGTAGTCGCCGGTTGAGGTGAAGTCTGTCCAGGCGGTGGTAACCAGAAAGCGGGTATCTCTAATGACCAGAGATTCATTTTCGAGGACATGCACATGCTCCTCCGCAGCCTCCTTCATCTTTATGAGCGTACGATCCAGGTGTCCGCCTTTGTAGTATTCGTGGTTCCCGGGGACGTAGATGACCGGGCAAGCGAAGGTCTGGTTCGCCCAGGTCACGCCCTGACCGCGCACTGAAATGTCTCCAGCGAGCACCACCAAATCGGCGTCGACCTGGGGCGGCTCGAAACCCCGAAATTCCAAATGCAAATCTGAATACACCAAAACCTTCATCAGCTCTCTCACGCTCCGAGCGGCATTGTATGGATCGCTTCTCCAAGGCTTCACCGAAGGGAAGCCGGGCTAGCTCTGGGATTGAGCTAGGGACGCAGTGAAAAAACCGTGTCGAGGGTAGCGCGCTTCTTGCAGCCATCACCTAGCAGAAGGTAAACCGTGCTCCTGGTTTCGAACATGCATGGCTGGCGGTGCGAGATTCCGAAGTTGCTACGCACCCAATGCCCAGGGGCGAATCGATTGCGACTGTCTCGGACGACTTCATGAGCAAAGAGCACCAAAGGCTGTACCGCTTCAGATTTCAATCGTTCCAGCTCTGCCTGTGAAAGTTGCAGATCGGCAACGATCCACTTACGCACCAAGCAATACGGCTTACCTGGGTGATACGCGTCAGCGAGCTCTATCAGCGCGCCATCGTCACCCTCCCATCCCGAGACAACCTTCCCTTGCCCGTAGAAAAACTCACTCACCTCTTCCAGCGTGACAGCCATGGTCAGACCTCGTCGCTGCTGAAAACACGACCTGTGTCTGTAACGAACTCATAGACAGGAGACCTCTCGCTACCGCCGCTGATTCGGATCTCAGACAGCGGCTCCATGTAGCAACCGGTCTTACGAAGGGCTAGTGGCGGAATCACGTACACCCTGTGCACGCTCAGGAGCTCCGGTGATCCGTTTTCCCACAGCGACTTGATCGTTGATACGTCACACACAAGCTGTGATGTAGGGCCAAGGGCGCCTGCATCGAAACCTACCCCTTCGACTAAAAACACGTAGGTGCAGCGGCTTAGGTTGATCGATTTCCAGAATAGGACTTCTGAGTCCTCAATCCTGAACCTCCCTTGGAGCTCATCGCTCTTCGTCAAAAACACTTTTCTTCCTAGCATTGCTGGTCACATGAGGGGGAGTCCCTACGATGGGATAGCCCACACGCAACGGTCACTGAAGGCCATACTTCCGACCATGATCGTCATTTTTTGCCATTCGTTGGCTGGAGGCAGTTAGCGCAAGCCTTCGATTCCACGCGGGTTGCGAGACTCAAGGTGGCCATCCTATGCACGCCATGAACTATATGTCATGGCGTGCATAGGATCAATATGGCCTTATCCTCACTTTTGGGGATTCGACATGGTATCGAGGGAAGCGCTCGCAGCAGTGCTGCGTCTCGCGCGCGCCAGCCGCGGGATGTCTCGTGATCAGCTGTATGCAAAGATCAAGACCAAGATTGAGCCTCGCCACCTTCAGCGACTGGAAAACGCCAAAACCGGCGTTACATTGGAGATGCTAGGCAGCATTGCTGAAGCCCTATCCTTCGATCCGATAGCTTTGTTGATGGTGGCATCAAGCTACGACGAACAGTTGTCCATTGGGGAGCGTCGTGCGGCACTGAAAAAGGAGATTCAGCAGCTTGATGCACTGGGCATCATTGCCGGCATGCCAAAACATTTCTCGGACGGTAAGCTTGTCGGGGAAAAGGCTGGATGGAGCCTTCCTGATAGGATCACCCAGGAAGCATTGAGGTTTCGTGATCTGGGTTTCAGCCAGAGTGAGGCTGCGAGAAAACTAGGCATCCACCAGACAACTGTTGGTCGAATTTGGCGAAGCAGTAAGATTGAGTGACTTAACCAGAGCCGTCCACAATCGGTCATCTCAGAGACTTCACGCCGGCGTTAAGTGCTTCTAGAAATTCGCACATGCTACTAATGTTATAGTCTTTTAGCGGTTGCAGTCTTTTTGCAACTAACTCGCCCTCTTCTCGTGAAATAAAAATGCGCGCAGCTAAAAAGCCGAGCATGCGAGGGCTTCCAGGTAATGCACGCCTCACCATGCGATTACTTCGAATTGCACCGTTAATGTCAGTCGTTGGGAACAGCTCTAAAAGCCACCCCATCATAAGAAGTGCTCCACCCCGCTGAGCCCCATTGGCAGAGTGCATCCCATAATCTATCCGGTCTAGTACATCTAGATGCGTGCGGCATGGTGATCTGGGGGGATGAGCAAAACCTGATGCGGCAACCCCCTCTATTGCGTATAACGTACGCCTACTCAAAAATAGCCCATAAAGAGTATGTAGCACGTCAGATTCTTCGGGGTGGTTTACAATGCGCCTTTGCACCCATGACTGAGCCTTCACCACCAAGAGCGCCAGTCGTTTCTCCTCATATTTTAACGGGCCAACTTCTAGTTGCAAAGTATGCAGATAGCAATTCCACATACGACTTTCGACAGATGGTGGAGTGGATGGTGACCGGAGGGCTTTAAGGTGAATTGGACAATATGCAGAGGTGAGATAACACCAATCTTTCTTCCACACTGGAAACCTAACTGCTATAAAGCTGTGAGATAGACAGTCTTCACATGAATGACTCCTGTATGGTAGGTTTGTTAGTGGTAGTTTGCCACTCCCAAAATAGACTCGAATGACATCGATGGATACATTGTAGATATCAGAATAAAGGCAGGCCAATTCGCTTGACGCATCAAATTCTATATCTGAACCTAAAGCCATTGGCCACTTTGAAACCTCACCTGGTTCGCAACACTCAGATTTTACTGCTTTATTAATGGCAGCACGGAATAAGTGTGGACTTCTGAGGCAACCCAACGATAGGCCTCTATACACCCAGGAGAGAATTGTTTCGCCTGTAACTATGTTATGGTTATCAACAATATCCAAGAGTCAGAACCTCCAAAGCTGCCCAAGGTGAACGGGGCTTGCAACTTTTCCGCCTTCAAGCACTCCACTCATGACTAATACCTTCATGGATGTCAAAATGGCACCAGTCGCTCCGCGCGTTGACTCAAACAGGGCTTGCAAAAAAGCCTTGTTGGAAACCTGATGCTCATTGAGTCCAAAATTTTTTGCCACATATTTTACAAACTCAAAAAATTCAGTAGTAGCCGGCCAGCACTGTAACTCAATCACGCAATGATTCTCCATTCTCAGGTCTTTAGCGATGCTTCTGATTTTTTCGAACCGAGAAAAAGTCCCCACAATTTTTACGCGCGAGAGCATTTTGAACACGTAGAATATAAAATCACAAGCATCTTGGTATGCTTCTGCGCCCCCTAAGAAAAATATATCAATATCGTCAATAGCAAGCACTACCGAAGCGTCTTTGCTGTTGAGCTCGTGTAGTACACTTATTAGCGCTCTAGGCGAAGAGCACACAACAGAGCTTGGCAAGCCTAATGCATGGGCAAATGCAAGCCTTAACGATTTACCTATATGCACATGGGGTGACCGAATTACTATTGGCCATAGGCACTTCGGATCCTTCACCGACGAAAACAACTGAGACAAGACTATGCTCTTCCCAGACAGTGGCGCCCCTCGCAATAAAATCAGATCCTTATCTAGGAGAGAGCTTGTCACCGAAAGTCTAGCTTGTCTCTGTAATGGGCACCGGAAAACTCTCATTTGGAATTAGCTGGAATTTCTTGGAGCCATTTCGATTTGCTCGCCCTTTGCAAAACCTCAATTGTAATCTTCTCAGCTCCAGACGAAATCGCATAAGCTCCTGCTGCTTTGAGTAGGTCGCAAATGCGACCGACGACTCCTTCCGTTTTTTTGTAAATCGCGCTGCTGAGTTCCGCGGAGGACAATCGAGAGGGCATTGCTAAGGGCATAATGCTCTCCCAAGTATCGAGGAAATTTAGGTATTCTGAATCAACCTGCTGCCATGGTGTCACTTCATACTTCTCAAACCGACGGACGTACTGTGGGTCGAACTGCAAGGCATTTAGAGCCTCACCCACACCAAACACAAAAAAGCTCATATACGTGGGCGGGCCACACATACCTCGCAGCATCGACAAGAAGGCCAACTGCTCCTGATTGGAAAGTTGCAGGATAGAGTCTTGGAACTCGTCCATAAAAATTGCCCTGACATCATTTGCGAGGCAGTATTCCATTACCATTCCAATGTCTAGTCCCGTCTTACCAGGATCCAAACCCAATGCAATCATCAGCTTCTCGCCGGGCCGCGGTCGAACTCGAACATTTCTTGTGTCCCGTACAAAGTTCACATAACGAATCTTACGACACCAATCTTCGTTCAATCCTCTGATTTCGTTACAAATGGTAGATTTTCCGTAATTGCTGCCAGCCGTTACTACAAGACAAGGTGCCTCCATGCACCCTCTTGGGATATGAATCATGTTGTAGGCAATCAGCTTGACGTTCCTCAGGTGCTCCGTGGAAATTAGTACGTCTTTTCGTATGAAGTCCATACGTTCCTGATCAGACAATTCCATTGCGAAACGGCGGCTTTCATGTATATGTTCGAACGGCATAAATTTACCCCTTCCACTCAAGTTTTTTACGGGCTTGATCAGCAGCAAGTGGTTTGAGTCCCGAATCATCAAACGACTTATTTTCTAGTAGAGCAGTTATTCCCACGCCGTGAGCCTTTTTTGCATTGTGCTGTCTGACGCGTTTAGCTTCTGCCACAGCATTATCAATATCATCGTGAGCCTGAAGCCTCAGTTCGTGAAGCGTTGGATCGATAAGCTCTCCACGGCGACGTTTGCCTGATCTGCTACTAGCATAATACTCGCTCAAAGATATAGGCTGCTTGGTTACGTCTGAATACGGTATCTCATAATACCTACCCTCTAAGCGGAGCCAGATCTTTCCGAGATTTAGAGGGTTGTATTTGAAGGTTAGGCGCTGCCCTACTAACCTTCGGATTACAGACGAAACGTAGAAGTCTCCTTTAAACTCAACCCCTTTCGTCTGCACAGTCCTGGTAAAAGACGGAAAAAAATCTAAAGCAAAAGTTCTAAAATCACCTGGTATAGGCTGAATATACTGTGGCCCTAGTTTCGCCATCTCTTCATCCCACACTTCACTAGGAGATCGACGCCCCAATCCTTCGTGAGCGCGCCCATGATATATAGCTACCTGATCCGCAAACCACTTGCAAAGTTGCTGATATGTCAGCGCTGACTCTTTGGCAGAGTCATAATCTGCTTTAGTTAAGACATTTGAATAGGTAGTCCCTGGCAGCATATGCACTTTACCCATCAATGTGCCAATGAGCCGCTCGACATGTCCACCGTAATGCTTTTTACCAATCGGCCTCAGTAGCAACTCTATATCGTAGAGTCCTAAAGCGGCTGCAAACTCGTCCGAAGTAAACTCTGCAGCGTTATCAGTACCCACTGCAACTGGAGTACCCCAAAAACGATGCAATGTTCCTATCCCTCCCCCCATCATCATTGGCTGCTCGCTTTTTGGGTAACAGGCAGACAACAACGCCATGGCGACACTCAATGCGCTTGGAGGATGCAGCGCTAAGTAATAACCCAAAACAATCCGGCTTTTAAGATCTATGACTACAGTCAGCCAAGGCCGCATTAGCGGAAAGCCGTTAGAATCCCTGATGATTACGTCGACTTTTGTATGATCGACTTGCACCATAGATAGAATAGTTTCGACATCTATAGACCCTGGTTTCATTTCAAACTTCTGCAGCATCGCCTCACGGCCACGCCTTATAGAATAAATTGCGCGATCGCCAAAAGACTCCAGCCGATTTTTTATTGTATTTTGACTTGGAGGCTTTAGGCTATTAACAACGCATTTTGATTCTACGTATTCATACAGCTCAGTAAAAGTGCAAAGCTTTTTTGTCTTATTGAGATATCGCCTTATCCCATCTTCAATGATTTGTTCATGAAGAGGACTTAGCATGCGAGTTGCAGCTTTTCTACCGCGAATATTTCGCATCAGAGAGACTGCGCCCAACTCAGGATCATATCGTCTAAGAAGGCGTGTCAAAGTAGGCACGGATATTTCAAGCTCTAATAACAAATTAGCGCGGGAAATTTTACCTGAGAGCAATCGATCGATACACTCTGCACGAGTTATTGCGACTTGCATTTCCACTGGATTGCTTTTTGATTGTTCAAGCCAAGCAAGACGGCGTTCGGTGATGTATTCCTCACGTGCACCTTCTGTCTCAATCAGGGAAACTTCTGTAAATGGAACACTGAAAGTATTCCCCGCATCCAGATTCTCAAGAGTGACAGAGCCATCCTTGGATACTTCTGTGACCCGGTATGCGTTCTCTGAATGTTTGACGAGACTTCCCTTGCTCACAAATCTTTTCATTCAAATTCTCAGCACTTGAAAGTTTGTCGAAGTTAAACCGATTTGCAAGCACACGTCAAAAAAGAGCATCACCCCCTTGCAGCCCCGAACAAATAATAAGTATTGACGCCTCAAAAAAGCCACTTAGGCTTATGCAATTTTTAGGCCGCCAGATAAGTAGTGATTTTCAAAAGAAAATTTCAAGCTTGTCAATTTATATATATTATATGAAAATAGGGCATTTGATTCATTAACGAGACCGCCGCTAATGCAAAGCAGTGGCATGCATGAAAAAAAATCAAGCAAAATATGCGAAAACAGAGCTTTCAGCTACCTGAAGCTATAACGAATGTGGGATTTTGCCATAGAGTTGATACTGACTGGGGATTGGAGACCAACTAAAAATGATCATTCGCGAATAGAGCAGCTAAAAATTCAGATACAAATTTCAGCACTATCAATAAGTTACAAGATGATCATTTATAAGTGATCGGCCAGCATCAGTGGATGCCTTATGGTTACTGGGCTGGAGCGCTTAAGTGTGAGAAATGATCAAATGCGGCAGTTGAGGCAGAGAAATAATCATTTTTAGTTGATGGCCTCGCTGAAAGCCCTAAGCTAGAGGGTGCCGGGGGAAATTTCATTTTTAACTGAGCGTCACAGAGCCTCGTTCCTTGTAGTAGCCAACCACGTTGGCCAACGTCCACCGCAGCTACCTCATCAGCACTGGATCGGCAAATTTCCAGCTGGCCGACTCGTGCTGATACCGGCTGTTGGTGAACACATCGCGATGGTGAACACATCGCAATACCGCTCGAATGAGTGTTCCTGGCTGTTCAGGGCCAGGCTCTCGCGAATAGCTGCAGGCATCGCGTGAAACAGTGTCAGCAGATCGTGAGCGTCACGCTTTTGTTTGGGTGGAATCTTGCCGATTGACTGCAGGTATTGGTGAGCCGTTTTGAGTGCTTCGACGTCAAGCTTATAGGTTTCGCCGGACGTACCTTCGTGCTGATCTGGCACGGAAATAAAGCTTTTCAGCAGGATTTCCATACCGATCGCTGCATTGACCATGGCGACATGCAGGAGGTTTTGGGCGTCTAAAAGCTCAGCGGCCTTGAGGTAGTAACGGGCGCTTTCAAGCATCCAGCCTGGAAAGTGAGTCATTAAATGGTGGTCGTTGGTGGTGACTGCCGCCGGAGGTAGCTCATTCTTGAACGCTAGCGTGCAATCGTGGCGTTAGCGATAACGCATGAGCTACCCCTAGCTCAACAGATGAGCTACCCTGCCCTTATAATATGAACACAAGAAATAACTACGCTAAATATTCATTTAGTAGAGTTACACTCAATAAGTGCCTTATTCTGATATCGACCAGAACTAAGTTGTTTACCGTCAAACCCTGCCCTGATGACGGCTGCGAAACGCTTCCGCAACATTAAACACTCCCATACCGGCAAGCATCGCGAGCACAAATAGCCAGGCTTGCCAGTACCCCCCGGCGAGCAACACCAGCACCGGCCCCGGACATACGCCGGCAAGCCCCCAGCCTATGCCGAAAACCAGGCTCCCGCCGACGAGTCGACGGTCGATGTCGCGCCTGGCAGGCAGCTGTATCTTACCTCCCAGCAAGGCCGTGGTATGACGTCGCGCCCAAGTCATCGGCAACAGTGCGGCACCTATCGCACCCACCATGACCAGTCCCAGCGACGGGTCCCACTGCCCGGCAATGTCGAGAAACCCCAGCACCTTGGCAGGGTTTGCCATACCGGATAGCAATATCCCCATGCCGAACAGCAACCCTGCGATAAAGCCACTGATCCGCTTCATTTCATGCTCCTGAAAGTACATGCCTGACCACGAAGACCGTGGCAAAGCCTGCTGCCATGAAGCACAGCGTCGCCACTGCAGAACGAGGCGACAGGCGTGACAAGCCACAAACGCCATGGCCACTGGTGCAGCCACTGCCATAGCGGGTACCGAGGCCTACCAGAATTCCCGAGACCATAAGCAGCCAAGGCGCCACACTGAAATGAACGGGAGGCATTGCTGAGAACAGTTGCCAGGAAAGTGGCGCGGCAATGAGTCCCAGCAAAAAGCACACTTTTTCGCCCCGCCCTTCCCCGCCACTTTGCAGCATAGAACCGAGCAAACCGCTGATGCCCGCGATGCGCCCGTTCGCAACGGCGAACAGCCCGGCGGCCAAACCGATCAATGCCCCGCCTGCCAATGCCGACCACGGCGTGAAGGCAGCCATATCAACAAACATCTCAGCGCTCCATTGTCGAATCAGAGACAAGAAAAGATGCCATCTTAATGAAGTCAGCTGACGGGTGCAGACCTGATCGTCAGGATGCTGCACGGTGCATGGCTGACAAGCCGCTCGGTGGTATCGCCGATCACCTTGGCCCAATGCCTGGGCTGCACGGCGCCGACCACCACTGCATCGATTTTCAGCGTGGCGATGTAGGACTTGATCACGCGCAGGGGCGCACCTTCGCTGAAATGCCGGTGCGTGTGAGCGATGCCATGTGCATCGGCCAACGCATCGAAGGGCAGCTGCAGTGACTCGCGTAATTGGTTCGCCCAAGGGCCTGCAAGGTCAGGGTTGGCCAGCATGGCGATGGGCAGGTCGTAAGCCGACAGCAGGTGCAACTGCCCCTTGCATTGAGTCGCCAGTTGCTGACCTGCCGCGACCAGGGCATGGTTGAGGGCGTCGTTGTGTGGCGACGGGTTGGCGACATCCACTGCGACCAGAATGTTGTGGGGGATGGCTGGGGCATCCGCCGGTACGAACAACAACGGCGTCTCACTCCCATGCAGCAGCGCCTGGTCGAGCGAGGTCCGAGCGATCTGCTCGAGCAGGGAGTGGCCCGGGCAGCCCTTGATCACTAAATCAGGTGCGTAGCGGGCAATGCACGCTGGCAGCTGATCACGCGGATTGGAGGTTTCAACTGCCTCGAAACCTGGCCGAGCCCCAACGAATGGCTGCTCATCCAGCAGTGCTTTGAGTTCGGTACTGAAATGCATGAACGAGGCCGAATGAAGTGGGGCCTCCTGCAATTCGTGAGGCAGGCGCAGTGCACCAGATTCATGGATGCCCAGTACATGCAAACTCGCACCCGCCGCCGCAGACAATGCCATGGCCCGGGACAGCGCGGCATTGGCTTGGGCCTCGGTCATGATAAGCAGAATCCGGCGATACGGCTTCATGGGTACCTCCCGGCGCGTTGCCTGGGTTGCATGCGCTGTCATTATTGAAGCAGGTGCTGGTTCGTTCTTGATAAATATCAATGCCCCCAGGCGCCACTTTGCACCTGCTAGTGAAGAAATCCTAGCGTTGCTGCCGCAGGCCAATGAGCTACCATCCATGCGTTGGTCGACAACTTGAAATGAACCGCCCATCAGGGCAAGAGTGCAGGCGATGCTCATTGTCACGCTGATCAACATGCTGGTCGTGATCCTGGTGGTGATCATTCACTACGAATGCTTGCTGCGCCTGAATGACTGGCTACCCCGCCTGAAGCTCTGGAGCCGGTTTCGCATCGTGGCGGGTGTGTTCGGCGCACTGCTGGCCCATGCCCTTGAGGTCTGGTGCTTTGCCCTGGTGTATTACCTGATGGCCCACGCCGACGGCTGGGGCACACTCAGCGGCAATTTCGACGGGAGTTTCCTGGACTGCGTGTACTTTTCCTTCACCACCTATACCACCATCGGTTTCGGCGACATCACCCCTGGCGGGCACCTGAAATACCTGACTGGCCTGCAGGCATTGACCGGCCTAGTGCTGATCACCTGGACCGCTTCGTTTCTCTTCCTGGAAATGCAGAAGTACTGGAAAGCCAAATAGCGGCGGTTCCAGTCGTCGGGCTGCGGCGTCCAGCACCAGGGCACCCACAGGCGGGCCGGTTCAAGACGCGGTTGCCTGGGGCTCCTCGGGCAGCAGGTCGAACTGTTCAAGACAGCGCTGTTCATCATCGGCAGTGAGCACCTTCAAGCCGCTCACTTCCTGCATGGGGGTTTCGAACAAGGCCATGCGCAGCACCCCGTTGCGTTCCATGAAGGTCTGCGCCAGGCACGTGCACACCGGTTTGCCGACAAGCGCGGTGAGTTTTTCATCTTCGGGTATATCAACTTGAGCCTGCAGGTTGGCCTCGCAGTTCGCCACGATCTGCGTCACTGAGCGCCCTGCCAACCACAAGGTGCCCGTGCCCAGCAGGGCCAGGCACAACAGCACCACCAGCAGGATGTTCGATTCCCGAGCCACTGAGCGAAGGAACGCCAGTCTGGCCTGCCAGCCTGTCTCCTGGCCGTTGAAAATGGCTTTGCCAACGGTGCGCTTCACGCCCCGCTGCACCGCCCAGCCTAGCGCCACGCTCAAGGTCAGCAAGGCCAGCATCACGACCGGAGTGTGCATGGGCAGGCGCCAGGTCGGGCTCAGCCCGCGATAGGCCGATGCGGCGAGGAGTAACACAAGGATCGCTACGATCCAACCCAGGCTGCCCTTGGGGCGATGCAACCACGCTCTGAGTTTCGCCCTAGCTTGTGTGTTCATGAATACCTCCCGTGCCAGCCTGGGCTCTGTATGAAAAGCCTTGATACTCGGTGATGTTGCGTGGAAAACAGCCTCTAGCGAACAGGGTCGATGGCAACCGTTTCCTGATATTCAGGCACGCACACCTGCCAGCCGAGTTCGAGGCTGATCCGCCGCCGCAAGGTGTCGGCAGCGTGTGGCTCGCCATGAATCACATAGGTCTGACGGGGTGGCCGGGTGAACCCGCGCAACCATTCCATGATTTCATCGGCATCGGCGTGCGCAGAAAGATTCTCCATCGCGTGCACCTGTGCACGGATGGGCACATCCTCGCCGTGCAACCGCACACTGTGGGCGCCCGCGACGATATCGGCACCCCGCGTCCCCCCGGCTTGAAAGCCGGAGAACAGAATGCTGTTGCGCGGGTTTGGCGCCAGTGCCTTCAGGTGGTGAAGCACCCGTCCACCGGTCGCCATGCCACTGGCGGCGATGATCACTGCGGGCTCGCGCAGCTGGTCCAGGTGCCTGGACTCATCGACCGTCCGGACGATGTGCGTGCCTCTGCACATGGCGGCGCACTCGGCTGCGGTCAGCCGATGCTCACTGCGGTACTGCTGGTACAGGGCGGTGGCGTCGGTGGCCATCGGACTGTTCAGGTAGATCGGGATATCAGGGATCAGCCGGTCGCGCTTGAGCGTGTACAGGTAATACATGAGCAGTTGGGCGCGGCCAACGGCGAACGAGGGTACGAGGGTAATGCCATGGCGCAGGAGCGTTTCGTTGATGACCTTGGCCAGGTACTGCTCGGTCGATTCGGCGGGATGCTGGCGATCGCCATAGGTAGATTCGATCAACAGCACGTCCGCCGTCCTGACCAGCTCAGGCGCACGCATGATCGGATCCTGAGGGCGGCCGAGGTCACCCGAAAACAGCACGGTCTGCCCTTCGGCGCTGATCTGGACCGTGGCCGCTCCCAGAATATGTCCGGCGGTACGCAACAGCAACTCCATGCCCTCGGCGATCATGGTCACCTGGTGTAACGCTACGGGGCGAAACAGTGCCAGGGCACGTTTGGCATCCTGCTCGGTATAGAGCGGTTGCGCCGGCGCATGCTTGGAGTAACCGTGGCGATTGGCATGTTCGGCCTGCTCTTCCTGCAGCCGCGCACTGTCGAGCAAGAGGATTTCCGCCAAGGCGCAAGTTGCCGGCGTGGCGTAGATCGGCCCGCGGTAGCCTTCCCGAACCAGTACAGGTAAATAACCACTGTGGTCAAGGTGGGCGTGGGTCAGCACCACCGCATCAAGCGCCCGCAACGCCGGGGGCAGCGGCTGCCAGTTGCGCAGGCGCAGTTGCTTGAAACCCTGGAAGAGCCCGCAGTCGACCAATACCCGCGTGCTGTCACGGGTCAACAGGAATTTGCTGCCGGTCACGGTGCCGGTGCCGCCAAGAAAAGTCAGTTGCATGGCCAAGGCTCCCAACTTTCGGCTATTTGGGGATGAACGGCGAGCACACTGCACGGTGGGCGGCTGACGATACGCTCGGTGGTGTCACCCAACAGTTTGTCCAGGCCTTTGGGCTGTACCACGCCCATCACCACCGCGTCGATGTCCAGGGCAGCGACCTGTTCCCGGATCACCTGTACCGGGCCTCCTTCCATGAAATGTCGGCGGTCCGGCGCGACGCCTTCGGCATCGGCCAGCGCTTCGAATGGCTCCTGCAGTGCCTCGCGCATCTCGTCGATCCAGGCCTGGGAGACATTCATGTCCGAGGCAAATACCCCTGCCAGGTTGTAGGCCGATAGCAGATGCAGGTGCGCGTCACACTGCAACGCCAGCGCCTGGCCAGCACGAATCAGTCCACGATTGAAGCACGCCTGGACGGCAGGGGTCTCGCTGAACGCAGTATCCACGGCGACCAGCACACGCCGCGGCAATGAAACGGCCGCCGCCGGCACGAAATGGCTGACGCCTTTGAAACCTCGCATCAGCGCACAATCCAGTGGGGTGCCGAACATGCGCACCAGGGCCGACGCGGCTTCGCTGTCCTTGATGACCATATCCGGCTGCAGTTCACTGATGTAATCGATCGCCTGGCTGCGGATATCCTCCGCATTCAGGCTGTCGACCGTCAGCGTCGTACCGCTGCCCCGATGCCGTTCGACCAATCCCGTCAACTGAACGCGATAATGCTGGTACTGGCGCTTGATATCGGCCTCGTTCAGCCGCTCTTCGCGCAGAAGGTGCTCCTCGCTCGGCTCGAACAGGCCCAGCACATGCACGCTGGCGCCGCTGACTTGCGCCAAGGCAAGGGCTCGGCGCAAAGCGGCGGAATGCGGATCGACCTCGGTCAGCAGCACCAGCAATTGTCGATATTGCCCCATGGTGAACCTCCGCGCTTTCGTCAGTGGGTGTGATGCTGACGATATTCCGCGCACAGGATCGCTGCTGCTTGATGCAGATCAGAAAACCGCTACCCAGCCTGAACTTGATGATTGTCAGAACCGAACCGGCCTGCCACGTTAAAACAGCTGCACCAGACACTGATCAGGCAACGGGAGGCGTCATGAACGGGCAGCAGACAGCACAGCCACAGACCTGCGAACACTGGGTCGAAAACCTCGAGGACGGTTCGGCGGTGCTGATCCGCCCACTGCGCGAGGAGGACCGCGAACGGGACAAGCGTTTTCTGAGCACAATCGCATATGAATCACGGCGCTTTCGCTTCATTGCCGGACTCAGCGGCGGCTTGCCTAGCTTGGACACGCAAGACATGCCCGTGGACTACCACCAGCGCATGGCCTATGTCGCCTTGGTTCATGTAGACGGTCAATTGCAACAGGTCGGCGTCAGCCGCTATGCGGGCATACCAGGCAGTCAACGTTGCGAATGTGCAGTGGCGGTCAGCGAAGACTGGCAGCGCAAGGGGTTGGGCAAGCGCCTGATGCAACACCTGATTGCAGCCGCAAGACGCAATGGCTTTCAGTGCATGGTCTCCAGGGATCTGGCCAGCAACTATGCGATGCACCGGCTGGTCAAGGCACTGGGCTTCACCTCCCGCTACCCCGGCGGCGATGTGAGCGAGATTCTGCACGAACTTGACCTGCGGCCTTGAAAAGACAAGGCCCTTGCGGGCCTTGTGCTTCAGCCTTGGGAGCGCTCTGGAGAAATCACCAGCACACTGCTGGACAACCGATGCATAACGCGCTCGGCAGTACTGCCGATGAACCAGCCGATGCCACGGTGGTGATAACTGCCCATGACCAGTACGTCGATATCATTGTTATCCATGAATATCGCCAGGGCCTTTGCCGGGTCGCCTATGCGCATATGGCGGTGTTCGACGGCGATGCCGTTGCGTTCGGCAAGCTCCTGGAAGGCAGCGCTTTGAGCGTCATGCAAGGTCTGGGCATCGTTTGAATCGAACAGGAACGAATGTTCCCGGCTGCCGCCGGCGTCCAGGTACATGGAACCCAAGTCGTAGGCGTACAGCAACTCGATCTGGGCATTGCACTGCAATGCCAGCTTCAGCGCTTCGCTGATGATCTGGTCGTTGAAGCCTTCAAACTGATCCTCCGGCCTGGACAGGTCCACCGCCGCCAGAATCCTGCGTGGCAACGCATGGCTGGCCTTGTGTACCAAGTGCAAGGGTATTCGCGTTTCGCGCAGCAACTGGATATCCAGCGAGGTAAACATTGCGCGCATCCACCAAGGCTCATGCTCGAGCTCTTTGATCAGCATGGCAAACGGTTGCTCACGCAAGTGTATCAGGATCTCATTCAAGGGCTGCTGCACCCACACCACCTCGGTTGTGACGGTGACACCATTGCGCCGCATCGGCAACGCCTGGGTTTCCAGCCATTCACGGTGCTGCTGCACGTAACCCTCGCGCATGACTGCCAGCGCCTGTTCATTCACCAGGCCCGCCGTGGCAAGCCCTTCCACGTAGTCGAAAGCCACGATGTGCAGCGCCATCCCCTTGGCCTTGGCCAGCGCAGCAGCCCGGTCATAGACCGGGGTTCGGCGCATCAGGGGCGAGGCGATCAGCAGCAGTCTTTGCGGAGTTTCCATGGCACACCTCTGAGGTTGCGATACGTGGGTAAAGCATCTGCCAG
Source organism: Pseudomonas sp. CGJS7 (assembly GCF_036961695.1). Lineage (NCBI taxonomy): Bacteria > Pseudomonadati > Pseudomonadota > Gammaproteobacteria > Pseudomonadales > Pseudomonadaceae > Pseudomonas > Pseudomonas sp. CGJS7. The sequence continues at coordinate 188,491 of NZ_JBAMDI010000001.1, read as the reverse complement.
CTACACGTTGCGAACTTGATGTTTATCAACTCGAGGCACCTACCGACCAATGGCATTGCCCATGGCGCAAGAACTTGACGCCGATCAATGTCTCGACACTGCGCTGGCGCACCCTGTAGCCATATCAACATTCACCTCAGGCGCCGCAGGCGTGCCATGGCGTTAACGCCCTGAGCTTCACCTGCGCTGCCGGCAGGGACGCCTTCATTCTGCATTGTCTAGCGATACATGCTTTGGAGGCCCTGATGAACGTTTACGTCGAGAAGAGCACTGAGCAGGGACGCTGTTGGGTGCGCATGGATGACTGGCGGGTGGGTTTCAGTACGGCTGCCGAAGCCGAGCGATTTGTCGAACGGCTTACAAGCCGCCTCAATGCCCCCCACTCGCGGGACATGCTTGCTGATTGGTCGCCCGTCGGGCTCGGTGCGCGTAATGGCGCGGGGGCCCAAAGGGGCCTCCGAAATGCGAAGGAGGCCCGAAAATGCCTGGCCAGCTGAAGGTCACCCTGCTCGACTCACCCAACCCTTTGCCCAAGGCAAACCCTATTCACCTGAAACCGCTGGTGAACCACTGCATGGATTGCCGGGTAAGCGGCCTGTGCCTCCCCACTGGCCTGCCGGTTGACGAAAACAGCTGCCTGGGCGCGTTGATAGGCCCACGCATGCGCATTCGCAAGGGCGCCGCGCTGTTCAATGCCAACGATCCGCTGACCATGCTCTATGCCTTACGCTGCGGCAGTTTCAAGACCAGCCTGAACAGCGCCGAGGGGCAAGGCGTGGTGATCAACTTCTGGATGCCGGGCGATGTAATCGGCCTCGATGCCATTGCCACAGAGCACCATGTCTGTGACGCCATTGCCCTGGAAGACAGCGAAGTCTGCCCTGTCCCCTATCGCCGCTTGCAAACCCTGGCGCGTGAGTTTCCGGACCTGCAGCAAAGCCTGAATCGCCTGATGAGCCGGGAGATCGTGCGTGAGCACGGGCGTGTGCTGATGCTGTGCAACCTGACTGCAGAACAGCGGCTGGCCAGCTTCCTGGTGGGGCTCTCCAGGCGCTTCGTCAGCCGCGGTTACTCTGCCCATGGCTTCATGTTGCGGATGTCTCGTGAAGACATGGCTTCGTACCTGGGTTTACGCCTGGAAACCGTGTGCCGATCCGTCGCCCGTCTGCGCGCGCTGGGTATCGTCGACCTGCATGGCAGGTTGGTAGAAATTCTTGATATGCCTGCACTCATGGCGCTCGAACAAGGTGGCGGTGAGTGTGAGGCCAAGGGCCCCTGAAGGCACCCTGCTCGACGCCGTGAATGTTGGCCGCGGCACTGTGAGGCGAGCACTCCCCTCAAGCCAACCCGCCAAAACGCTTGTAAAAACTCTCGCTCACGTCCGGCAATGGGCCATCTGCCGTCTCCAGCGCTGCATTCAACCATTCTTCGGCTTTGGCAAACACCAGTCTGTAGAGGTTACGGCACAACTGTCGCGCAGCCCTTCCCTCCCAGTCCCCTGGCAGCAGCTCATCGGGCAGTTGTGGGTCGCGCAGCAGCAGGCGGCGGTATTCGTGAATCAGCAGCGTGCGCGCCAGGAAGCAATCTTGAGCATCCAGCAACGGCTGCTCTTTCAAACCTTGCCACAGCGGCCTGAACAGCTGGATAAACTCGCTGTATTGCTGCCCCAGTTCGTCGATACGCCAGCTTTCCCGCACCTGGGCGCGCATCGCCTTGGACGCGAGTACCTCTTGGGTGTGGGTTTCGAAGACGATACTGTCGTCGCCCGCCTCAAGATCACGCAACGTGGCCACCAGGTCGGCACGGTCTGCCCGTGGGCAACCCAGCAGGTTCGGCGCCATGACACCAAACCCCTGCCACTCCAGCTCTTCACGCACGGCCTTGCGTTTACCCGCCTCGAGTTGCGACAGCAACACCAGTGTCCAGGCCCCGTCCCAGGCTGGCTGGCTCGGGCTATAGACGCGCTTGAAGGCTTTTTCGAAACGCCGACGGCCAGTGCCTGTCAGGCTGTAATAACTGCGTCGGCCCACCTTTTCTGCAGTGAGCCAACCTTCTTTGGTCAGGCGAAAGATCGACGTTCGTATCAGCCGTTCATTGATGCCGATCGGCTCCAGCAGGTTGATCAGGCTACCGAGCCAGACTGTACCGCCGTGCGGCTCGATGGCATCGCCGTACAACGTGATGATCAGGGAACTGGCGCGGATTGGCGTCTGCTCCTGAAAGCGGGTGATCAAGTGGTTCAGTGGGGCGAGATTGCTCATGGGCGAACTGTGCGCGGATAAAGCATCGACTATACCTGTGCGGCGGGCCGCCTGGCCATTGCGTGTCACTGCCAGGCTCATGCGCTCGCCTGGCCCTTGGGCCTGACCCCGGTGTCTTCCATGCGCGGGCGTCCCGGCTCTGCCTCGGCCAGCGGCGGGCATTCGACCATGCTGTTCATGCAGCGCTGCGCCAGGTGCTGGTACTCCGCCGTCCCGCGCTGTTTCCAGGCCAGCTCCTGCTCGCTCAGTGGGCGTTTGACCTGGGCTGGCGACCCCATCACCAGGCTCTGCGCCGCGCATTCGAAGCCAGCTTTGACGAAGGCGGTGGCCGCGACGATGCAGCGTGGTGCTACATGGGCGCCATCCATCACGACGGCGTTCATGCCGATCAATGAATCTTCGCCGACGCGACAGCCGTGCAGCACGGCGCCGTGGCCGACATGCCCGTTACGTTCCACTACGGTGTCGCCCCCCGGGAAACCATGCATCACGCAGGTGTCCTGCAAGTTGGCGCCCTCCTCCAGCACGATGCGGCCGAAATCGCCCCTGAGCGATGCCAGCGGGCCAATGTAGCAGCGGGGGCCGACGATGACGTCACCGATCAGGACTGCGCTGGGGTGCACGTAGGCTGTCGGGTGAACCACAGGCGTCAGGCCGTCCAGTCGATAGCAAGGCATGGCAACACTCTCGAAATGATTTGAAATGTCAGTAGATCTTGTATCAGATTCTGTCTGGTCGTCAATCGTGTATCACTTGTGTTGAGTTAATGCTGCAAGGAAAAAACCCGCTATAAATACTAGGAAATGCCAAGGTTAAACGATTCTTCAGCAAGCATTGCACTGGAGCTGTGATCATAGAAAAACAAAAAAGAGATACGCGAAATCATTTTGTACCTTGCATTACTGTATCGCATAGAGCATATACTAACCTCACCTGGTCGTGATCCCGCATTACGTCCCTGCAAACAATTCCAAAAAATGCCGGCCACGCGATGTGCCGTGCGTGCAGCCAGAGGAACCCGAGATGCCGCGATATATCGATGTGCAGGCGCCCGAACATGGCGTTCAGCTCATTACCCTGCAACGGCCCGAGGCCTTGAATGCCCTGTGCACCGAGCTACTGGCAGAACTGGCCGCTGCGCTGCAGGCTGCCGGGAACGACGAGCATGTCCGGGCCACAGTGATTACCGGCAGTGGCAAAGCTTTCGCCGCAGGCGCCGACATCCGCGAGATGGCTGATCGCGACCTGGTCGGCATCCTCAATGACCCGCGCGTAGCGCATTGGCAAAGCATCGCCGCATTCGCCAAACCGCTGATTGCCGCAGTCAACGGCTATGCCCTGGGTGGCGGCTGTGAACTGGCAATGTGCGCCGACATCGTCATCGCCGGGACCGACGCCCGTTTCGGCCAGCCGGAAATCAACCTTGGCATCATCCCCGGTGCTGGCGGCACCCAGCGCCTGTTGCGTGCCGTCGGTAAGCCGTTGGCCATGCAGATGGTACTGACGGGGGAAGCCATCACTGCCCACCGCGCCCAGCAGGCCGGCCTGGTCAGCGAAATCACCCAGCCCGAACTCACCGTAGAACGCGCCATGCAGGTTGCCCGCAGCATCGCCGCCAAAGCGCCGCTGGCCGTGCGCCTGGCCAAGGAGGCGTTACTGAAGGCCGGTGATACCGACCTGGCCAGCGGCCTACGCTTCGAGCGCCATGCCTTCACCCTGCTGGCTGGCACCGCCGACCGCGATGAAGGCATCCGCGCCTTCCAGGAAAAGCGCCAAGCCCGTTTCCAGGGGCGCTGATCATCATTCTCTCGACTGACGGAGCGAGTCTGTCATGACTTTCCAGCACATCCTGTTTTCCATCGAGGACGGCGTTGCCTTCCTTTCATTGAACCGCCCCGAGCAGCTGAACAGCTTCAATACGGCCATGCATCTGGAGGTGCGCGAAGCGCTCAAGCAAGTGCGCCAAAGCAGTGACGCGCGGGTGCTGCTGCTGACGGCTGAAGGCCGCGGCTTTTGCGCCGGGCAGGACCTGTCCGACCGCAACGTTGCCCCAGGCGCCGAAATGCCGGACCTCGGCCAATCGATCGACAAGTTCTACAACCCGCTGGTACGTACCCTGCGCGACCTGCCTTTGCCGGTGATCTGTGCGGTCAACGGCGTGGCGGCCGGTGCCGGTGCCAACATTCCCTTGGCCTGCGACCTGGTGCTGGCCGCCCGCTCGGCCAGTTTCATCCAGGCCTTCTGCAAGATCGGCCTGGTGCCGGACTCCGGCGGTACCTGGCTGCTGCCGCGCTTGGTCGGCATGGCCCGGGCCAAGGCGCTGGCCATGCTGGGCGAGCGCCTTGGCGCCGAACAGGCCGAGCAATGGGGGTTGATCCACCGCGTGGTGGATGATGCCGCGCTGCGTGATGAAGCCCTCACCCTCGCCCGCCACCTCGCCGCCCAGCCCACCTACGGCCTGGCACTGATCAAGCGCAGCCTCAATGCCAGTTTCGACAACGGTTTTGAGGCGCAGCTGGAGCTGGAGCGCGACCTGCAGCGCCTGGCCGGGCGCAGCGAGGACTACCGCGAAGGCGTGAACGCCTTCATGAACAAACGCACGCCAGCCTTCAAGGGGCGCTGAACATGGGCGCACTCGCAAGCAATGTCCAGGTGGGGGTGATCGGTGCCGGCGCCATGGGCGCCGGTATCGCCCAGGTCGCGGCCCAGGCCGGTCACCCCGTCAAGCTCTACGATAACCGCCCGGGTGCTGCCGCCCAGACGGTGACGGGTATCGATCGCCAACTGGCCCGGCTGGTGGACAAAGGAAAGTTGCTGGCCGCTGAACGCGAAGCGATCAATGCCCGCCTGTGCCCGGTCGATACACTCGAAGCCTTGGCAGATGCCGGCCTGGTCATTGAAGCCATCGTCGAAAACCTGCAGGTGAAGCAGGCGTTGTTCAGCCAGCTCGAAACCCTGTGCGCGGCCGACTGTATCCTTGCCAGCAATACTTCGTCACTGTCCATCACCAGCCTCGCCGCTGGCCTTGAACGCCCGCAGCACGTGGTCGGTATGCACTTTTTCAACCCGGCACCGCTGATGGCGCTTGTCGAGGTGGTGTCGGGCCTGGCAACCGACCCGGCAGTGGCCGCACGCATCTACGCCACGGCCCAGGCCTGGGGCAAGCAGCCGGTCCATGCGCGCTCTACACCCGGTTTCATCGTCAACCGGGTAGCGCGGCCGTTCTATGCCGAAAGCCTGCGCCTGCTGCAGGAAGGTGCCGCTGATTGCGCCAGCCTGGATGCGCTGATGCGTGACGCTGGCGGCTTCCGCATGGGGGCGTTCGAGCTGACCGACCTGATTGGCCATGACGTCAATTACGCTGTCACCTGTTCCGTATTCGATGCTTTCTATGGCGATTTCCGCTTCCAGCCTTCGCTGGTGCAGAAGGAACTGGTGGACGCCGGTCGCCTGGGTCGCAAGACCGGCCAAGGCTTCTATCGCTATGCCGAAGGCGTCGAGCGCCCGCAGCCGGCCGAACTGCACAGCTCCTCCCGTGCAGAGGCCTGCGTAGTCGAGGGCAACCTGGGGGTGATGCAGCCGCTGGTCGAGCGCCTTCGCCAAAGCGGCATTGCCGTGACCCAGCGCGCCGGTAGTGGCCTGATCCAGGTGGGCGACGCCACCCTGGCCCTGTCCGACGGCCGCCTGGCCAGCCAACGTGCCCGAGAGGACGGGCTGCGCAACCTTGTGCTGCTCGACCTGGCGCTGGACTACAGCAGCGCCACGCGCATTGCCATCAGCTGGTCAGCGGATACCAGCGACAGCGCCCGTGACCAGGCCGTAGCCCTGCTGCAGCGCGCAGGCTTGAAAGTGACCGGCATCGCCGACCTGCCCGGCCTGGTGGTACTGCGCACCGTGGCAATGCTTGCCAACGAGGCCGCCGATGCGGTGCTTCAGGGCGTCGGCAGCGCCGCCGACATCGACCTGGCCATGCGCGCCGGCGTCAATTACCCCTGCGGCCCGCTGGCCTGGGCGGCGAACGTCGGTATTGCCCATACCCTGCGCGTGCTCGACAACCTGCAGCGCAGCTATGGCGAGAGCCGCTACCGCCCTTCCCTGTTGTTACGCCGCTGTGAAGCCAAAGGAGGCACCCTGCATGACTGAAGAGCAACTGGCACAAGCCTGTGCCGACGCCATGTACGCCCGCGACCCGGCCACCCAGGGCCTGGGTATCAGCCTGCTGGATGCCGGCCCGGGCCGGGCCAGCCTGCGCATGGCGGTACGTGCCGACATGATCCAGGGGCATGGCACCTGCCATGGCGGTTTCCTGTTCGCGTTGGCCGATTCGGCGTTCGCCTTCGCCTGCAACAGCTACGACCAGGCCACGGTGGCGCTGGGCTGCAGCATCGACTACCTGGCCCCGGCGCTGCGCGATGACGTGCTCACCGCCCACGCCAGCGAAGTCAGCCGCAAAGGCCGCACCGGCCTGTATGACGTGCGCATCGACAACCAGCGCGGCGAATTGGTTGCGATGTTCCATGGCAAATCCTACAAAGTGCGCGGCACCGTGCTGGCGCAGGAGACGCAAGATGAATGAACCGACCCACGCCGATGCCTTGATCATCGACGCCGTGCGCACCCCCATTGGCCGCTATGCCGGGGCCCTGAGCAGCGTGCGCGCCGACGACCTGGCGGCCATCCCGCTCAAAGCCTTGATCCAGCGCCACCCCGAACTGGACTGGAAGGCCATTGATGACGTCATCTTCGGTTGCGCCAACCAGGCCGGCGAAGACAACCGCAACGTGGCTCATATGGCGAGCCTGCTGGCCGGGCTGCCAGTCGAAGTACCAGGGACCACGATCAACCGCCTGTGCGGTTCCGGCCTGGATGCCATCGGCAATGCGGCACGTGCCCTGCGCTGTGGTGAAGCAGGGCTCATGCTGGCCGGTGGTGTGGAATCCATGTCGCGTGCGCCGTTTGTGATGGGTAAGTCGGAGCAGGCATTCGGGCGTGCGGCCGAGCTGTTCGACACCACGATCGGCTGGCGTTTCGTCAACCCGCTGATGAAGGCCGCCTACGGCATCGATTCGATGCCGGAAACGGCCGAAAACGTGGCTGAACAGTTCGGCATCTCGCGCGCCGATCAGGATGCCTTTGCCCTGCGCAGCCAGCACAAGGCTGCAGCAGCTCAGGCCCGCGGCCGCCTGGCGCGGGAAATCGTGCCGGTCGAAATCCCGCAGCGTAAAGGCCCGTCCAAAGTGGTCGAGCATGACGAGCACCCGCGCGGCGACACCACGCTGGAGCAGCTGGCTCGGCTCGGCACGCCTTTTCGTGAAGGCGGCAGCGTAACGGCCGGTAATGCCTCCGGCGTGAATGACGGCGCTTGCGCCCTGCTGCTGGCCAGCAGTGCCGCGGCCCGCCGCCATGGCCTGAAGGCGCGCGGGCGCATCGTCGGCATGGCTGTGGCCGGGGTTGAGCCCAGGCTGATGGGCATCGGGCCGGTGCCTGCGACCCGCAAGGTGCTGGCGCTCACCGGCCTGGCACTGGCTGACATGGATGTCATCGAACTCAACGAGGCCTTTGCCGCCCAGGGGCTGGCCGTGTTGCGCGAGCTGGGCCTTGCCGACGACGACCCGCGAGTCAACCGCAACGGCGGCGCCATCGCCCTGGGCCATCCCCTGGGCATGAGCGGTGCCCGGTTGGTGACCACTGCCTTGCACGAGCTTGAAGAAACGGCCGGCCGCTACGCCCTGTGCACCATGTGCATCGGCGTAGGCCAAGGCATTGCCATGATCATCGAGCGCCTCTGAGCGGTTCAGACCCTGCGCTTGTTACCGAACTGAACGCAGCCGTATATGCTGCCTCCATGACACTCACCGCGCGGCCTGCAACCGCTGGCGCGCGGCGTACAAGAACAATTCGAGTGAAGCCATGAACATGTACCATGATGCCGATCGTGCCCTGCTGGACCCGATGGAAACCGCCAGCGTCGATGCCCTGCGCCAGCACCAGCTGGAACGTCTGCGCTGGAGCCTGAAGCACGCCTACGACAATGTGCCGTTGTACCGCCAGCGCTTTGCCGAGTACGGCATCCACCCTGATGACCTCAAGTGCCTGGAAGACCTGGCGAAGTTCCCCTTCACCGGCAAGAACGACCTGCGCGACAACTACCCCTACGGCATGTTTGCCGTGCCCCAGGAAGAAGTGGTGCGCCTGCATGCCTCCAGTGGCACCACCGGCAAGCCGACGGTGGTCGGCTACACCCAGAACGATATCGACACCTGGGCCAATGTGGTTGCCCGTTCGATTCGTGCGGCCGGCGGGCGCAAAGGTGACAAGGTGCATGTGTCCTACGGCTACGGGCTGTTCACCGGCGGGCTCGGCGCGCACTACGGTGCCGAACGCCTGGGCTGCACCGTGATCCCCATGTCCGGTGGCCAGACCGAAAAGCAGGTGCAGCTGATTCGCGACTTCCAGCCCGACATCATCATGGTCACGCCGTCCTACATGCTCAACCTGGCTGATGAAATCGAGCGCCAGGGCATCGACCCGCACGACCTCAAGCTGCGCCTGGGCATTTTTGGTGCCGAGCCGTGGACCGACGAGCTGCGCCGCTCGATCGAGCAGCGTCTGGGCATCAATGCCCTCGATATCTACGGCCTTTCGGAAATCATGGGGCCCGGGGTGGCAATGGAGTGCATAGAGACCAAGGACGGCCCGACCATCTGGGAAGACCACTTCTATCCCGAAATCATCGACCCTGCCACCGGCGAAGTGCTGCCGGATGGCCAACTGGGCGAGCTGGTGTTCACCTCGCTAAGCAAGGAGGCATTGCCGATGGTGCGCTACCGCACCCGCGACCTCACCCGGCTGCTGCCAGGCACCGCTCGGCCGATGCGGCGGATCGGCAAGATCACCGGCCGCAGTGACGACATGCTGATCATTCGCGGGGTCAATGTGTTCCCGACTCAGATCGAGGAACAGGTGCTAAAAATAAAACAGCTTTCTGAGCTTTATGAGATTCATCTGTATCGCAATGGAAATCTGGACAGTGTCCAGGTGCACGTGGAGCTGCGCGCAGAGTGCCAGTACCTTGACGAAGGCCAGCGCAAGCTGGTTGTCGGGGAGTTGAGCAAACAGATCAAGACTTACATCGGTATCAGCACCCAGGTGCACCTGCAGCCCTGCGGCACGCTCAAGCGCTCCGAGGGCAAGGCGTGCCACGTGTTCGACAGACGGTTGGCCAGCTGACCCATTCGGCTGCCATTTCGGCCCCGGCATTGTCCGGGGCCTTTTTTTTGCCTGCGTTCTGCCGGGCACGCGCTGCTGCCCGACAGCCCTCTTGGCTGTCAATGTGATAAACAAATCTTACTTGATACACATAAATGTGTTTGACGTTATGTTTTGTATCGCTTACAAATGACTCATGCCTTAGCAGGAGTCGCAGCACATGTACGCACAGCTAGTGGAAACCGGAGTCAAGCGCATCAAGTCGCTGGAAGAGATGTCCCCCGAGGAACGCAACTTCCAGGAAAAGATCGACGCCGAAATCAAGATCGAAGCCAAGAACTGGATGCCCGAGGCCTACCGCCAGACCCTCATCCGGCAGATCTCCCAGCACGCCCACTCTGAAATCGTCGGCATGCTGCCCGAAGGCAACTGGGTCACCCGTGCCCCCAGCCTCAAGCGCAAACTGCAGCTGATGGCCAAGATTCAGGACGAAGCCGGCCACGGCCTGTACCTGTACAGCGCCATGGAAACCCTGGGGGCTGACCGCGACGAAGAAATCGCCAAACTGCACAGCGGCAAGGCCAAGTACTCGAGCATCTTCAACTACCCCACCCTCAGCTGGGCCGACATGGGCGCTGTGGGCTGGCTGGTGGACGGCGCCGCCATCGTCAACCAGGTGGTACTGCAGCGCACCTCTTACGGCCCCTACTCCCGCGCGATGATCCGTATCTGCAAGGAAGAGAGCTTCCACCAGCGCCAGGGCTACGAAATGCTCCTGACCATGATGCGCCAGGGCACCCAAGCCCAGCGCGACATGGTTCAGGACGCCATCAACCGCCTGTGGTGGCCGGCGCTGATGATGTTCGGCCCGAGCGATGAACACTCGCCCAACAGCGCCCAGTCGATGGCCTGGAAGATCAAGCGCCAGACCAACGACGAACTGCGCCAGCGCTTCATCGACCAGACCGTGCCGCAGCTGGAACTGCTGGGCTGCACTGCGCCTGACCCTGAGCTGAAGTGGAACGCCGAGCGCGGCCACTACGACTTCGGCGAAATCCAGTGGGACGAGTTCTACGAAGTGATCAAGGGCAATGGCCCATGCAACCTGGAGCGTGTCGCCACCCGGCGCAAGGCCATCGAGGACGGCGCCTGGGTACGCGAGGCCGCAGTGGCCTATGCGCGCAAGCAACAGAACAAGAACGCCGCCTGAGCGGCGATAGATGCGGAGATCGAAAATGTCTGTCTGGACCCTTTACGAAGTGTTCGTGCGCAGCAAGCACGGCCTTAACCACAAGCATGTCGGCAGCGTGCACGCCGCCGATGCCGCCATGGCCATCGAGAATGCCCGCGAGCTCTACACCCGCCGTAGCGAAGGTGTGAGCCTGTGGGTGGTGCCGTCGGCGCTGATCACCGCCTCCTCCCCCGACGAGAAAGACCCGCTGTTCGCCCCCGCGGACGACAAGGTCTATCGCCATGCCAGCTTCTACGAGCTGCCCGACGAAGTCGGACACATGTGAGGTGGGCCATGCATAAAGAAGCCCTTATCCCCTACCTGCTGTTGCTCGGCGACAGCGCCCTGGTCCAGGGCCAGCGCCTCTGCGAATGGTGTGGCCGTGCCCCGGCCATCGAGGAAGAGCTGGCCCTGATGAACGTCGGCCTCGATCTGGTCGGCCAGGCCCGCAACTGGCTGGAGTATGCCGCCGAGCTGCTCGACGATGGCCGGGATGCCGATGCCCTGGCGTTCCGCCGTGACGAGCGCGCCTACCGCAACCTGCTGCTGGTCGAGCAACCCAACGGTGACTTTGCCGTGACCATGACCAAGCAGTTCCTTTACGACGCGTGGCACTTCGCCGTGCTCCAGGGGCTGGTCGAGTCCAGCGACGCGCGAATCGCCGGTATTGCCGCCAAGGCCCTGAAGGAAGTCACCTACCACCTGCGCCGGTCCAGCGAATGGGTACAACGTCTGGGCGGTGGTACCGATGCCAGCCGCCAGCGCATGCTCGCCGCTATCCCGGCACTGTGGCGCTTCACCGTTGAACTCACCGCTGGCAGCGACAACGAAGTCCGTCTGGCCGAATGCGGTATCGGCGCCGATCCCGCTACCGTCGGCGCCAGCTGGCTGAAGCAGGTCGCCGCGACGTTTGCTTCGGTCGAACTGCCGCTGCCCAAGGCCGCCAGCCACTTCTATCTGGATGGCCGCAAAGGCCTGCACACCGAGCATCTGGGCCTGCTGCTGGCCGAAATGCAGTTCCTGCCAAGGGCCTACCCCGATGCAACCTGGTGAACTGATTGCCGGCGACCGCGGCGCACGGGCACAGCAAGGCGACGACCTGGCCCGCGCCTGGGCGGTATTGGGCCAGGTCATGGACCCTGAAGTGCCGGTGGTCAGCGTGGTCGACCTGGGGATCGTGCGCGATGTCGATTGGCGTGCCGGCCACCTGCACCTGGTGGTTACCCCGACCTACTCTGGCTGCCCGGCCACCGAAGTCATCGAAGGGGATATCCGCCAGGCGCTGGAACAGGCCGGTTTCACCGCGCCAGACCTGGAGCGCCGGCTGACCCCGGCCTGGAGCACCGACTGGATCACCGAGCTGGGCCGCGAGCGCCTGCGCGCTTATGGCATTGCGCCGCCGCAAGGCAGTGCCAGCAAGCGCAGCCTGATCGGCGAAGCGCCCCAGGTGTGCTGCCCGCAATGCGGCAGCGCCCATACCGAATTGCTCAGCCAGTTCGGCTCCACGGCCTGCAAGGCGCTGTACCGCTGCCGCGAGTGCCTGGAGCCATTCGACTATTTCAAATGCATTTGAGCCGTGGAGACCACCATGAGCCAGTTTCACAGCCTGACCATCAAGCAAGTGCGCAATGAGACCCGTGATGCGGTATCGATTGCCTTCGATGTGCCCGAGCACCTGCAGGACCAGTTCCGCTTCACTCAGGGCCAGTACCTGGTCATGCGTACCCAGCTGGACAACGAAGAAGTCCGCCGCTCCTACTCCATCTGCAGCGCCGTGCAGGACGGCGAGCTGCGCGTGGCCGTCAAGCGCGTGCCGGGCGGGCGCTTCTCGGCGTTTGCCAATGAAGTGCTCAAGGCCGGCCAGCAGCTGGAAGTGATGCCGCCATCGGGGAGCTTCTTCGTGCCACTGGACCCGGCTCGCCAAGGCAACTATCTGGGGTTAGCTGCCGGCAGCGGCATCACCCCGATACTGTCGATCATCGCCACTACGCTGGCCAGCGAGCCGCACAGCCGTTTCACCTTGCTGTACGGCAACCGTTCCAGTTCGGGGGCGCTGTTCCGCGACAAGCTCGAAGACCTGAAAAACCGTTACCTCGACCGCTTGAACCTGATTTTCGTGTTCAGCCGCGAACAGCAGGATGTCGACCTGTACAACGGCCGCATCGACGCCGACAAATGCGGCCAGCTGTTTTCGCGCTGGCTGGACGTTGCCGGACTGGACGCGGCATTCATCTGCGGCCCGCAGGCGATGACCGAGACCGTGCGTGACAGCCTGCAGGCCAACGGCATGGCCAAGGAACGCATTCACTTCGAGCTGTTCGCCGCCGCCGGCAGCGAGGCCCGGCGCGAAGCCCGTGAGGCGGCACGCCAGGTGGATTCGGCGCTTAGCCACATCACCGTGATCAGCGACGGCCGGGCACTGAGCTTCGACCTGCCGCGCAACACCCAGAACGTGCTGGACGCCGGCAACGCCATTGGCGCCGAGCTGCCCTACTCGTGCAAGGCCGGCGTGTGCTCCACCTGCAAGTGCCGGGTGATCGAGGGCGAAGTGGAGATGGACAGCAACCATGCCCTCGAAGACTACGAAGTGGCGGCCGGGTATGTGCTGTCGTGCCAGACCTACCCGGTGAGTGACAAGGTGGTGCTGGACTTCGACCAGCTGTAGACCGAGTCGGCTGCTTCGCGGGTAAACCCGCTCCTACAGGGGCTGCGCAAGGCCTTAGGGCGGCATCCTTGCCTGCGAAGAGGGGCTAAGCAGCAACGCAATACCCCGCGTGACCTCAACAAAACAATTACAACACCCAGAGATCGCAACCCATGACACCCGAACGCATAGAAAGCATCGCCAACCACCCCGACTTCCAGCACCTGGTACGGCGCAAACGCCGCCTCAACGGCAGCCTGACCCTGGCCATGCTGGTGGTGTACTACGGCTTCGTCCTGCTGGTTGCGTTTTCGCCCAGCACCCTCGGCCAGTCCCTCAGCGGCGGCGTGACCACGGTCGGCATGCTGGTGGGCGTGCTGATGGTGCTGCTGTCCTTTGCCCTGACCGGCATCTACGTACACCGCGCCAACAACGTGCTCGACCCGCTCAACGACAAGGTCAAGCAGGAGTGCGCACAATGAACTGGACAGCCATTTCGATGTTCATGGTGTTTGTCTGCTTCACCCTGCTGGTCACCCGCTGGGCTGCCCTGCGCACCCGCTCGGCCAGCGACTTCTACACCGCCGGCGGCGGCTTGAGCGGCATGCAGAACGGCCTGGCGATCGCGGGCGACATGATCAGTGCCGCTTCGTTCCTGGGCATTTCCGCGATGATGTTCATGAACGGCTACGACGGCCTGTTGTATGCCCTCGGTGTCCTGGCGGGCTGGCCGATAATCCTGTTCCTGATTGCCGAGCGCCTGCGCAACCTGGGCAAGTACACTTTCGCCGACGTGGTCAGCTACCGGCTGGCGCAAACCCCGGTGCGCTTGACCTCGGCTTTCGGCACCCTGGTGGTGGCGCTGATGTACCTGGTGGCGCAAATGGTCGGCGCCGGCAAGCTGATCGAGCTGCTGTTCGGCATCAGCTACCTGTACGCCGTGATGCTGGTCGGTGTGTTGATGGTTGCCTATGTCACCTTCGGTGGCATGCTCGCCACCACCTGGGTGCAGATCATCAAGGCGGTAATGCTGCTGTCGGGCACCAGTTTCATGGCCTTCATGGTGCTCAAGCACTTCGGCTTCAGCACCGAGGCCATGTTTGCCAGCGCCGTGGCCGTGCATGCCAAGGGCCAGGCGATCATGGCCCCAGGCGGCTTGTTGTCCAACCCGGTGGACGCCATTTCCCTCGGTTTGGGCATGATGTTCGGCACCGCTGGCCTGCCGCATATCCTGATGCGCTTCTTCACAGTCAGTGATGCCAAGGAAGCACGCAAGAGCGTGTTCTACGCCACCGGTTTCATTGGTTACTTCTACCTGCTGCTGATCGTTGTCGGCTTTGGCGCCATCGTCATGGTCGGCACCGAGCCGTCCTACCGCGACGCCACTGGCGCCATCATCGGTGGCGGCAACATGGTCGCCGTGCACCTGGCCCAGGCCGTGGGTGGCAACCTGTTCCTCGGCTTCATCTCAGCCGTCGCCTTCGCCACCATTCTGGCGGTGGTCGCTGGCCTGGCGCTGTCCGGCGCATCGGCCGTGTCCCACGACCTGTATGCCTGCGTGATGCGCAAAGGCAAGGCTACCGAGCAAGAGGAAATGCGCGTGTCGCGCATTGCAACGCTGGTCATCGGCCTGCTGGCGGTGATCCTGGGCCTGATGTTCGAGTCGCAGAACATTGCCTTCCTCTCCGGCCTGGTGCTGGCGGTGGCCGCTTCGGTCAACTTCCCGGTGCTGCTCCTTTCCATGTTCTGGAAAGGCCTGACCACCCGCGGCGCGGTGTGCGGCAGCATGGCCGGGCTGGTCTCGGCGGTGCTGTTGGTTGTGCTGGGCCCGGCGGTGTGGGTCAACGTGCTGCACAACGAAACGGCGCTGTTCCCCTACAGCAACCCTGCGCTGTTCTCCATGAGCCTGGCCTTCCTCAGTGCCTGGGTGTTCTCGGTTACCGACAGCTCCGAACGTGCCGTTGAAGAACGGGGTCGCTACCTGGGCCAATTCATCCGCTCCATGACCGGTATCGGCGCGGCTGGCGCCAGCAAACACTGACTTCAAGGACGAACAGACATGTCGGGTAAAACAACAACAATGAACCGCACACACTTCCTGTCAGCCGCCTGGCTGGCCACCTTCGCCCTGCCGATGCCCGCGCTGGCTGACTTCATCGGCGACAGCCATGCACGCCTGGAGCTGCGCAACCACTACATCAACCGTGATTTTCGCCAGAGCAACGCCCCGCAGGCCAAGGCTGAGGAATGGGGCCAGGGCTTTACCGCCAAGCTGGAATCGGGCTTCACCGAAGGCCCGGTCGGCTTTGGCGTGGACGCCCTGGGGCAGTTGGGCATCAAGCTCGACTCCAGCCGCGACCGTCGCAACACCGGCCTGCTGCCTTTTGGCCCGAACAGTCACGAACCGGTCGACGACTACAGCGAGCTGGGCCTGACCGGCAAGGTACGTGTGTCCAAGAGCACCTTGCGGCTGGGCACCTTGCAGCCGATCCTGCCGGTGGTGGTGTACAACGACACCCGCCTGCTGGCGTCCACCTTCCAGGGTGGCCTGCTCACCAGTCAGGACCTCGATGGCCTCACCTTCAATGCCGGACGCCTGACCAAGGCCAACCTGCGTGACTCCTCTGGCCGCGACGACATCGGCTATGGCGCTGCCAGCAGTGACCACCTGGACTTTGGTGGTGGCAGCTACGCCATCACCCCGCAAACCACGGTCAGCTATTACTACGCCAAGCTCCAGGACATCTACCGTCAGCAGTTCGTCGGGCTGATCGACACCCGCCCACTGGCAGAAGGTGTGAGCCTGCGCAGTGACCTGCGCTACTTCGACAGCCGCAACGACGGTGCCGAGCGTGCCGGCAACATCGACAACCGTAACTTCAACGCCATGTTCACCCTGGGCGTGCGGGCGCACAAGTTCACCGCCACCTGGCAGCAGATGTCCGGTGACAGCGCCTTCCCGTTCGTCAACGGCGGCGACCCGTTCACCGTCAACCTGGTCACCTACAACACCTTCACCCGCGCCGGGCTGGACTCTTGGCAAGTGCGCTACGACTACGACTTCGTTGCCATGGGCATCCCCGGCCTGAGTTTCATGACCCGCTACACCGACGGTCGCCACGCGGAAACTGCCACCGTGACCAATGGCCGCGAGCGCGAGCGCGACACCGACATTACGTATGTCATCCAGAGTGGCCCGCTCAAGGACGTCAGCCTGCGCTGGCGCAATGTCACCTTCCGCTCCGGCAACGGCCTGACCAACGCCGTGGACGAAAACCGCCTGATCATCGGCTACACCCTGGCGCTGTGGTAACAGCGCCCCCCACTTTTTGAACAGCATGGAGAACAGCATGTCTGCCGCCCCTACTCTGCAAAGTTTCATCGCCGGCCGTTGGCTCGGCCAGCACGGCGCCCAGGCCCTGCGCAGCGCCCTCGACGGCCACGTACTGGCCTACAGCCATGAAGAGCGCCCGGACTTCGCCGAAGCTGTGGACTACGCGCGTGCACGCGGCCTTGCTTCGCTGATGGGCATGGATTTCCAACAGCGTGCCCAACGCCTCAAAGCCCTGGCCCTGTACCTGGCCGAACGCAAGGAGCAGCTCTACGCCCTGTCACACCACAGCGGCGCCACCCGGGCTGACAGCTGGATCGATATCGAAGGCGGCAACGCCACGCTGTTCTCCTATGCCGGTATCGGCAGCCGCGAGCTGCCGTCGGGTAACCTGGTGCACGAGGGCCCAGCCATACCGTTGGGCAAGCAAGGCCATTTCGCCGGTAGTCATATCCTGGTGCCACGGGCAGGCGTTGCGGTGCACATCAACGCGTTCAACTTCCCCATCTGGGGCATGCTGGAAAAGTTTGCCCCGACGTTCCTCGCCGGTATGCCCTGCATCGTCAAGCCGGCGACCTCGACCAGCTATTTGACCGAGGCCGTGGTACGCCTGATGAGTGCTTCCGGCCTGCTGCCCGAAGGCAGCCTGCAGCTGGTTATCGGCAGCACCGGCGACCTGCTCGACCGCCTGCAGGGGCAGGACGTGGTGACCTTCACCGGCTCCGCCGACACTGCCGCGAAACTGCGCGTGACGCCCAACCTGATTCGTAACTCGGTGCCGTTCACCGCCGAGGCCGACTCGCTCAACTGCGCCATCCTCGGCCCGGACGTGAGTCCGGACAGCGAAGAATTCGACCTGTACATCAAGGAAGTGGTACGTGAAATGACCACTAAAGCCGGGCAGAAGTGCACCGCCATCCGCCGCGCGATCGTCCCGGCCAGGCACCTGGATGCCGTTGCCACGCGCCTGCGCGAGCGCCTGAGCAAGGTCGTGGTAGGCGACCCGTCGCTTGAAGGTGTGCGCATGGGGGCCCTGGCCTCCCATGACCAGCAGCGCGACGTCGGCGAGCGTGTGCGCAGCCTGCTGCAGAGTTGTGACCAGCTGTTCGGCGCCAGCGATGGCTTTGCCCCGCGTGGCGAAGGCGTGGCTGAAGGCGCGTTCTTTGCGCCAACCTTGTTGCAGGCCCGCGACCCGCATGCCGAGGGCGGCGCCCACGATATCGAAGCGTTCGGCCCGGTCAGTACGCTGATGGCCTATGACGACCTCGACGAAGCCTTGGCACTGGCTGCCCGTGGCAAAGGCAGCCTGGTGGCGACCCTGGTCACCGCCGACCGCAGCGTGGCCGCCAAGGCTATCCCGGTGGCTGCTGCCTGGCATGGCCGTCTGCTGGTGCTCGATAGCCAGGCCGCCAAGGAGTCCACCGGTCACGGCTCGCCGCTGCCGCAGCTCAAGCACGGTGGCCCGGGCCGCGCCGGCGGTGGAGAAGAGCTGGGAGGCCTGCGTGCTGTCAAGCACTACCTGCAGCGCGCCGCAGTACAAGGCTCGCCGAGCATGCTTACGGCGGTCACCGGCGAGTACGTGCGCGGCGGCGAAGTGATCGAAACCGAAGTACACCCGTTCCGTCGCTACTTCGAGCAGCTGCGTGTCGGCGAGTCGCTGCTCACCCATCGCCGCACCGTGACAGAAGCTGACCTGGTTAATTTCGGCTGCCTGTCAGGCGACCATTTCTACATGCACTTCGACGAAATCGCCGCCAAGGCCTCGCAGTTCGGTAAACGCATTGCCCACGGTTACTTCGTACTGTCGGCAGCAGCCGGGCTGTTCGTGTCGCCCGGCGCCGGACCGGTATTGGCCAACTATGGGCTGGACACCCTGCGCTTCATCAACCCGGTGGGCATTGGCGATACCATCCAGGCGCGCCTGACCTGCAAGCGCAAGATCGACCAGGGCAAGACCAGCCCGCTGGGGCAGCCGCAGGGGGTGGTGGCGTGGGATGTGGAAGTAACCAATCAGCTGGGTGAATTGGTGGCCAGCTATGACATCCTGACCTTGGTGCTGAAAAAACCAGCATGATGTGTTGACGCTACTGGCCTCTTCTCGGGCAAGCCGCCTCTGACCGGCACTGCACAGCTCCCCCGTAGGAGCGGGTTCACCCGCGAAGAGGCCAGTAGCTGCTCAAGGCACTTGGGATCAATGCACCTAAGTGGCTGCCGTGAATTACTCAGGCACCTGAAACCGTTGGTCAGCGACTGCCAATGCTCAGTGGACCTCTGGCGTGCACCTGTCGCTCTTAATTCATAAGGATCATGAACGAGGACTGCACCATGAATTCCCTACTGCGAATGGGTGGCGGCAATGTTGAAGATGACTGGCCGGAGCTGGAGCCGGATCGACGCAATGATCGGGCAGACGACCCGGATACCGACCCGGATACCGACCCTAATGTGACTGATGATGAGGAAAACCGGCCCGGCGTTCCGGCCAGCGACCCTGAGTCTGGCGCCTGACACTAGAAGTGTCAGCGTACACTGCAGGAGCGGGCACGTCCGTTCCTGCAGTTTCTTTAACCGGTTGCAGGCGAGCTATTAAACCATCGCCGCCGGATCGCCCACCGACTGGTTGGGCTTGCTCCCCGAAATCCGCCAGCTCACGGCGGTAATCCCGTAGCGCTCGGCCATCGGCCGACTGACCTTCCTGATCTTCTCGCGACCGAACTTGGGAATGATGCCGATGCCCGCATCACAACTTGCCCAATGCCAGGCCTCGGCATTGTCCAGGCGTTCCAGGCGGATGATGAAACTGCGCGGCTGGTCATGCAGTTTGTAATCGATTATGTACAGCTGTGGGCTAGGCATCGCAGGGGGCCTCCTCTTCTCCATGGATGACCTTTTGATTGATCGGGCCATGGCCAGAAGATTCAAAATTTTTGTCGACCTTTGTTACCGGTGGCCGAATGTGTGCCCCTGTCTAGGTTTCGAGAGCCTGTTTTATCGCTGTGCTTGATCGCTTTGCTGCTGACCGTCGGTACAAAAAGCAGCACACAATATATTTGCGTGACGGAGATGACCGTTCGTCAGCTTTAACGCAACGTTTATTGCCAGCCAGGGCCGAAACTTCATGCAATGAAGGAATTGCCCAGGAGCCTGAATGAAGCCAGTCAAGCATCGCGCCACCATCATTTGCCGGCATGGCAAGCAGCGCCACAAATGGTTGTGGGTAAGAAAGCCCAACGCGCCCTGGACCCTTCCAGGCGGCAAGATCGAGCCCGGCGAGACACCTATGCAGGCCGCCGAGCGGGAGTTGCTGGAAGAGACTGGGCTACAGGCTGAATCGCTGGTTTTGTTGATGCGCCATGAAACGCCAGAGCGTGTGCATTACGTGTTCGCAGCGGAGTTTGCCGAAGCACCGCAGCCCAAGGCCCGGCACGAAATTTCCGACTGCCGCTTTGCCCACCTGGATCAGGTGGCTCTCGTGAAGGGCGAGATCAAGGCCCTGATCCGCTCCTTGCTGGCTTGTGACGCGGGCACGGCGGCGTCCGTTCGGTAAGCTAGGCGTGCACACTCCACTGAACGGTGTCTGACGCGATCGGCATCTCGTCGATTGCATGGATCATTCCGTTTTCCAGCGCCTCCCGCGGCGCCAGTATCCTTGGATAGGCCATTAGATAACGCGGTACATCCAAAACCTCGGCCGCGCCTTTCGTGCGCTCCGCCACGATCTGCGCATACAGGCGCAGGTCGTAATCCAGGCTCATCGCATACTCGGACATCCGCGAATGGTCCACCGACCCATGCAAGGTCCAATGAAACGGGTGGAAAAGAAACTTGCTGAAACTGCAAGCCGTGCGTCGCTCCCCGGCAAGGAAGAGGATATTGCCCATGGATTCCACCGTACCCAGATTGTGGGTGTGCACCTCCACGGGTAACGCCCGCAGAAAGTTGTACAGGGTAAACCCATAGCTGCATTCACCGCCCATGGTGGCGATGTTCAGTTGCAGAAGCTCGGCACCCTGTTGCAATGCCCGCGAGCAGGTCGTGATCAGGTTGCCGCAGGTAGACGAATTGATCGGTCCGGTGAAGTGGATGATATGTCTGGCCATGCTTGCCTCCACGGGTGGCAGGTCATTGCTTGATCTTTTGCCCATCGTCGCCCAGCCCGGCCCTCTGGCGGTGGGCGAAACGCTCGAATGTCATCCTGGCACCCTTCCATGAAACGGGTATGCGGTGGAGACGCCAACTGCCGCAAAGTTCAACTCGGCGTCAGCATTTCCGTTGGTCAAGCGTTGTGAACCCTCGGCGGTCTTTGCCGGTCGCACCTTCAGAGCGACCGAACTAGGAACCGGCAGTGAGGACGGCAGCGTGAGCGATATTCGCATCGGTATCTCCGGGTGGCGCTATGGCCCCTGGCGCAAGGATTTCTACCCCAAAGGCCTGAAACAGGACGATGAACTGGCATTCGCTTCACGGGCGGTGAACAGCATCGAGATCAATGGCTCGTTCTACAGCCTGCAGACGCCCGAACGCTATCTGGGCTGGCGTGAAGCAACGCCGGAAGGCTTCGTGTTCGCGGTCAAGGGGCCGCGCTATATCACCCATGTCCGGCGGCTGAAGGAAATCGAAGAGCCCTTGGCCAATTTTTTCGCTTCCGGCCCGCTGCTGTTGGGCGAAAAGCTCGG
The DNA here is from genome assembly GCF_036961695.1 of Pseudomonas sp. CGJS7. Lineage (NCBI taxonomy): Bacteria > Pseudomonadati > Pseudomonadota > Gammaproteobacteria > Pseudomonadales > Pseudomonadaceae > Pseudomonas > Pseudomonas sp. CGJS7. Next base: position 167,139 of record NZ_JBAMDI010000001.1, on the reverse strand, counting down.
GCCGTTTCTGTGGCAGTTCCCCCCTAGCATGAAGTTCGATGAAGACCGTTTTGCCCGGTTCCTGGAGCTGCTGCCACACACACGCGAAGCGGCCCGTGAACGCGCCCAAGGCTGCGCCGAGCGCCTTAAGAGTAATGGCAGCCTTGCCATCAAGGGCAATGCGCGCTTGCGCCACGCCGTGGAAATCCGCCACGAGAGCTTCCTCTGTGAAGCCTTCGTCAAGCTGTTACGCAAACATCGCGTGGCGCTGGTGGTTGCCGACAGCGCCGGCAAATGGCCCTGTGCCGAAGATGTAACCGCCGACTTCGTCTACATGCGCCTGCACGGGGATGTGGAGTTGTACAGCAGCGGATATACCGCACGCGCGCTGCGGCGCTGGAAGCAGCGTATCCAGCTATGGAGCGAAGGTAACCAGGCGGACGATGCCCGCCTGATCGTGCCGGGGCCGCCGCCTCGGTGTGCGGCACGGGATGTGTATTGCTACTTCGACAATGACCAGAAGGTTCACGCGCCATACGACGCCAGGCGCTTGCTGCAAAAGCTGTCCTTGGACCATGAGCTGATGACCGAGCCAGGCGTGGTGCCGGAGGTGGCCTTGTGAACAAGACCCTGCCCGCCCCGCGCTGCATCATCGACAAGGTGACCGCTGTTCGTCGGCTGAATGTGCTGACGCTGAACGTGCACAAAGGCTTCACCTTCTTCAACCGGCGCTTCATCCTGCCCGAGTTGCGCGAGGCGGTGCGCGCCACCGGCGCCGACCTGGTGTTTTTGCAGGAGGTGCACGGCAGTCATCAGCAGCATGCCTTGCGCCACCCAGCCTGGCCCGAAACGCCGCAGTACGAGTTTCTGGCCGACAGCATGTGGCCGCAGTTCGCCTATGGCCGCAATGCGGTCTATCCCCATGGCGACCACGGCAACGCGCTTTTGTCGAAATTCCCCATCAGGCGCTTCAACAACCTGGATGTTTCGGTGCAGGGCAATGAACAGCGTGGCCTGCTGCATTGCCAGCTGGAGGTGCCGGGCCATGACGAGGTGCATGCGGTATGCGTGCACCTGGGCCTGCGGGAAGCCCACCGGCAGCGCCAGGTGAAGCTGATGCTCGACCTGCTGGCCAGCCTGCCGCCCAACGCGCCGGTCATCATCGCCGGCGATTTCAACGACTGGCGGCTGAAGGCGGACGCGGTACTGAGCGAACACCTGACAGAGGCCTTCGGCACCCCGGCGCGCAGTTTCCCCGCGCGCCTGCCGTTGTTGCGCCTGGACCGCATCTACCTGCGAAACGCGGTGCCGGGCGCAGCCCAGGTGCTGTCCAAATACCCGTGGTCGCATCTGTCCGACCATGTACCACTGGCTGCGGAGATCAACCTGTGAACCGACCTTGGGTAGACGGCAACAGCGTGCAGTTGCTGATCAATGGCGAGCAGTATTACCCCCGCGTGTTCGAGGCCATGGCCCAGGCGCGGGAAGAAATATTGCTGGAAACCTTCATCATCTTCGACGACAAAGTGGGCAAGCAATTGCAGCAGGTGTTGATCGAGGCTGCCCGGCGCGGTGTACGCGTGGAAGTGGTCGCGGATGGCTACGGCACAGCCGAGCTACCGGCTGAATTCATTTCAGCGATGACCGACGCGGGTGTCAGCTTTCATGCCTTCGATCCACAACCCCGCTTGTTGGGCATGCGCACCAACCTGTTTCGCCGTTTGCACCGCAAGATCGTGGTGGTCGATGGTGAGCGGGCCTTCATCGGCGGTATCAACTACAGCGCCGACCATTTAGGCGACTTTGGTGCGATGGCCAAGCAGGACTATGCCGTGGAGGTCACTGGGCCGGTAGTGGCGCAGGTACATTCAGCCAGTAAGCGCCTGATGTCTCCCGTGCTGCAGCCACCCAGTGCGGTACGCCCGGTTACCGAGCCCGCCGGTAGCAGCAGTGCTGTGTTGATCGAGCGTGACAACGGCATGCGCAGCACCGATATCGAGGCACACTACCTTCAGGCGTTTCGTAAAGCCCGGCAACGCATTGTGGTCGCCAATGCGTATTTCTTTCCAGGCTACCGGCTGATGCGTGAGCTGCGCAACGCGGCCCGGCGTGGCGTGGAGGTTCGGTTGATTTTGCAGGGCCAGCCCGACATGCGCTGGGTACGCGCACTGTCGCGCCTGCTGTACAACTACCTGCTGCGCGACGGCGTGAAGATTCATGAGTACTGCCAACGGCCGTTGCACGGCAAGGTGGCACTGGTGGACGACCAATGGGCCACCGTCGGCTCCAGCAACCTCGACCCCCTGAGCCTGTCGTTCAACCTGGAGGCCAACCTGTTCATTCGTGACCGGGCCTTCAACCAGCAACTGCACCAGCATCTGCAGACACTGGCCAGCGAGCAATGCAAACCGGTCACCCTGGAGCGCATGATTCGCGGCTACTGGTGGCGAGCACCGTTGATCTTCGTGTGCTTCCACGTGATCCGCCACTTCCCGCGCATTGCGGGCTGGTTCCCTGCGCACCGGCAGCGTTTGCGCTCGGTGCAGCCGGAAGCCGAACCCCAGGGCAACTTGCACGAGGGCAACTCCTGATGGCGCGCAAAAGCTGGCAAACGTGGGGCAAACGCCTGTTCACACTCGCGTTTCTGATCCTGATCCCTGTGCTGCTGTACCTGCTGGCGCGCAATCTGGACTGGAACGAAGTGCGCCAGTCTTTGCTCGCCTACAAGCCTGGCACCCTTGCCATCGGCTTGGCGATCGCGTTGTGCAGCTACTTCGCGTTTGCCAGTTACGACCTGTTGGCCCGGGCTTACACCGGCCATACGCTACCTGCCCGGCAGGTATTGCCCGTCGCGTTCGTGTGCTACGCCTTCAACCTCAATTTCACTACCTGGGTAGGCGGGGTTGCCTTGCGCTACCGCCTTTATGGGCGGTTGGGCCTGGATACCGCGACCATTACACGAATCCTCACCTTGGGGCTGTTGACCAACTGGATGGGCTATATGCTGCTGGCCGGCACCGTATTTGCCCTGGGCCTGGTCGAGATGCCCGGCAACTGGGCGGTGGGCACTACAGGCCTGCGCCTGATCGGCCTGCTGTTGCTGGCGATTGCGGGCGGCTACCTGCTGGCCTGTGGTTTTGCCAAGAAGCGCACCTGGTGCTGGCGCGACCACGAAGTGACGCTGCCCTCGCTGCGTCTGGCGCTGTGCCAGGTGGCGCTGGGTGCCAGTAACTGGGCACTGATGGCGCTGCTGATCTTCTGGCTGCTACCGGGCGAAGCGTTCTACCCGTCGATTCTTGGCATCCTGCTGATCAGTTGTGTGGCCGGCGTGGTGGCGCATATCCCTGCGGGGCTGGGTGTGCTGGAAGCGGTGTTCCTGGCCCTCCTGCATGGGCAGATGGGCCAGGGCACGCTGGTGGCGGCCCTGCTCGGCTACCGCACGTTGTACTACCTGATTCCGTTGCTGTTGGCGGTGGTGACCTACCTGATCCTGGAAAAGCGCGCCAAGGCCATGCGCTTACGGGACAAGCCAGCCCGGACCTGAAAGGGGCCATGTGCGCTGGAGGTGGCAGATGCGACGCGTTGCATGGCACCGGCTTTGCCGGTGTTCGCGGGTAAACCCGCTCCTACGGGGGGACGCTCCGAGAAAACAACCAGGCCCAAGGCATGCGCCATAAATGTAGGAGCGGGTTTACCCGCGAAGCAGGCAACACGCTGCATGGCACCGGCTTTGCCGGTGTTCGCGGGTGAACCCGCTCCTACGGGGGACGCGCCAAGAAACCAACCAGGCCCAAGACATGCGCCATAAATGTAGGAGCGGGTTTACCCGCGAAGCAGGCAACACGTTGCATGGCACCGGCTTTGCCGGTGTTCGCGGGTGAACCCGCTCCTACGGGGGGACACGCCGAGAAACCAACCAGGCCCAAGCCATGCGCCGTAAATGTAGGAGCGGGTTTACCCGCGAAGCAGGCAACGCAACACCCTAGGCCCAAAGGACTGGGCGACCGGGTGAAAAGGCAGCCCGCCTACTGGCTTCAGGGCGATATCGGATCGCTCGCCGGAAAGGTTTCATCCAGTGCATTGTCCACCGCGTTCTCACTTGGCTTTTCACCGCAATGGCAGTCCTGCATCCGGCATGGCTCACTGTTGCTGTGCCCGCTGGCACAGGCCTGGCAGCAGTAGGCCTTGCCGTCGCGTTGCAAGGCATTGGCATCCACCGTGCAGGAACAGTGCGCGCAGGCGCAGCGTTGTTCGTTCATGGCTTGCTCTCCTCGTCGTCTATCACATCGTCGGTCCAGGGCACCCCGTCTAGCGGCGCGGATCGGGCCAGTTCGGCCTCGTCCAGGCCAATGCCGCCACCGATCTCATCGGCATCCACCTCGCGCAGACGCTGGTCTGCCGGGCCGCCACTGCCGCCCGGTTCGTGGGGGTCGCGGGCACCGGTTTCGTCCAGCAGGGTGTCCGGGCTCAAATCGTCGTAGGTGACATTGTCCTCATGCAGGCTGTCACTCAGCGCCTCGCCGCCGGTCATGCCACTTTGCGCCACGCGCCGGGGGGGAAACTCACGGTCGACCTCGGCGGCCGGTCGCTCGTCGCCCACACGCCCTTCGCGCTCATCCAGGCGTTCATCGAAATCCAGCTCATGCACGCTGCCCATGCGGTCTTCGATGTCATCGATTTCGGTGGGGGTGTATGGCTTAGGTGCATCGGGTCGGGTCATGTGCGTTCTCCATCAGGTGGCTTCATTCGGTCGACTACGCCAGCTCACGGAAGATTCAGAGTTTTTTGAACTACCGCCTCGGCCGGCGCCTCCCACGTTAGAGACCGTGATCTGCCCGGAGCCCGCCATGGCCAAGCCCCTGCAGGAATATGCGCGCAAGCGCGACTTCAACGCTACACCCGAGCCCAGCGGCAAACGCAAACGTGGCAAACGGGCCCATGCGCTGCAGTTCTGCATCCAGAAACACGACGCCAGTCATTTGCACTACGACTTCCGCCTGGAGCTCGATGGCACCCTGAAAAGCTGGGCGATCCCCAAAGGTCCGTCGTTGGACCCCAAGGTGCGCCGCCTGGCGGTGCATGTGGAGGATCACCCGCTGGACTACGCCGATTTCGAGGGCCATATCCCGGAAGGCCACTATGGTGCAGGGGACGTGATCGTCTGGGACCGCGGTATCTGGGAGCCTGAAGGCGACGCGCATGAAGCCTACGCCAAAGGCAAGCTGCGATTCCGCCTGCTGGGTGAGAAGCTAGGCGGCGTGTGGAACCTGTTCCGCACCCACCTGGCCGGCAAGAAAGAGCAATGGATGCTGGTCAAGTCGCACGACGCCCAGGCGCGCAGCGAAACCGAGTACAGCATTGTCGAGGCCCTGCCCGACAGCGTGCTCAGCGAGCGCACGCTGGTGCCACGCAAATCCGCTGCCAAAAAAGCCACTGCCCCGCGCAGCAGCCGTAAACGCGCCGACAAAGCTCAGGCTGCACCCTTGCCAGCACAGTTACAGCCACAGCTGGCAACGTTGGTGGACTCTCCCCCCAGCGGCGACTGGCGCTACGAAGTCAAGTTCGATGGCTACCGTATCCTGGCCCGCATCGAGGGCCAGGACATCCGCCTGTTCACCCGCAACGGCCATGACTGGAGCAGCAAGATGCCCCGGCAGGTTGCCGCCCTGCGCGCGCTGGGCATCGACTCGGCCTGGCTCGATGGCGAAATGGTGGTGGCCGATGACACCGGCATGGCTGATTTCCAGGCGCTGCAGAACGCCTTCGATACCGAGCACGACGAACGCATCACCTATTACCTGTTCGACCTGCCATTTCTGGGCGGTCAGGACCTGCGACAGCTACCGCTGCAGAACCGCCGCGATACATTGCGCCAACTGCTTGAGCACAACCATTCCGACGTCATCAAGTATTCCGCCGACTTCGACGAACCTGTCGAATCGCTACTCGACAGTGCCTGCCGGCTGAAGCTGGAAGGCCTGATCGGCAAGCGGGCTGACAGTGTTTACAGCGGCCGCCGTAGCCCGGACTGGATCAAGCTCAAGTGCAAGCAACGCCAGGAATTCGTGATCGTCGGCTACACCGACCCCAAAGGCAGCCGCAGCGGCTTCGGTGCCCTGCTGCTGGCCCTGCACGACAATGAGAGTGGCGAGCTGCGCTATGCCGGCAAGGTTGGTACCGGCTTCAATACCACGACACTGGCCAGCATCCATGCGCGGCTCAAGCCCCTGGAAATCGCCAGCCCTGCCCTGCCCTCACCGCCGGCCGGAGCCGAAGCGCGTGGTGTGCACTGGCTGCGGCCGCAGCTGTTGGCGGAAGTCGCCTTTGCCCAGATGACCCGTGACGGCATCGTGCGCCATTCGGTGTTCCACGGCCTGCGCGATGACAAGGCGGCAACCGCCATTGACCTGGAGCGCGCCATGCCCGCCAAAACTGTATCCAGCCGCAACAAGCAGGCCAAGGCGTCCGAGAACCTGGGTGAACTGCGGCTGACCCACCCCGACCGGGTCATCGACCCTTCAACCGGGGTGACCAAGCGTGAGGTCGCCGAGTATTACGCCGGCATCAGCCAGTGGATCCTGCCCCAGCTCAAGCATCGCCCGGTGGCATTGGTACGCGCCCCGGACGGCCTGGGCGGCGAGCTGTTCTTCCAGAAAAACGCGGGCCAACTGCACATACCCAATGTACTCAGCTACGAAAAGGCCGAGGCCGGCCAGGCAGCGATGGTCATCAATCGCGCCGATACGTTGCTGGGTGCGGTGCAGATGAACATGCTGGAGCTGCACACCTGGAACGCCACGGACAAGGATTTCGATAAACCGGACCGTTTTGTCCTCGACCTTGACCCTGACCCTGCGCTGCCCTGGAGGGCCATGGTGGAGGCGACCCAACTGACCCTCACCCTGCTGGACGAACTGGGCCTCAAGGTGTTCCTGAAAACCAGTGGTGGCAAGGGTATTCACGTGGTTGTGCCCTTGACCCGGCGAGCCGGGTGGGACGAGGTCAAGGACTTCAGCCACGCCATCGTCAATTACCTGGCCAAGCTGTTTCCGGAGCGCCTGAGCGCGGTGTCGGGGCCGAAAAATCGCGTGGGACGCATCTTCATCGACTACCTGCGCAACGGCAAAGGCGCCACCACGGCGTGCGCCTATTCACTGCGTGCCCGTGACGGGCTGCCGGTATCGGTACCTGTCTGGCGTGAGGAGCTGGCGCAAATAAAAGGCGCCAACCAATGGAACATCACCAACCTGCGCGAGCGTCTGGCGGAGGTCGACGACCCTTGGGCCGACATGGGCAAGGTACGCCAGTCGATCACCGCGCGCATGCGCAAGCAGCTAGGGCTCGAATGATGACGCCAAAGCGATTGGACACGACCCGGGAGGCCCGCCCATGAGCATCGTTCAGGACTTCAACCTGACCACCCTTGACCGCCTTTTACGCACCTTTGGCGAACGCCAGCTACCGCTCAACCTCGATACCCAATTGCCGCAACTGATCCAGGCGCTGCAAGCTGATCACCTCGACCTGCTACCGTTGCCGGGGCAAGGCAACACCTTGCGTCGCTGGCAGACCTTGGCACGGGTGGCCGGCTGTGACCTGGCATTGGCCAAGCTCTATGAGGGCCACACCGATGCCTTGGCGATCCTGGCGGAATGCGGCGCAGCGCACCACGCCAACGACGGCATCTGGGGCGTGTGGGCGGCAGAGCCACCCGATGCGCGGGTCCACATCACTGCGCGTGAAGGTGACCAGGTGCGCCTCAACGGCACCAAGGCCTGGTGTTCCGGTGCCTTGCAGATCGATCGCGCGCTGATTACTGCCTGGGATGAGGCCGAGCAGCCGCAATTGGTGGCAATCGAGCTGTCACAGCCAAGCCAGGGCCTGAACATCGAGCACTGGCAGGCCGTTGGCATGGCCACTACCGCCAGTGTCGAGGTGGCGTTCAACGATACCCCAGGCACGCTCATCGGCTCGCCAGGCCAATACCTCTCGCGCCCTGGCTTCTGGCAAGGCGGTGCGGGTATCGCCGCCTGCTGGTACGGCGCGGCCGAGGCGCTGGCGGATTACCTGCGTGAACATTGCCGCAAACCCCGCCCAGACCCGCATGCCGATGCGCATCTGGGCGCTGTGGACGCTGCATTGTATGGCGCCCGTGCGTCACTGCGTGAATGTGCTGCCTGGATCGATCAACAGCCCGGTGTGGATGCCAGTTTCGAAGTTCGCCGCACCCGCGCCCAGGTAGAACAGGCAGTAGAGCAGGTCATCAGCCACGTCGGGCGTGCCTTGGGGGCCACGCCGTTCTGTCGCAGCAGTCATTTTGCCCGGCTGAGCGCCGACCTGCCGGTGTTCCTGCGTCAGAGCCACGCCGAGCGTGATCTGGCGATGCTGGGCCAGCAGCTGGCCCAGTTGCCAGCCGGGATGTGGCAACTATGAGCCAGAACCTGATCCAGTCCGCGGGCGGCACGCCTTGGGCAGCCTGGCAGCAAAGCGCGCACCTGGCGCGTGCGACCTGGCTCGACTCACGCCAACTGTGCCCGCCGGGGCGCCGGCTGGTATTGATCGCGCCGCATCCGGATGACGAAATTCTCATGGCCGGCGGCCTGCTGGCAGGCTTCAAGGGGCGTGAGGATGAGCTGGTGTTGATCTCCGCCACCGACGGCGAAGGCAGCCACCCCGGCTCCAGCCACTGGACCGAACATCGCTTGCGCCGCCAGCGTCCCCAGGAAAGCCGACAGGCCCTGCAACAGCTCGACCTGGACCTTGAACGCCTGGACTGGCGCAGGCTCCACCTGAAGGATGGCCAGTTGCCGCGCGAAGAAGCGTTTCTGACCCATCACCTCACCCAGCTACTGCGACCCGATGACCTGCTGATGGCCACCTGGCGCAGTGACGGCCATTGCGATCACGAGGCCGTCGGCCGCGCCGCTGCGCAGGCGGCGGCAAGCCGTGGGGTGCACTTGGCTGAGGTACCGGTCTGGGCCTGGCACTGGGCCGAGCCTGACGACCCGCGCCTGCCATGGCCCCGTGCGCACCGCGTGCAGCTCGATGAAAGCCGTCTGGCACGCAAGCGCAAGGCCTTGGCCGCCCATGTCAGCCAGCTACAGCCGGACGGCGAGCAGCCGCCGGTGCTACCGCCGCACCTGCTGGATTGCCTTCTGCAACCTTTCGAACTGGTGTTCCTTTGAATGGAGCTGTCATGAGCCTCGATCCACAGTATTTTGCCGAGCTATACGCCACCAATGAAGACCCTTGGGCCTTTCGCACCCGCTGGTACGAGAAGCGCAAACGCGAGCTGGTGATGGCCAGCCTGCCACGGCAGTGCTATCAGCGCGTGTTCGAGCCAGCCTGCGCAAATGGCGAGCTCAGTGCGCTACTGGCCGAACGCTGCGCCGACCTGCTGTGCCAGGACCTGGACCCCACGGCCGTAGGCCTGGCCCGGGAACGCCTGGCGCACCTGCACAATGCTTCGGTCGAACTGGCCCGGTTACCGGGGGACTGGCCAGGCGGGCGCTTTGACCTGATCGTGCTCAGCGAGGTGGGCTATTACCTCGATCCCACTGACTGGCTGCAGGTCATCGAACAATCGTTGGCCAGCCTCAGCTACGACGGTGCGCTGCTGGCCTGCCACTGGAAGCACCCTATCGCGGGTTGCCCGCAGGACGGTCGCGAAGTGCACCGCCTATTGACCCGGCATTTGCCGTTGCATCAGCAGTTTCGGCATGAGGAGGCGGACTTTTTGCTGGAATACTGGTCATGCCAGCCAAGCGTCGTCGATCTCGATGAGACTTGCCCATGATCGCCGTTGTCATCCCGGCGCATAACGAAGCCCGCCGCCTTGGACGATGCCTGCGGGCGGTGCTGGTGGCTGCCCGGCAGGCGCAGCAAGCGGGACTGCACGTGGAAGTGCTGGTGGTACTGGACCGTTGCAGCGACGGCAGCGCCGCCGTGGCGCGGCGTTTCGGAGTACACATGCTGGAGGTGGAAGCCGGTAATGTCGGCATGGCACGTCGTGTGGGGGCCGCGCACATGGTCGAGCGTGGCGCCACATGGCTGGCGTGCACCGATGCGGACAGCCGGGTCCCGGCGCACTGGCTGCTGTCGCAGCTGGCCTGTAGCGCCGAGGTGGTTTGCGGCACCGTGCATATCGAGTACTGGCAACCCTGGCAGACCGCCGCGCTGCGCAAGCTGTACCAGAGCCGCTACCAGGCTTGTGAAGGGCATCGGCATGTGCATGGCGCGAATCTGGGGGTCTGCGCCGATGCTTACGAGCGTGTGGGTGGCTTCCAGCCCCTGGCGGCGCATGAGGATGTGCAACTGGTCAGCGACCTGCAGGCCAGCGGCGCCCAGATCGTCTGGACCGCCAGGCATAGCGTGGCCACCAGCAGCCGGCGCGACAGCCGCGCCCGCGAGGGGTTTGGTGATTACCTGGCCGGGTTGCAGGCGCAGTCCTGAAATCAATGGATTTCGGCGGTGTTCATGAAGCCTTGCGCGTTTTCTTCACCGGTTTCTTGCCACCCAGGCTGCGCTTGAGCAGTTCGGTCAGGTCGAGGATGTCCGCACCTTTCTCGGCCCCCCCTGCGTCGCCCTTCTCCACCGCCTCGATCTTGCCCTTGCTGGCCTTCTCTTCCACCAGGTCCATGATCGTCTGGCGGAAGGCGTCGTGATAATCCTCAGGCTTCCAGGGCCCGCTCATGTCCTCCACCAGGCGCTTGGCCATCTCCAGCTCACGCTTCTCCACCTTGCTGTCGGTCACGCTGGCTTCGAGCTCCAGCGTTTCCAGCCCGCGCACCTCTTCAGGCCAGCGCAAGGTGATCATCACCAGCGCCTGGTCCAGCGGCCGCAGCAGCGCCAAGTGCTGCCGGGTATGCAATACCACGGTGGCCAGTGCCACCTTGCCGGTCTTTTCCAGCGTCTCGCGCAGCAAGGCGTACACCTTGCCGCCACGGCGGTCCGGGGTCAGGTAGTACGGCGTATCAAAATGCTGCAGCGGAATATCGCCCGCTTCCACAAAGGAAAAGATATCGATCGTCTGGGTCGCTTCGGGCCGGGCCTTGCGGATCTCCTCCTCACTGATCACCACATAGCGGCCCTTCTCGAACTCTACGCCCTTGACGATATTGTCCTTGTCGATTTCCTTGCCGGTCACTTTGTTCACCCGCTTGTAGCCGACCGGCTCCATGCTGCGCTTGTCCAGCCAGTCGAAGTCCACGCGCTCGGTGCGCACGGCGGTATTGAGTGCCACGGGGATGTGCACAAGGCCAAAACTGATGGCGCCTTTCCAGATTGCCCGAGCCATGAGGGTGCTCCCAGGGTTGCCTGCTGATACCAGAAGTGACTGCGCCGGGCGACAAAGGTTTAGCTGCCCTGCCCTGCGGCAACTGTCACGCCTGGCTGAACAGCACCCGCTTGAACGCTTCGGCCGCCAGGTGCACTTGCACTGCCCAATCCTGCGCAGCATCGCTGCCGGCATCATCGGAAATGTATTTAAGGCACACGAACGGAATACCTTCGTCACGCGCGATCAATGCCAGCACGTAGGCTTCCATGTCGACCACGTCATAAGGCGCGTCGCCATGGTTGATCTCGAAGCTGTCACCGCTGCCACAGGCTTCCACAGCCAGGCCGGGTATTGCCACCCCGTGTTCGAGTACCACCGGGGTGTCGGACAAGGGCGTTTCATAACGGGCAAAGCCCAGTGGGGTCACATCCATGTCGCGTTGAACGAAGCGGTTACAGCACACGACTTCGCCCTTGCCATGACGCTGGCTGCCAGCCGAGCCCAGGTTGACGATAAGTTTGGGCCTGCGCCTGGCTATCGCCTTGGTCAGGGCGATAGCGGCATTGACCTTGCCAATGCCGGTGAATACGGTGTTCACCTCGGTAAAGACATCGCCAGCCTCGGCCTCGAGGGCAAAGACGAACAGCGTGTCATCCAGGGAAATGTCGGGGAATTGCTTGATAAGCATCATGGAGCAGGTGTTTCCGAGTGGCTGCAAAGGGCGCGGCCATTGTCGGTCAACCCGGGCTAAATGCAAGTCCCGGCAGCCACCACGGCGCGTAGCGCCTGCTCTTTGCCACGCCCGTCTGCCCTGGCCTGTGCCAGGCAGAGCAATTGCTGGTCGGCATGGGTACCATGGCGCAGCACGTGCAGGGCGTGCTGGCAGGCGCGCTCGGCGTCCGCGCTGTCTATGGGCATCTGGGCCTGCAGTTGGGCGAGCCAGCCTTGCGCCGTGACCGGCTGCTGCTCGTGACAACCTATGAATTGTGCGTGGCGCCCATGGCGCATGGCACGCCAGTAGTTCTCCTGGGCGATCCAGCGCAATTCGCGGCTGCTGGGCAGCGGGTCATGGCGGTAGGCAATGCTGTGTTCAACCAGGTGGCGAAACAGTGCTGCAATGCACAGAACGTCTTCCAGATTCGGGCAGCCATCGCAGATGCGCAACTCCACTGTCGGATAGCGCCGCGAAGGCCGGATTGCCCACCAAAGGTCGCCATCGGCAGCCAGTGCACCGGTTCGCTGCAACAGGGTACGGTAGCGTTCATAGGCGGCCCAGTCCGGCAACGCTTCGGGCAAGCCCATGTGCGGCCACTCACCACAGATCACACGGCGATAGCTCATGTACCCGGTAGGCTGGCCAGCCCACAGGGGCGACGAAGTGCTCAACGCCAGCAACAACGGTAACCAGGGCAAAAGGCGGTTGATCAGTTGCATGCGGTCACAAGCCGGCGGCACGCCAACGTGCACATGCAGGCCATTGAGCAGGCTACGCCTTGCCACATGGCGGTAGTCATCGAACAGCTGCTTATAGTGCCCTTGTGCCGCGGGCTTCTGCAGCAGCCACGCGGCGCAGGGGTGGCTTGCCGCAGCGTATGGCCCCATCCCCTCTTCGGCCAATGCCACGCGCAGCCGTTGACGGCTGCGCTGGAAAAACTCACGTGCTTCATACAGGTTGGTGAACACCGGCGACGCCAGCTCGATCTGGCTGCGGAACATTTCCTGGGCGAAATAGCGGCCAAGTGCTTCACGGCAGCGCCCCATCACCACGGGTGACGGTGTAGCCGTAACCTGACCCGAGCCCAGTTTCACCAGCAGGTACTCTTCCTCGATGCCGAACGTACAGGGCCGGATCATGCTGACTCAGCGGCTGCGGGTAACGGTGAGCGCCACGGCGGCGATGCGCTCGACCTGTTCATAGCCCGGCTCAGCCAGTTGCTCGCCAAATACATCGGGGTCGATTTCCCGATACACCCAGGCCCAATCCTGACCGGCCAGGCGCAGGCGGATGGCTTCGAGCAAGGCATCGCGGCCTTCGACAATGGCCACCCCTGTGTATAGCAGCAACGTACCGTGGCGGCTCAGCCGATCGCGAGCCTGCTCCACGATACGTAGCGACAGGTCGACGCCTAGCGCGCCTCCGCCGTGACGGTACAGGCGGGCGTTGGGGTCAAGCATGTAGGGCGGGTTGGCAACGATCAGGTCGAACGTGCCGCTGATACCGTCCAGCAAGTCGCTGGGCTCGACCGACACGTTACTCACACCCGCCAGGGCTGCATTGATTGCCGTATAGCGCAGTGCCAGGGGGTTGATGTCAACGGCGCTGACCTGTGCGTGCTGGGCGGCGCGGGCAATCAGCAAGGCGCCCACCCCGCTGCCACAGCCGATATCCACTGCATGCTCGACCCGCGCGGGGCAGTGCTGAAGGTGATCGTGAATGACCTGGGCAAAGCGGTAACTGTCCGGGCCGAAGAACACGGCATCGCTGGCGTCGGTTGGAAACGCCGAATGCAGCAACAGAAATTCATCCAGGCTGGACCAGCGTACCGTGCTGGTCAGCAGTTCACCCTGCGCAACTAACGCCTGCGCACGTTCGAGCAACTGCAACTGATCTTCCGACAGCAAACCGGGGTCGAAAGGTCGGCTCCAGCCGAATACATCGCGCAGGGTGCTGGCCTGCCCGCAGCCCACGCGGGCATTGACGCGCGCGTGGGTGGCGGGCGTTACGCAGGTAAAGCGGTATCCATCGGCACGCAGGCGCTGTCCCAGTTGCAGCAACGCCTGGTCTGCCTCGATTTGCCTGGGCGCAAGCATCATCAACGCGGTTCCTCCTGGCGCAGCCCGGTTACGCGCATGTAGGCGCGCGTGGCAGACAGACCGTCCGGCGTGGCGTGGCGGTTGCCAGCCATCCGCTGGATCAAGGCCTCGGGGGCCACATTCAAGGCGTCGCCGGGTATTTCCTCATGCACCTCCGGCAGCCCCCAACTGCCAGGGGCCACGCGGCGGGTAGACGGCCGCCAGTCGTCGGCGATCCAGTCATGCCAAAGCTGTTTTTCATAGGCGTTGAAGACACCGAACATCGCCGCAGACGGCCCCTCGATCAGCGTCCACCAGCGGCTGTTAGCTGGCGGCTGCCCTCTGCGGATCCAGCCATGAGCCTGTAATGCGGCAACGAATGCGGGCATGGCGCCGGGTTCGGCCAGCCATTGATTGATCGTGCGCTGCTGCAGACGGCAATGGTCGGCATGCATGAACTGGCCGTATACCCGCTTGCGTTCCAAGGCTGCGAACAGTTCAGCTTGCAGGTCGAACTGGCGGATGAGGTCTGGCGTGGCGATACCCCGGTCATTCAGACGGTAGCCGCGGCGCACCCTGGCGTAGAACCCCTGGGGGTCACGCGGGGGGCTTAGCTGGTTCAATGCCTGGATTGCCAGGCGCGCGTGGCCGCTGGCGGCATTGTCGATGGTCACGTGCAGCTGAAAATACTGCCCGTCGATGCCTAGCTCGGCCAGCTCGTACGTGGTGATCAACAGATGCAGCGGTGGCTGCTCATAACCGAGGTTGTAGCCAACCACCTCTGGCAGGTAACTGTTGCAATGCTGCCCCAGCGCAAGTTGCAGGGCCCCTTGCAGATATCGCGTGTCATCCAGGGGCATGGCCTCTACGCAACCCAGGCGACCAAGCAGACGCTGATAGATCAGCACATGGTTGCAGCGTGGGTCGCCGTTGCCGAGCTCTTCCAGGTAAGTGCGAATCAGCCCGTGGTAACGTGGGTCGCGCCAGTGATGCAGGGTGCCCTGTAGCCAGGCGCCGTCGACGGCCTTGGTCGGCGCAACCTGTTGCAGGAACCACAATGCGTGGGCGCGGTTGGAAAAGTAACGGCGTGGCATGCCTTGACGGCGTTGTGCCATGTAACGGGTATAGGCCTCGGCAACCTTGGCAGCATGCTTTCTGCTCCAGACCGGCAACTCGGACGGTGTGTCGGGCAAGTCGTCCGGCATGCTTGCGGCACCCGCCAGTTGCTCCTCGAGCCATGAGGCGCTGCCAGCATCCTGCCCTGCGAGCATTGTTTCATAGCGTTGTCGCAGACTGGTCGATTCGGCGGCCACTTGCGCAGCGCTTGCAGTATTGCGGTTCATCACCGTCATGCCGTGCTCCTTGTCTACTTACTGGCTCGGCTTCTGCCCCGGCATCGGCTCGGGGTCGGGCGCAGGCTGCGGTGCAGGCTTGCTATCCGGTTGCTGCATCTGCAGCGAAGGTTTGCTGGGGTCCGAATCTTTGCCGGGGTGGTCATTGTCGCGATCGAAACAACCGCCGACCAAACTCAGCGAACCCATCAGGATGATCAGTGGAGTCAGGCGCATGGAGTACCCCCTTGGATAATTGCAGTGCCAGGTCGCCCCGGCACTGCGCCTCGGTCAGTTACGAACGGCCGCCCTTGTGGCCCGACTCGCGGTCGTGGGGCATGTTGCCGCCCGAGGACTGGCCGCCTTTGCGACCGGCTTCGGAGGCTTTTTCACGGTCATTGGCGAAATTGCCCGGGTTCTTGTTACCGCCTTGGCTGCCTTGTTGATTGCCGGTGCGGCTGTTGTCTTTAGTGGCCATGGTGTTCAAACCTCATATGACTTCGGAATGCACGGCAAGATGCCGTACACAGATTCGGAGTTCGGCGATATCGGCAGATTCGCTTTATTACGAGAGGTTCGGACCGGTGGCGTTAAATAAGCGGCATCGCCGTATTTGGTGCGCGTGTCAGTGGTGCGGCGGGCTATCCATGCGCGCCTGGCGCCGGCCCAGCCAACCACCCGTCGCGGCCCAGCCCACGGCAAGCAGCGCGCCGATCAGCATCGCCAATTGCGGGTGCTCGCCCATGACGTCCAACCCACGCTTGACCCAGCCGCTCAGCGCATCGCCGCCACGGTAGACCACCGTGTCGATGAAGTTCTTGGCTTTGTACTTGTCCTCGGCGGGCAGCACGGTGAACAGCATCTCCCGCCCTGGCCGCACCAGTGCGTATTCACCTGCCCGGCGCACCACCATCACCACCACGAACAGGGCAAACACCGGGGCCAGTGCCAGCCACAAGAAGCCGGCAGCCATTATCAGCGGCACTGCAACCAGCAACACACCGACACCCAGCCGACGGGCCAGACGCCCGGTAAGAAAGACCTGGGTGAGGATGGCCAGGGCCTGCACAACCGTGTCGATCAGGCCGAACACCTGTGTCTGCCGGGTGCGGTCAGTGAAGGTTTCGCTGACAATACGCGCCTGCTCGAAGTACAGGAATGTGCTGACGCTGGCCAGCAATACCACGAACAAAGCGATGCCTAGCAGATAGGGCGAGCGCAGGACGGCGGTGGCGCCGGTAAACGGGTTGCCACCCAGTGGCCGCGCGTCCTGGTGTTTGGTTTGCATCGCAATAGGTTGGCGTGCTCGCCAGCGTTGCAGGAACAGTGTCGCGCCGATACTGCCCAGCAGAAACACCGCCGCCAGCACCAGCAACCCGGCATGGCCGAGCGGCGCCACCAGCAACGTGCCAAGCACGGGGCCACTGAGCCCGCCCAGGCTGGCCCCGGCTGCCAGCAGACCGAACAGCCGCTTGCCTTGGGCGGTGGAAAACAGATCGGCGAGCACGCTCCAGGCCAGCGAGATCGTCAGCAAATTGAACACCGACAGCCAGATATAGAACGCCCGGGCGGTCCAGAGATTGTCAGGGTTACCGGCTAAAAGTGCCGCGAACAGCAACAGGTTGCTGGAGAAAAAACCATAGGTCTAAGGCAGGATATGCCTGCGCTGCACCCTGGAGGCCAGCCAGCCAAACAGCGGCAGGCACGCCAACGTGGCAAGGAAGGTGCCGGTGAACAGCCACTGCAGGTTTTCCACGCCACCGGCAACGCCCATGGTTTCGCGTACCGGGCGCAGCATGAAGTAACCAGTGAACAGCAGATAGAACAGCAGCAAGCCGGCGATGACCGCCGGCCCCTCACCAGGCTGGATGTTCAGCCCTTGGTCCAGGCGCCGCCGCCAGGTTTGCATGGTGTCAGGCAAACTGCGTGATCAGCGCCTGTTGCTGCGCCTGGGTGAGCATTGGCTCATGCCCGGCCTTGAGCTGATCGAGCTGGCGGTCAGGTCGACTGGTAGCGGGTATGACCGTGGTCACTGCCGGGTGACTGATGGCGAACTTGAGAAACAGCTGTGCCCAGCTGCCGATGCCTGCTTCGGCAGCCCAGCCCGGCAAGGCCTGGCCTTTGACCCGGGCGAACAGCCGGCCATCGTCGAAGGCCCGATTGATCAACACCGCAACGCCCTTGTCCTGGCACAGCGGCAGCAGTTCCCGGGCAGCGTCCGGCGCGTTGACCGAGTAGTTGATCTGGATGAAGTCCGGCGGCTCGCTGCGCACGATACGGGCGACGTCGTCGTGGCCACTGTTCAGGTAATGGGTGATGCCGACATAACGTGTCCCGCCCTGCTGCTTCAGCTCGCGGGCATAAGGCAGCTGCGTCTGCCAGTCACGCAGGTTGTGAATCTGCAGCAAGTCGACCTTGTCGGTGCGCAGGCTCTTGAGGCTGCCGGCCCACTGCGCCTGGGCTTCAGCCCGGCTATTGGCGGCGATCTTGGTGGCAAGGAAGCACTGTCGGTGCCAGCCGCCCTCTTCCAGCAACTGGCCGAGAATGCTGTCGGCGCCCCCGTAGTTGGGCGAGGTGTCGATCACCCGGCCGCCGCCTTCGAAAAATGCCTTGAGCACCGTTTTGAGCTGAAGGTACTGGGGCGAACCGCTTTCTACCTCGAAACTGCCCGACGTACCGGCACCGATCACCGGCAACGCTTCACCGGTGGACGGGACTTTGCGCGCAAGCAAACCCGCCGGCGCGGCAGCGTGCAGCCAAGGGCTGGCGGCGGCCAGCAACCCCAATGTTGCACCTGCGCGTAGGACTTCACGACGTGCGTACATGGAAAATCTCCCGTCATGAATCGGAAACTTTCAAGGCTAGCCGCTCTATCCCTCGCCTGCGGGTGTTTCTGTATCCGGATGTTTAGAGATCAGGCCCGCAGCAAGGGGCTCAGATCGACACCCGTCTCGCTCATTGGCGGGCACCAGTAGTAGCCCCCCGTCAGCGGGCGGCTAAAGCGGTACAGCCCGTCGATGATGCCGTCTTCCAGGCCACTCATGCGCCGCAGCTGCACTTCGAATGCCTCGAAACTCTTGCCCAGGGCGACGAAAGCCAGGCCGGCGCCGCGTTGGTCGGCCCAGGATACCGAGCGACGGACCATGAACGCCTCGGGTTCAAAGCTTTCCTGGGCGGTGCGCTTGACGTGCGCGGACGCGGGGGCGTCGTCGAGTTCTTCGTTATCGCTCAAGCGACGGCCGATGATGTTGTCCTGGTCAGCCTGAGGCAGCGACTTGAAGTATTGCAGGTCGTGCTTCCACAACTGGAACGCGGCAAAGCTGGAGCCATCTGCGGCAATGGCCGCTTGCACCGCTTCTTCGTCTACCGGGTTTTCGGTGCCGTCTTCATAACCGGTAAGGTCATGGCCGCCCCGGTGCAGGAAGCCATCAACGCTGTCGGCCAGGCTCAGGGCGGGTGCCAGCGCCTGCTCCAGGGCCTGGGCGCGCAGCAGCAGGTCGCCACGTTCGTCGCCACGCAGCCACAGCCACAGGGCGTGTTGGGTGCTGGGGTTCTCCACCGCGGCATCCAGCAGCGGGAACGGGCGCAGGCCGGGTATTTCCCGGCCCAGGGCCTTGGCCAAGGGGGCGCCTACGCCCAGCAGCAACTGTTTGCCATCGACCTGCGGCAGCAAGGCATCCAGCGCGGCAGGCAACGCCTCGGGCGACTGCAGGGTGAAGAACAGGTGACGGGCGTGGGCCGGCACCGGGGTGGCAAGCAGACCTTGCTGGAACGGCATATCAGGCTAATCCTAAGGTAAAAACGGAATGCTACTTCGCCTGCATGCCTGCTGCAATGCGGCATGCAGCCTCGCCAGCCGCTGCACGTGGTAACAAACGGTTACCAAGAGCTGGCCCTTTGCAATTAGCTATCAATCAAGGCCGATCTACACTGCTTCAGATCCTTCGCCCGAGAGACCACTCATGACCGCCTCGCCCCTGCTCACTGCGTTTCTGCCGCTTGCCCTGGGCATCATCATGCTTGGCCTTGGGCTGTCGCTTACCCTGGCTGACTTCGCGCGCGTGGTGAAGTATCCAAAGCCCGTGGTGGTGGGCCTGGTGTGCCAGATCCTGCTGTTGCCGCTGGTGTGCTTCCTGATCGCCAACGGCTTTGGCCTGGAATCTGCCCTGGCAGTGGGGTTGATGCTGCTGGCTGCTTCGCCGGGCGGTACCACGGCCAACCTGTTCAGCCATCTGGCCCACGGTGACGTGGCATTGAACATCACCCTGACGGCGGTCAACTCACTGATCGCGATCCTGACCATGCCGTTGCTGGTGAACCTGTCGCTGAGCTGGTTCATGGCTTCGGACCAGGCTATTCCACTGCAGTTCGCCAAGGTCATGCAGGTGTTCGCCATCGTCTTGCTGCCGGTGGCGCTGGGCATGCTGATTCGCCATTTCGCCCCGGCGTTCGCTGCGCGCATGGAAAAACCGATGAAGCTGGTGGCTGCGCTGTTCCTGGCCTTCACCATCGTCCTGGCATTGGCCAAGGACTGGCAGACAGTGGTCGAGTACGCACCGGTGGTTGGCCTGGCGGCGCTGCTGTTCAACCTGCTGAGCCTGACGGTGGGCTATTGGGTGCCGCGGCTGTTGAACATTCCCAAGCGCCAGGCGATTGCCATTGGTATGGAAATTGGCATCCATAACGGGACCTTGGCGATTGCCCTGGCGTTGAGCCCTTCGCTGCTGAACAACGCGACCATGGCGGTGCCGGCTGCGTTGTACAGCTTGATCATGTTCTTTACCGCGGCCGGGTTTGGCTGGTGGGTGAGCCGCGGGCATGTGGCGGCAGAGCCCAAGGGTGAAACCGTGAACTGACGTTACCCGGTGCCCGGCAGGTGCCGGGCGTGCCAGGGATCCGTCACGATTGGCTGCGCCTGCTGCGCAATTTCTGCTTCAACACCTTCAGCGGCGGCGCATAGAAGAACCCGAACGACACGCTCCCCGTGCGCCCCTTCACCGCATGGTGCAGGCGGTGCGCGCGGTGCAAGCGTTTCAGGTAGCGGTTGACCGGCCGCGGCTTGCGCGGCCAGTGCCGGTGAAAGAAACCGTCGTGGGCCAGTACATACAGTGCACCATAGCCTGCCACACCACCGCCTACCCACTGCAAAGGCGCATAACCACTTTTGCCCAGCGCCACCAGCACCGTGGCGATCAGCCCCAAGGCCACCAGGTACAGGTCGTTGGTTTCAAGCATGCCCAGGTGTGGCTCATGGTGCGATCGGTGCAGCCACCAGCCCCAGCCATGCATGATGTACTTGTGAGCCAGTGTACCAACGCCCTCCATGGCCACCAGGGTGCCGAACAATATGGCGAGATTGAACAGCATGGAACGGTCCGGGTGATGGCAAAGGAAGGCGCAAGGTTACCGGCTGCCCAGGGTTTTTTCCATGTGGGCGTGACCGGCAGCAGGCCGTTCCCGGATGAAGCCATTGTCATGTTTTTGCCCTTGACCTGCTCTGCCCTGCGGCGTATGGTCCGCGACGCAATTTTGCCTTCCTCAACAGGAGACCTGCCTTGGACAGTAGCCCCAGTCGCTTGCGACAGGCCCGCGTGGCGCGCTAGCCCGGCAGTGTTCCGCACTGTCTGGCCGCTCTGGCAAGACGGTGGTTTCCCGTAACCCCCGCTTCTCCTTCCCTCCGCGTGGTCCTGCGCAATTTCTGGTTATTTCAACCGCGCCAACTGATGGCGTTCATGCGGGCGTGTGCCTGCGGAAGAGGTTTGCTATGGATTGGAAAGTATTTCTGCTGCGTGTCAGCATTGCCCTGGTGCTGGGGGCGCTGATCGGTGCCGAACGGCAATTGCGCCAACGCCTTACCGGGCTGCGCACCAATGCGCTGGTCAGTACCGGTGCCTGCCTGTTCGTATTGATGACCCAAGCGGTGCCAGGCATGGCGCCTGCCGATGCGTCGCGGGTCGCAGCCTATGTGGTGTCGGGCATCGGCTTTCTCGGCGGTGGCGTCATCATGCGTGATGGTTTCAATGTACGTGGCCTGAACACCGCGGCCACCTTGTGGTGCACGGCTGCGGTCGGCGTGCTGTGCAGCCTCGGGCTGATGATGGAGGCGGCACTGGGTAGCCTGGTGGTGCTCTGCGCCAACATCCTGTTGCGTGATATCGCCCAGCGTCTGGACCGTCAGGACGTGGTGCCGGCCAGCGAGGTGGAACAGCACTTCGAAGTCCGTATCGTCTGCCGCGGCGAGGACGAGATCCAGGTGCGTAGCCTGATGCTGCACAGCCTGGGCGATCCACAGCTGCGCCTGCAGTCGTTGCAGAGCCAGGACCTGGACAACCCTGCGCGCCTGGAAGTGCGCGCCGAGCTGTTGGGCACCGCGCAGGCGCCGGCGCAACTGGAGCGCCTGGTCAGCAGGGTCAGCCTGGAGAAAGGTGTAAGCTCGGTGCGCTGGCAATTGCAGCCGCAGGTGCTGGCGACGGATTAGAACGACAGGAGTGATTCATGCTTATCCGCCCGACCCTTGAACCAGACATCACGTGGCTGCCGGACGTCGAGCGCTCGGCAGCCCAGGCCTTTGCCAGTTGGCCGGCACTGGCCTGGCTGGCGCAAGGCGAAGTCATGGATTGCGCGGCGCACAGGGCTTTCGTCGAGGCAGGGGGTAGTTGGGTGGCGCAGGACGCGACTGGGCGCATTGTGGGTTTTGCATGCGCCCGGCTGGCGGATCAGGCATTGCACCTTCATGAAATATCGGTGTGCCAGGAGGCCCAAGGGCAAGGTGTCGGGCGCCGGTTGCTGCAGCAAGTGGTCGATGCAGCGCGCTGCGCCGGTGTACGCGAGCTGACGCTGACCACCTTTGTGGATGTGCCTTGGAATGCTCCGTTTTATGCCCGTTTCGGGTTTGAGATGCTTCAGGATAGCCGGCTTTGCGAACGACTCCGTGGCATCCTGGCCAGCGAGCATGCTCACGGTCTTCTCGGGCGTTGTGCAATGCGTCTGAACGTGGGGCTCTAGTTTCATCGCGCCGCATGGTGCCCCCGCGATCTCCAGCCAGGTCAGCAATTCTGCCCTGCCGCCACACTACCGGCCACGCAATACCCATCTCGCCCCTGCTGTTTGGCCTGGTACAACGCCCCATCAGCCGCCGCGACCAGCGCCTCGGCAGTACCCCCCTCCCGCGCCAGGTCGACCACCGCGATCCCGGCACTGAACGACACCCTTCCCAATGGGCTGGCGGCATGTTCCAGCGCCTGACGGCGCAACAGCTGCTGTAACTCCTGCACCAGCAGTTCCGCGCCACGGCCATCGGTATCGGGCAGCAACAGCGTGAATTCCTCCCCACCATAGCGCACCGCCAGATCGGCCGGCCGTTTCAAGGCCTGTTGCAGCACCTCGGCAAAGCGTCGCAGGCACTGGTCGCCAGCCGGGTGACCGTAGTGGTCGTTGTAGGCCTTGAAGTAGTCCAGGTCCAGCATCACCAGTGCCAGGGGATAGCCTTGGCGCCGTGCACGGCGCAGTTCAGGTTCGAACACGCCATCCAGCCGCCGACGGTTACCCAGCCCTGTAAGGCTGTCGGTCAAGGCCAACGCTTTCAGCGTCTGGTGAGCCTGGAGCAGCGCCCGCTCGATCACGATCCGCTCGCGCAGTTGGCGCAGCACCACACCGCCAAACGCTGCCAGCCCCACCAACAACAGCAGCAAGACCGCCACCGACTTGATCGCATCGTACCGCCAGGGCGCGACAATGGATTCACGCGACAGCCCCGCCTCCACGACCAACGGGTAGCTGGACAACGCGCGGTAGCCATACAGCCGAGGGGTACCGTCGACAACCGCTACCGCCTCGGCTACCCCTTCTGTGGCATACGGCAAGTGGTTGCGGAAGATCTCACTGTTGGCAAGACTTCGGCCTATCACCTGTTCCACGAACGGGCGCCGTACCAGGAGGGTGCCGTCGCGCTTGGCCAGCACCAGCGCGCCGCGTTCGTCGATCTTGAAGTCGCCGTAGTAACGCACGAACCACGCCACTTTGATGGTGCCGAGCAATACGCCGGCGAAGCTGCCGTCGGCATGCTCCAGGCGCCTGGAAATAGGAATGATCAGGTCGCCGGTGGAACGGCTGCGCACCACCGAACCGATATGTACACCAGGGTCGGTATGGCTGCGGTGATAGGCGAAGTAGTCCCGGTCGGCGTTATTGGCCTTGGGCGGGATGGCCGCCTGATCCGTGACGATCCAGCTGCCGTCCGGGCCGTAAACGAAAAGCCCGTGCAACTGCGGCATGATGCGTTTTTGCTGGGCCAGCAAGGCATGCAGGCGGGGCCGGTCGATGTGATCGAAACCATCGCCTTCCAGGCGCTCGGCCAAGGCTGCGGTAATGGCGTCGACCTGGCGGATAGCGTCCTCGGCGTGCTGCGCCGTGGCCCGGGCCAGGTTGCTGACCATGTTCTCGGCATTGTTATAGGCAAAGCGGTAGTCGCGCCAGATGCGCCAACCTTCCACCAGTACAAATGCCAGCATCACCACCAGCATGAATGCCAGTACCAGGCGGAACAGCGCCACGGCGCGGCCCTCGCCACTTATGGCGAAAAGCCCATCGTCATCCTGTTTCCTGGCTGCGCACATTGGAATCCCTGGCCCTACGGCGTTCGCCGTCTTCACTATAGTTCAGCGTCGCACGGTCGGAACCGGCGGCAAAAAAGATTAAACCTTTGCCCCGCCTTCACCCTCAACCGTACGCGACATTGAGGTCGCGCCACGGTTTAAAGGAGTGAAGCATGAATAGTCTCTTCATCAGACGCGTTGGTTTTTCCATGGTGTTGGGCCTGGCATCGGTGCACGCAATGGCCGCGACTTCCGATGATTTCGTCGATGCAGCCACCGAGGCCGGCATTGCCGAAGTGGTGACCGGCAAGCTGGCTCAGGAGAAAAGCCAGAACGCCGAGATCAAGTCATTCGCCCAGCAAATGGTCACCGACCACACCCAGGCCAACCAGAAACTCGGCGACATTGCCCGCAAACTGGACATTTCGGTTCCGGATGAGGCCGCGATGACCGACAAGATCAAGAAAGTGATCCTGGAGTGGCGCGATGAGTCCTTCGAC
Organism: Pseudomonas sp. CGJS7; assembly: GCF_036961695.1. Taxonomy (NCBI): domain Bacteria; kingdom Pseudomonadati; phylum Pseudomonadota; class Gammaproteobacteria; order Pseudomonadales; family Pseudomonadaceae; genus Pseudomonas; species Pseudomonas sp. CGJS7. Next base: position 142,664 of record NZ_JBAMDI010000001.1, on the reverse strand, counting down.
AAGTCGTACCTCAACAACCAGGTCGACGCTCACGAAAAAGCGGTGGAGCTGTTCAAGAAAGAGGCCGCATCGTCCGACAAGGCCGAGCTGAAGGCCTTTGCCAGCGAAACGCTGCCCAAACTCGAACAGCACCTGGAACAGGCCAAAGCCCTTCAGTCCAAGCACGGCAAGTGAGGCCGCACATGAGTAACGATGCATTGAAGACCGAAGTACTTACCCGCCTGCTGCATGCCCACCCCGAAGGCCTAGGCAAGGAAGTGCTGGACAACTACCGCGGTGAAAAGGCGGTGGCCGGCATGCTCAAGACGTTGCAGGAAGCCGGTTTGATTCACGACGGTAGCGTGGCGGTAAGCAGTGATCACCAGATCAGCGTGCACTACCCGATCAAGCTGTCGGCGGCGGGCGTAGAGGCCGCCAGGCGCGCTGAAGGCTGACAGTCGTCTGTGGTGACCGTCGCCGGCAAGCTGGTTCCCAAGGGATCGCACATGGCTTGCCGGCGACGAGACCAGTAATCAAGGCCGTGGTTTACTCCTTTTTCTCAATGTCTCTAGGCGGCTTGGCCGGCCCCTGAGGGTCGACTTGAGGGTCTTCGGCATCCGGGGAGTCGGGGTCGAAACCAAGGTCGGCCTTTTTATCGGCCTGCTCGGCCGAGTGAGGCCCCTCTTTGTGTGGTGGTTGAGATCCAGGCATGGCGTTGTCTCCGGTGAGTGTCTAAGGAAGAAACCACCCGCCAGGAAAAGTTTGATTAATCTGCAACCGAGGCCAATTGCGCCCGACACTGCGCCAGCGCCTCATCACGCGCCTTCAACTGCTCCTCAAGCCACTGCAACTGCCGCGCCTGCTCGGCGCACACGTCGCGCCTGGCTTCAAGGCTCTGGGCTTGCACATCCAGCTGCCGACGCATCTCTTCGCTGGCGCCTTGTGCCTGGGCCAGGATGGTGCGCAGGCCCTGGATCTGCGCATCGCGTTGTTCCAGCAACTCATCCTGCGCCCGGCATTCGCTGGCCGCCTGACGATGCTCTCCCAGCAGGCGCTCATTGTCACGGTGCAAACGGGTAAGTTCGTCCTGCTTGACGATCATGCCCTGCTGCAACTGACGTAATTCCACCTGCATCTGCTGCAACTGCGCTTCGTGGCGGCGCTGTTCCTGCTCGCGCTGTTCACGGCTGGCATTGCGGTAGTGCTCCAAGGCGTCGCGGGCATGGCGGTGCTTGTCCTCCAGCGACTTGACCTGCTCGTCCTTGTCAGCCAGGCGCACCTGCAACTCACCCAGCGACTGGTTGAGGCTGGCACTGCGCAGCTGTTCGGCCTGCAGCGTGCTTTGCGTGGACAGCAGTTTTTCGGATTCCGCGGCCAATGCCGCTGCATCGATCTTGTGTTGCTGATGCGCTGCGGCCAGTGCCTTCCGGGCAATTTCCAGCTGCGCCTCAAGCTGCTCGCGCTGTTGAGTGAACGTGCTCTCGGCCTGCTCGATCTTCAGGTCGGCCTCGTCCTGCAGCTGCGTTGCCAGTTGCCCGACCAGGCGGCTCAGCACATCGCTCAGCGCGACCCCGCCTTCGGACGCCACCGGCTGCTGGCCGTTCAGTTCCTTCAGGTAGCGGTGAATCGTGGTTTTGGAGCCGGTGTTGCCCAACTCGATACGTATGGCATCGATGCTGGGGTTCTCACCCCGGGCGATCAGTGCCTGACGCGCCTGCTGCACTACCACCTTGTTGATACCGCCACGGGCCATGCTTGCTCCTACGATTTTGTACTGTGTTATGTAACATGTAATTACGTACCAATTATGGCGATAGCAAACCCCTCCTGCAAACATTTCCTCAGGTGGAATAATCACGGCTTATCGCATGTGATGCGCAAAACGGGCTTGTTTTCGATTCGATCACTTGGCTTTTATCAAGCCCACCTCAAGGTGCCCGGGTAGGCTCCCGAACAGAGTGATATCCAATAAAGGAAGAACACCATGAATCGCCCCGCTCCATCGAGGGTTCGCCTGTATGACGAAGACGATCTGGACTGTGTGCTGCGCTCGATGGCCCGCCAGGCCATGGCCTGCTTGCCTACGTCTGAAGTCGCGCTGGTAGGCATTCAGCGGCGTGGTGAGCCGCTGGCGCAGCGCCTGCAACTGCACCTGCAAGCACTGAACGGTGCTGCGCCATTGCCGCTCTACCCGATCAAGGTCATGCGCCACGGCCGAACAGGCGATACCGCCTGATTCAACGGCCGGGTGCGGGGCCTTCTCGTCAGGATTGAGAATCAAGGCCTCCAGGCGCTACCTTGCACCGGGTGGTACTGAGCCACTGACTACCCGTCGCCAACTGTTCGTCGTTCTTGCAGTCGTCGTTAGCCGCACAGCCCTACACCACCAGAATATTGCAAGGCACCTGGTACAACACATGCTCGGTGGTACTGCCGAACAGACGGTCCAGCCCCCGTGCAATTGGTCGCCCCATGACCAGTACGTCCACCGGCTGTGATTCGACGTATTCGCTGAGCACCGGGACCGGGCGGCCGAGCACGAAGTGGCAGCGTTCCGGTGGTGCGCCGAAGCGTTCGGCCAGTTTCCTGAAATCATCTTCCAGCGCTTGGCGCATGGGCTCGGCAATGTCACCGATGGCCCAGGCGGCATAGCCCATGTCGCCCATGTAGGCCATCGACAGATCGCAGGCGTGCAGCAGGTCCAGTTGCGCCCCTGTCTGCAAGGCCAAGGCACTGGCCTGCTGGACGATGCTGTCATTTCGGGCTTGCCCCTCTTCCGAGGTGTCGGCCACGTCCACCGCCGCCACGACCTGACGCGGCAACGTCGGCCGGTTGGCCCCGAGCAGGTAGACCGGGACCGGGCAGTGGCGCAACAGTTTCCAGTCAAGCGGGGTGAAGAAGGCGCGCTTGAGCGCGGGCTCATGCTCGACCTGCTTGAGCAGCAGGTCCGGTTGCATCTCCATGACGTGCTCCAGGATGTCATCCTGCAGGTCATTGCTCCACGCCACCTCGGTCGTCACCTGCACGCCGGAGGCACGCAGCGCGTTCGCCTGGGTTTCCAGCTGTTGCTGCTGAGTGTGCCGGTAAGCCTCCCGCTCCGTTTGGTGCTTACCGGACTCCAGTAGCCAGAGTTTGTCCAGTGCTTCGAGCAAGGCGACAATGTGCAAGCTGGCCGATGCTGATCGGGCCAGTGCACCGGCCTGCTCCAGAGCGACCGCCTGGTGCAGCATTGGGCGCATGATCAGCAACAGGCGTTGATAGTGGCTCATGATTACCTCCAACGGTGGGCCGGCCTGATCACTCAGGTCGCTCGGGTTGCATCGAGAGGGGGCTTTCGGCGGGCAGTGATTGACTGCTGCTGCCAGCATCCAGTTCATTCCGCCCTTGGCGCTTGATTTTTATCAAGCGTGCGAACGCCTGCAGCGTGGCTCAATGTCTGGCCTGTTGGCGCAGTTGCCGCACCTCGTCCTGAGCCTGGGTTGCCCGCCTTAGGGCCTCGTTGGCGGTCTGCTCGACCAGATCGATGCGGTAACACACTTGATCGGCGCGCAACCTTGCGGTGGCGGCGTTGTTCTCCGCCGACTCCAGGCGCGCATCGTATTCCTCGGCGCGCCACGCCGTGCAGCCTGACGCGCTAACCAGCAACAGGCTTGCCCACCCGCAAAGCACATAACGTCGCATGTCCGTACCCTCTTGCATGCCCAGGACACGCTGAGTATCGCTGGCGGCGTGCGCTGCAGCCTGACATTTGTCAACCGCGAGCGGCCTTTTCACCGGGTTTGACCTTTATCAATCGGGGATGCTGTTGCGACTGTTGCAGCGCCAAGAGGTCAACGACATTCACCACCCTCACACGCACGTCTGGAGCCTGCTCTTGCAGCAGTGTAACCGCCGCCAGTACCTCCAGTGTCGGCACATCGCCCGCGCAGGCAAGCACCATCTTGGGCATCTCGTCATCATGGCAGGCCCAGCCCCAGCGCCCGATACCTGATTGACAATGCAGAGTGGCCGCTTCGCTATCGAGCCACTGCCACTCCATCTGATAAGCATGCCAGCCTCCTTTCGTCATCGCGCACGCGGGCGCTCAAAGGTCTTCGCCGCGCATATCTTCCTCCCGCCGGCTCTGTTGACGGATCAGCAGTGACAGTTCGTGCAGGTGGTCCGACAGCAGGCCCACCAGGTCGTCCGCCGTGGCAATGCCGACCAGCAGGCCGAAATCATCGACTACCGGAATACGTCGGATATTGGCGCGCCGCATATTGAGGATGACATCGAACAGGTCCTCGTTCTGGTTCGCGGTGATCAGAGGCCGGGGCAGTACATCGACCGCCTGCAGGTCCTCCTGATCCGGTGGGTTGCGCGCAATGATCCGCAACGCCAGGTCGCGATCGGTGATCAGGCCGATGGGCCGACAACGCTCGCCGTCGACATGTTCGGCCAGCACAAGATCGCCGACATGGTACTGATTCATCATGCGCGCCGCGGCATAGATGGAGATACCGGGTGGTGCGGTGACCACGTCCCGGTTGCAGTATTTGCCAATGGACATCATGTTCTACCTACACGGGCGGAGCCTCCTTGCTCCTCGATGCAGTGAGGGTGGGTGATCATTTACCGCTTTTGATCGGAATCACCTTTTCCGGATGGATGGCTTCAGCACGTTTGGGCAGGTGCACCAGCAGCACCCCCTTGTCGAACTGGGCGTCGATTTTCTCGGCGTCGACCCCACGGGGCAGCTGGAAAACCCGTTCGAAGCTGCCGTAATGGCGCTCGGACAGGTGATATTCCTTGCGTTTTTCGTCCACTTCCTCCTTTTTCTCGCCCCGGATCAACAGGTTGCCATTGACGAGCTTGATCTCGATATCCTTGGCATCCACGCCAGGCAACTCGGCGCTGATGCGGTATTCCTCGGCCAGCTCGCTGATGTCCATGGCCGGCATGCCGTGGGTGAACAGGTCACGCCGCCAGAACGGTTCGACATCGAACGGTGTGTGGCTGAACGGCATGCGCATCGGCCGCCGTCCAAAATCCTCGAACAGGCTGTCGATCTGGCGGCGCAATTGCTGGAAGGGCCGCCACAGCTCTGAAGGTTCGACGCTGGGTGGCGAACCTTCGGTTGGCTGGCTGGCGACGGGGGTAACAGGCACTTTCTTGGCAACGTCTGACATGGCGCCCTCCTCGAATGAGTGAATGAGTAATGCCTCCCGGGGAGACGCCTCGATCATGCGCCGTGGGGCAGCACCCCATTTGATCTTTATCAACAAGGTGAAGTCCCTGCCGCCCGCTGGTTTGATCCTGGTCAAAGTGCCGGATTGGCCACGGTCTAGGCTGATTACAGCAAGTCATCATTACCGTGCGAGGCAGTCATGGACCGGGAGGGTGCCAGCGTCCGCTTGCTCCAGACATTGCCCGGCCTGGGCATCCAGCAATTCGTGCGCCTGGCCCTTTGCAGGCAGCCATGCAGCGAGGCAATGGCTGGCCAGTACTGCGTGCTCAGCGGTCGAACCGAGTGCTGGCCATGCAGTTACGTGACCCTGCCTGGCGTGGCCGGGCAATTTATCGTCAGCACCCAGAGTGCGCAGCCCTTGGGACGGGCGGGGGAACTGTTCGACTATTCCGGGCCGCTTGGCAGCGCTTGGCCGTTGCCCCTGCAAAGTACAAGGTTGCTGGCCATCAGTCGCGCCGATGGCCTGCTGCCCTTGCTGGGTGCGCTGGATGAGGTTCGCTGTTGGCTGCCCTGGATACAATTGCAGCTGTCACATGACGGCATTGCGGCTGAACTGCTGCCAGACGATTGTCGAACCTGGCTGTCGCTACTGCCGCGTGACAGCAGCAGTGGCTGGTGGCAAACCAGGCGCTTGCTGATCACCTTTCACCCGGACACGGTGTACTGTTGCGCACCGCCACAGGTGGCGCGCCAGGTAGCCCAGCTGTGCTGGCAAACAGGCGTAGCACCGCAGCGCATCTGGATACGCACGGATCATGTGGCACGTCCGACCTGGGGGGCGCACTCCGCCGAAAGCTGGCCTGTGCAACGCTATGACCGGGTGCTTGCCGCGCTCAAGTGGGCTCCGCCAGGCGGGTCAGGTTGACCAGGCCTTGCATGTCGATGAGCCTGACCTCACGCCCGGCGCACAGCACGAGACCTGCATGGACGAAGCGGCTGAACAGTCGGCTGACCGTTTCCAGCGTAAGGTCCAGGTAGTTGGCGATATCACCACGGGACATGGGCAGGTTGAACACATCCGCCCGCAACCCCCGCGCCAGGTAACGCGCCGACATGCCCAGCAGGAAGATCGCCAGCCGCTGCTCGGCACGCCCATGGCAGCAGCGCAGGTGCTCGTCCTTGCCCTGGATCCCCAGGCTGAGCATGTGCAGCAACTGATAACGCAACCCCGGAATCTGGCCGGACAGGTCCACCAGCTGATCCAGCCTGATGGAGCAGACCAGCGAGAGTTCCAGGGCAACGGCAAAGCTTCGGTAATGACTGGCACCAATAGCGTCCAGCCCGAGCATTTCACCCGGCAGGAGGAAGCCGGTCACCCGCTCGGTGCCCTCGGCATCGAGCAGAAAATTCTTGATCGCCCCAGAGCGCAAGGCAAACACGTGCTCCATGGGTTCATTGGCCTTGAACAGGTACTCACCCCGCTTCAATGGGCGGTTACGGCGGACAATTCGCTCCAGCTTGTCCACCTCGTCGGTACTGAGGCTGGCGGGCAGGCAAAGCCGGCTCAACGAGCACGCAAGGCACTTGACATGGAGCTTTGCTCCCATTTCCGCAGGGCCTGACATGACGATGCCTCTGCTTTTCTTGCAGGCGGGTATCTTTTGAAGTTAGCGGCTCCACTAAACGTTAGCGGTCTGTCCGACCAAGGGTCGGACGCTACCCCCGGCTATACCCGCTTTTTCTATCGGCTCGACAGGTCATGTGGGAAGCATTTGACAACTGTCAAGTCAGGGCAAGGTCCGCTGCCGAAACTGAACTTCCTTGTTCATTCGACACAGAGGACATTGCCATGGCACCCGCCGAAACTTCCCGAGTACATACAACGCCTTCGTTTCCCAAGCCTTCCGGTGAACACTGGATCGAAGCCCTTGAAAACGGCGTTCACGTGTTGATCAGGCCCTTGCAAGCCCAGGACCGAGAACGCGAAAAAGCCTTCATCGAACGGCTGTCGCCCGAATCGCGGCATTTCCGCTTCCTGTGCCAGTTCAGGGAGCCCGGTGAGGCCATGCTCGACCAACTGATGAAGGTCGACCAGGATCGCCAGGCGGCCTACGTCGCCCTCGCCCACGTCGATGGCGAATTGCAGGAAGTGGGCATTTCCCGCTACGCCACCGCCAGCGGAAAGGACGAGTGCGAATGCGCCGTTACCGTCATGGATAGCTGGCAGCATCATGGCTTGGGTCGCCTGCTGCTCAAGCACCTGATCGACCATGCCCGCGCCAAGGGCTTGCGGCAGATGTATTCGGTCGACGCAGCAGCCAACCAAGCGATGCGCGAGCTGGCCAAAGCGGCGGGGTTCACCACCGCCGCTGACCCGGATGATCCCAGCCAGGTCATCCACCGGCTCTCCCTGATCTGAACCCTGGGCCGTCGCACTGACGGGTCAATGCGCGGCGGCCCGATTACGGGAGGCTCCCCATGAACGGCCCTTCGAAGAAATTGATGGAAAAACTCTACGGCAAGCAGTATCAGGTCGACACTGCCGATATTGCCCCGGTGCTTCATCAGTACGCCGAACCTTTGCCGAACCTGGATACGCCGGCATTCGCAGCGCTGTTCGACCGCTACGCTGACGCGCGCGTCATCCTGCTGGGCGAGGCAAGCCACGGCAGCAGCGAGTTCTATCGCGCCCGAGCGGCGATCACCCGGCGCCTGATCGAACAGCATGGCTTCAACATCGTCGCCGTCGAGGCCGACTGGCCGGATGCCGGGCATGTCGATCAGTACGTCCGAGGCTTGGCGCACTCGGCGTGGAAACGCCATATTTTCAGCCGTTTTCCAACCTGGATGTGGCGCAATAGCGAAGTCAAAGCCTTCGCCCAATGGCTGCACGGGCACAACCGCCTGCTGCCCACCGACCACCGCGTGGAATTCCGCGGCCTGGATGTCTACAGCCTGCGCAATTCCATCCATGAAGTCCTGGCGTATCTGGACCGGGTCGATCCGCATCTGGCCCATGAAGCCCGTCGCCGCTACGGTTGCCTGACGCCTTGGCAGGACGACCCCGCGCTGTACGGGCACTTTGTCGAGCACAGTGGCGTCATGCCATGCGAGCAACCGGTGATCCAGCAACTGAATGCCATGCTCGCCGAGCAATTGTCAGGGCTTGTCCGCAATGATGAAGCTTTTTTCAACGCCACGCAGAATGCCCGTGTAATCATCGCCGCAGAGCAGTACTACCGCGCCATTTACCGAGGTTCGACGGCGTCCTGGAACCTGCGCGACCGGCACATGTTCGATACCTTGCGCGCGCTGCTGGAACACCGTGGCCCCCACGCCAAGGCGGTGGTCTGGGCTCACAACTCCCATATCGGCAATGCCGCAGCCACGGAAATGGGCTGGAAAGGCCAGTTCAACATCGGCCAGCTCTGCCGCAGCGCTTTCGGGCACGACGCGGTGTTGATCGGCATGGCCACCGACCGCGGCCAGGTGGCCGCCGCCGATGACTGGGACGGCGACATGCAGATCAAGGAAATCCGACCTTCGCGCAGCGACAGCTGGGAGCATCAGTTCCGCCTCGCAGGCGTGCCAGCCTGCCTGAGCGACTGGCGCGACCCACAGCGCAAGGAGCTGCGCCATGTGTTGTCCACGGTGCTACTCGAACGCGCCATCGGCGTCATCTATCGCCCAGAGAGTGAACGGCTGAGCCATTACTTCGAGGCGGTGCTGGCCGAGCAGTTCGATGCGCTGCTCTGGTTCGAGCAGACCCGGCCGGTGACTGCCCTGCCCTTGCCGAAACAACAGCATCTTGAGCCAGAGGACGAAACCTATCCATTTGGTGTATGAGCCTCGGCTAAGCCCCATCAGACGGATATGCGCTGCAGGTACTTCACGAACCAGTCACCGGCGAGCGCCGCGGCCTTCGCCAAGGTGCCAGGCTCTTCGAAAAGATGCGTAGCGCCTGGCACCACTTCAAGATGCCGCTCACAGCTCAGCAAGCGGTCCACCTGACGATTGAGCTCAAGGACCAGGGCGTCCTGGCTACCTACGATGTGCAAGGTTGGCGCCTGCACACGGTCCAGCATCGGCCCAGCCAGGTCTGTTCTGCCGCCTCTGCTCACCACCGCCGCCACCCGTTCGGGACGCTGCGCAGCCGCCCACAGGGCCGCAGCGGCCCCCGTGCTTTCACCGAACAAGCCGATGCGCAACTTGCGCAGTTGCGCATCGTTTGCAACCCAATCGACAACATCGATCAAGCGCTTGGCCAGCAAGGCAATGTCAAAGCGCAATTCTCCGGTCTCGTTATCCAGACGTTGCTCAGCCTCGGTCAGCAGGTCGAAGAGTAGTGACCCCAGGCCACGTGCCGCGAGAGCGTCTGCTACGTATTGATTGCGGGCGCTCAGACGTCCGCTGCCGCTGCCATGGGCAAAGATGACCAAGGCGCAGGCGTTGGCCGGCTCACGCACGTCCGCCACGAGTTCAACGCCTGCCAGCTTCATCGTCTGTGTGCGAACTTCAACCCTGTGCTCAGTCATGGGGCGCCCTCCGGCAAAGCGCTTGCTGATCGGCCTGCCCCATGAGCGTCATCACTTCCTCGTCTGATGTCTGCGGGAAGTCCTGATACCAATAGCCAACCGAAACCATCCGCTCAGGCACCAGCGGGCATACCAGCTCATCCACTTCACCGTACAGCGCTTCGAGCGTTTCTGGCGGTGCGACCGGGACGGCGACCACGATCCGCGCCGGTGATTGGGCTCGCGCGGCCTGAATAGCCGCCCGCATCGTGGCGCCGGTCGCCAGGCCGTCATCGATGAGAATCACCACCTGATCCTTGAGTTGCAGGGGTGGCCGCCCTCCCCGGTAGCCCCGTTCGCGCCGGGCCAGCTCCTCGGTTTCCCTGGCAACCACGGCGTCGAACAACGCGGGTTCTACCGGATAGGCCCGTAGCGTGTCGTCATTGAGGAAAGTGACTCCGCCGCTGGCTATCGCCCCCATGGCGAACTCGGGGTGAAACGGCATGCCGAGCTTACGCACCACCAGCAGGTCCAGGCGGACGTTGAGGGCGGTCGCGACTTCGTAGGCCACCGGAACGCCACCACGCGGCAGTGCGAGCACGATCACGTCGGGCCTGCCAGCGTAGCGGGCCAGTGGCTCGACCAGGCATCGTCCTGCCTGGGTACGGTCGGCAAACAAGGTTGGCAACGCAAGGTCATGGGACATGAACACCTCCCGCGCCGCTACAGGCGCCTGTCACTGCGGTTTCCGATGGGGGCCGTTGGTTGCTTCAAGCCGTGACTGCACGCCCCTCCTCGGGCAACAGGTCGAACTGCGCGAGGCAACGCTGCTCATCTGCAAGGGGGGGGCAGCGCCCTCGGGCCGCTCACTTCCTGCATGGGCGTTTCGAACAGGCCAGGCGGAACACCCCATTGCGCTTCAGAAAGGCCGCTGGGGTGCGATGCAGTCGATAATCCGCGCACACCCGCATCGGCATTTGATGCAGATCAGAAAACCGCTTATCGCATGTGAGCACCCAGATTTTAGTTGCCAGGCGGCTGATACACGTCCACCGCGCTGGTATCCACCGCCTTGGGTAACAACCCCTCGCGATAGAACGCGTCGGCAATCCGTTGCTGCTCGGTCAGGTTGTTCAGCTTCACCGGCTGCACATCGTAACTGCGCCGGGCGTTGGCCTGCTGCACCGTGGCGCTGTCCAGATTACCCCACAGCGGGCCAAGGATCCGGGCAGCGGCCTCGGGGTTGGCCTTGGTCCAGGCACCGGCTTCACGCAATGCCAGGTACACCTGCTGCAATACCTCAGGATGCGCCTTGGCATAATCGCTGCCGGCGAGGTAATAGCGCTGGTAACTGGCCAGTTCGCTGCCGTCGGCCAGGATCCTTGCGTTCTGCTGACGCTGGGCGCTGGCCACGTAAGGGTCCCAGGTCACCCAGGCATCGACCTTGTGGTTCTCGAAGGCAGCGCGGCCGTCGGCGGGGATCAGGTACGCCGGCGTGATGTCCTTGAAGGTCAGCCCAGCCTTGGCCAGGGCCTGGATCAACAGATAGTGGCTGCCAGCGGCTTTGGTCACCGCCACACGCTTGTCTTTGAGGTCGGCCAGGGTCTTGAGCGGTGAATCCGCCGGCACCAGGATCGCCTGGGCGGTCGGCGAAGGGGCTTCCCGGGCGAAATAGGTCAACTTGGCGCCTGCCGCCTGAGTGAACACCGGCACGGTGTCGGCAACGTCCGCCGAGAGGTCGACATTGCCAAGGTTCAGGGCCTCCAGCAGCGGCAGACCACTGGGAAACTCGTGCCAGGTCACGCGAATGCCCTCGGCCTGCAGGCGCTGTTCGAGAGTGCCCCTGGCCTTCAGCAGGGTCAGCAGGGTCGAGGATTTCTGGTAACCGATGCGCAGGGTCTGCTCGGCGCTGGCAAGGCTTGGCAGCAAGGCGCTGGCGAGCAGCGCCAGGCCCAGCTGGCGCAGGGGTTTAAAGGTCATGAATACGTCTCCGAGGTCAGGGTTGCGCTGCAAGCTTGGCGGCGGCGGGAAGGGTGAAGCCGGTGGCAAAGGTCGGGGCCACATCGAGGCGCTCGGTCATCAGGCCGTGGGTGTGGTAGAAGTCGGCGGTGTCCTGCTGCTCGGTCACGGTTTGCGTGTCGATCACCTGCCAGCGCAGCTGCCGACGCTCGAATTGCAGGCGGGCCGCCTCTACCGGGAAGCCAATGATCGCGGCCAAGGTTTTCGAGTAGGTATCCAGGTGTTGGTTGGCCCACACCTGCGCTGCGGCCAGGCGGTTGAGATAGTCCTGCAGCGCTGCACGACGCCCAGGCTCCTCCAACGCCTTGTCGGTGGCGGCAAGGAAACTGTTGCCGGTGGACAGGCCACGACCGTTGACCAACACACGGCCTTGCCCACTCAACTCGGCCAGCGCTGTGTAAGGCTCCCAGGTCGACCAGGCATCCACCGAGCCGTTGGCCAGGGCGATCTTGGCATCCACCGGCCCAAGGAAACGGAACTCCACATCCTTCTCGGTCAGCCCTGCCTGGGCCAGCGCCTTGAGCGCCAGGTGGTGCCCGATCGACCCTCGTCCGGTCGCGATGCGCTTGCCCTTGAGTTCGGCCGCACTGCGCAGCGGCGCCTCCGGCCGCACCAGCAACGCCGTGCCATAAGGGTCGGACTTGTCCACTGCGATGGCCTTGACCGGTGCTCCGGAGGCCAGCACGAACAGCAGTGGCGCATCGCCGATGATGCCGGCATCGATCGCCCCAGCGTTGAGCGCCTCGGCCAGCGGCGCGGCGGCAGGGAACTCGGCCCAGCGGATGTCGTAGGGCAGGTCGCGCAGGGCGTCGGCGGCCTCCAGCTGGGCGCGCATGTTACCCTTCTGGTCGCCGATGCGCAGGGTCAGGCGCTCGCTGGCGCCGGCATGACCGGCCAGCAGCAGGGCAACGGCAACGGTCAGCAGCTTCGTTCGGATGGACATGATGCTCCTCGGTGTCTTGGCGGGCAGCATCGTGCGGCCCGGGTCAAGCGACTCTAGCGAGATCTTTTAAATAAATTAAATTGATTTTAGGAATAACCTAATATGCGTTTTTATCTTCTAGAATCGTCCCGATGGCACTACCCTCCAGTGCGATGATGCTGATGCCTGATTTTTTCCCGTTCGACCCAGAGAGCGCCGATTATGAAAATCGATGATATGGACGCCTTCGTCGCCGTCATTCGTTGCCAGTCCACCAACCTTGCCGCCGAGGCCCTGCAACTGACGCAGCCGGCCATCACCCGCCGGGTGCAGAATTTCGAGGAAGACCTCGGCGCCACCCTCCTCGACCGCAACACCAAGCCGCTCAAGCCCACCCCCATGGGCTTGCGGGTCTATGAGCAGTGCAAGGCGATCCTGCGCGAGATAGACTCGCTGCGTGAACTGGTAGCCAACGACGGCGCGCCGTCGGGCACCTTGCGCCTGGGTGTGCCGCAGACATTGGGCGACGTTGTGCTGCTCGACGCCCTGGCACAGATCCGTGAGGCCTACCCCCAACTGCGCACCCAGGTCACCAGCGGCTGGGGTAGCAGCCTGATCGCGCGCATGGAAAACGGTGAACTGGACGCTGCCGCGGCCCTGTTCCCGCCTGGCAAGATTTTCCCCGAAGGGATCGCCAGCCAGTCGATCGCGCGCATGCCGCTGAGGGTGGTCACGGCCAAGGGCAGCGCCGGCAAGCGCAGCTACAAGCTCAAGGACTGCTACACCCGCGGCTGGGTGCTGAACCCGGATGGCTGTGGCTTCCGCGCCGGGCTGCAACGGGCACTGAGTGAGCAAGGGCTGAGCCTGTCGATCAACCTCGAAACCTTCGGCACCGAGTTGCAACTGGGGCTGGTCGCCAACGGCCAGGGCCTGGGACTGGTTCCCGAGCCGCTGCTGCAGTCCAGCCGGCACCGCAGTGCGCTGGATGTACTGAATATCAGCGATTTCAAGCCGCAGGTGGATCTGTGGCTGTTCCATCCGCGCTACCTGGGTAATTTACAGGAGCCGGTGGAGCTTTTTGGTGAGGTCGCGGGACATCGGTTGTTGGGTTGAGCTCACTGGCCTGTGGGGCCTTGCGTGGCGAAAGGGCTGCAACGCAGCCCAAGCAATAAATGCAAATTACGCATAACAAACAAAAGTCTAAATTATTAAAACTGATAATTAGCATAGAACTAAAAAGCCTTTTACAGCCTTCATCCATACGAATACGGTCTTAGGCAACGCACCGTCATTCAGGGATGAGCCTCATGAGTCAACCGTCCGACAGCGCTCTCGCCGAGCTGACGCTGGCCCTCGCGGCAAACGCCGAGCGCTACGACCGCAGCGCCCAGTTCCCCCAGGACAACTTCCACTTGCTGCACCGCCACGGGCTGCTCGCCCTCACCGTACCCCGTGCCTTCGGCGGAGGCGGCGCGGACCTTGCCAGCGCCCGCCGGGTGATCGGCGCGGTCGGCAAGGGTGACCCGGCCACCGCGCTGATCCTGGTGATGCAATACCTGCAGCATTTTCGCCTGCAGGACGAAGCGCGCTGGCCCGAGCCTCTGCGCCAGCGCGTGGCTTATGATGCCGTGCGGCACGGCGCGCTGATCAACGCCCTGCGCGTCGAACCTGAACTGGGAACTCCGGCCCGTGGTGGCCTGCCCGCCACCGTGGCGCGACGCACGGCCGAAGGCTGGCGCTTGAACGGGCGAAAGATCTACTCCACCGGCAGCCACGGCCTGACCTGGTACCTGGTGTGGGGCCGCAGCGACGACACCGACCCGTTGGTCGGCGGCTTCCTTGTGCACCGCGACACGCCTGGCATCACGATCATCGATGACTGGGACCACTTGGGCATGCGCGCCACTTGCAGCCACGAAGTGCGCTTCGACGATGTGCTGATTCCCCTCGACCACGCCGTCAGCGTCAGCCCCGCCAGTGCCCCGAAGGCCGAACTCGACGGCGAGAGCCTACTGTGGATGGCGGTGTTACTGCCGGCCGTATACGACGGCGTGGCCCGCGCCGCGCGCGACTGGCTGGCGGGCTTTCTCAAGCAGCGCACACCTTCCAACCTGGGAGCGCCGCTGGCCAGCCTGCCACGCTTCCAGCATGTACTGGGCCGCATCGACACCCTGCTGTTCGCCAACCAGAGCCTGCTCGACGGTGCCGCCGCCGGGCACATCTCACCCCAGCATGCCGGGCAGCTCAAGCATCTGGTCAGCGCCAACGCCATCCAGGCCGTGGAACTGGCCATCGAGGCCGCCGGCAATCCCGGGCTGTCGCGGCGCAACCCGCTGGAGCGCCACTACCGCGATGTACTTTGCAGCCGGATCCACACCCCACAGGACGATGTGGTGTTCGGCCAGGTCGGCCGTGCCGCGCTGACGGAGGTACAGGCATGAACCACTCGATCATCGCCAGCCAGCTCGACGACCAGGCCAACCAGCACCTGCGCGAACACTTGCCAGGCCATGAAGTCATTGATATCTCACCCGACCAGCTGGCTGTCGAAGCCCCCGCCGATGTGTTAATCCTGCGCCCGATCAATGTGCGTGGGCGACGCGTAGGCACCCCGCCACCCGGGTGGCCCTGGGGCCTGAAGTGGGTGCAACTGGTGTCTTCGGGCATCGACTTCTACCCCGACTGGGTGTTCCAGGGGGCAACGGTAACCAGCGGCAAAGGCGCCAACGCCGAACAAGTGGCCGAGTTTGCCCTGGCTTTGGTGTTCGCCGCCGCCAAGCAACTGCCCGGTCTGTGGGTCAAGGACGCCGACTGGCGCCTGACCCCGCTGGCCCCCTTGCGTGGTCGCACCCTGGGCATCCTCGGCTTCGGCAGTATCGGCCAGAGCCTGGCGCGCAAGGCCGTGGCCCTGGGGCTTCGGGTTCTGGCCCTGAGCCGCCCCGGCCAGGGCATCGCAGACATCCCTGGCGTAGAACCTGTGGCCGACCTGCGACAGCTGTTCGCCGGCAGCGACCATCTGGTGCTGGCCGCCCCGCTCACTGCGGCCACCCGTGGCCTGATCGACCGCCAGGTCCTCGCCTATGCCCGCCCCGGCCTGCACCTGATCAACATTGCCCGCGGCGGCTTGCTCGACCAACAGGCCCTGCTCGACGCCCTGGACAGCGGCTTGATCGGCCGGGCCAGCCTGGATGTCACCGAACCCGAGCCACTGCCGGCAGGCCACCCGTTGTACCACCACCCACGGGTGTTCCTGTCACCGCACACCTCGGCCATTTCCGAGGACGGTTACCCGGCCTTTCTCGATGCCTTCATCGCCAACTTCCACCGCTACCGCGAGCAGGCGCCCCTGGCCAACCTGGTCGACACGGCGCGCGGCTACTGATTACCGGAGAGCCCCATGAGTTCACTGTCTGCCTTCACCACCAGCAACTGCAACGTACGCGACCGGGTCAGCGCCGAAGAGTGGGAGGTGCGGGTCAAGCTGGCCGCCGCTTACCGTCTGGCTGCGCTGCTGCGCTGGACCGACCACATCTACACGCACTTCTCGGTCCGCGTGCCGGGGCCGCATGAGCATTTTCTGATAAACGCCTTCGGCCTGCTGTTCGACGAAATTACCGCCTCCAACCTGGTCAAGGTCGACGTCGACGGCGCGATCATCGACGACCCGCTGGGGCTGGGCATCAATCAGGCCGGGTATGTCATTCACAGCGCCATCCACCGCGCACGGCCTGATCTCAAGGCTGTGCTGCACACCCATACTCGCGACGGCGCGGCGGTGTCCGCCCAGCGCGACGGGTTGCTGCCGATCTCCCAGCACGCCTTGGCCTACTACAGCCGCGTGGTTTACCACGACTACGAAGGCGTCGCCCTGGACCTGGACGAGCAAGCACGGCTGGTGGCCAATCTGGGCGACAGCAACATTCTTATTTTGCGCAACCACGGGCTGCTGACCGGAGGTGTCAGCGTGGAACACGCGTTCCGTGAGCTGCACGGGCTGGAGCGGGCCTGCAACATCCAGGTCGCCGCCCAGGCCGGGGGCAACGACCAACTGTTACATGCGTCAAAGGCGGCGATTGCCAAGGTGCATGAGCAGTCCAAGCGGTTTTCCGATGGCCAGGGGGAAGGTATCCAACGGCATTGGGATGCGCTGATTCGGCAGTTGGATCGCGAGGGCCTCGACTACCAGGACTGACTCCAAGGCACCTTTTGCCTGTTCCGGCGAACCGGCCGGAACAGGAGAGCCCCATTCATTGAAGGATCCATCCCATGCCCCCACTGCACCAACTGCTCGCGATCGGCACCCTGGCCCTGGGCCTCACCGCTTGCTCGCCGGCCGACAACACCTCAACCAGCAAGACCCTCAACATCGCCTTCTGGGGTGACAACACCACGCTGGTCAGCGTCGACCCCTTTCAGGTCTACTGGCTCGAACACCGCGTGCTGCTGCGCAACGTCGTCGAGTCGCTCACTGACCAAGACCCGCAGACCGGTCGCATCATCCCGTGGCTGGCGAAAACCTGGGAGGTCGGTGCCGATGCCCTGAGCTATACCTTCCACCTGCGCGAGGACGTCACCTTCAGCAACGGCGAACGCTTCGATGCTCACGCCGTGAAAACTGCCTTCGACAGCAACAAAGCGTTCGCCAGCCAGTTGCCGGCCACCTTCGGTGCCACCTACCTGGCCGGCTACGACCACGCCGAGGTGATCGACGACTTCACCGTGCGCCTGGTCCTGGCAAAACCCAACGCGGGTTTCCTTCAGGCCACGTCCACCACCAACCTGGCCATTCTCGCCCCGGCCTCGTACCGGTTGAGCGCGCAGCAACGCTCGCTGGGCAAGATCATCGGTACCGGGCCATTCACCCTCGATCACTACACCCCGGAGGTCGGCGCACGCCTGCTCAAGCGTGCCGATTACGCCTGGCCCTCGGCCAATGTGCGCAACCAGGGCGCGGCGTACCTGGATGCCGTGGACATCAGCTACATCCCCGAAGAGAGTGTGCGCAACGGCCTGTTCCTGCAAGGCAAGGTCGACATCCTGTGGCCACGCAACCCGTTCTCGGAAGTCGACCTGAAGCTGTTTCAGTCCAAGGGCGCGACCATCCAGAGCCGTTCGCTGCCAGGCCCGGCGCTGAACCTCTACCCCAACACCCGCAACGACCGCCTGCTCGGTGACCGCCAAGTGCGCCTGGCGCTGCAGAAGGCCATCGACCGCACCAGCTACGCGCACACCGTCTACAACACTGCGTTCCCGGTGGTGAGTGGCGTATACGACGTCACCACACCGTTCTTCAAAGCCCAAACCGACAAGCTCGCCTACGACCCCAAAGGCGCCGAGCAACTGCTCGACGCCGCTGGCTGGCACAAAGGCGACGACGGCTACCGGCACAAGAACGGCCAGCGCCTGACGCTGCGCTACAACCTCACACCCGCCGAAAGCGCCGGTGACGTGCTGGTACAGGACCAACTGCGCAAAGTGGGCATCGACCTCAAGCTGAACGTACTGACCCGCGCCGAATGGGTGACCGGCAACTCGACAGGCGCCTACGACCTCACCTCCACCTACATGACCCGCGCCGACCCGATCATCCTGCAGACCATCCTCGACCCGCGCGCCGCCAACAGCGCCACGCTCGCCACCAACACCTACGAGCCCGACACCCTGGCCAAAGCTCAGGCGCTGTTCGACAGCGGTATCACCGCCACTGCCGACACGCAACGGGCCCAGGCCTACGGCCAACTGCAGGACCTGCTGGTCGACGAAGCGTCGGCGTTCCCGCTGTACGAGCGCGTCTGGCAGGCCGCCACCGCGCTGCGGGTCAAGCACTTCCACTGGACCGCCGAAGGCTTCGCCCTGCTCAGTGACATCCAGGTCGGCCAGCCATGAGACGCTACCTGATCGGCCGCGTCGGCCAGGCCCTGCTGGTGTTGTGGGGGGCTTATACCATCACCTACTTCATCCTCTACCTGCTGCCCGGCGACACCTTGGCGATCATGCTGAGCGCCTCCGGCATGGAAGCCGACGGCCTGTCGCCCGAGGACCTGGCCAAAGCACGCACTTACTATGGGCTGGACAAAGGCTTGTTCGAGCAGTATTTCGACCTGCTGTGGCGGGCCCTGCACGGCGACCTTGGCCAATCGCTGTCGCTGGGCCGACCGGTCACGGCACTGTTGGCCGAGCGCCTGCCGCAGACCCTGGCCCTGGCCGGTGCCGCCATTGCCCTGTCGCTGTTGGCGGGTGTCGGCCTTGCCTGTCTGACCGCCTACCTGCAATGGCGTCCACTGAAGACTGCACTGGCGCGCCTGCCCTCGCTGGGCTTCTCGGTGCCGGTGTTCTGGATGGGCCTGCTGCTGATCCAGGTGTTCGCTTTCGCGTTGGGCTGGTTTCCGGCCACGGGCAGTCAAGGCCTGGCCAGCCTGGTGCTGCCGGCCATCACCCTGGCGATCCCCAGCGCTGCGGTGTACGCCCAGGTGCTGCAACGCGGCTTTCAGGGGGTGTGGCAGGAGCCGTACATCACCACCGCCTTCGCCAAGGGCCTTAGCCGGGCCCAGGTTCAGGCACGCCATGGCCTGCGCAACGCAGCGCTGCCGCTATTGACGCTGGTCGGCCTGCAAGTCGGCAATACCGTGTCCGGGGCTGTATTGGTGGAAACCATCTTCTCGCGCAACGGCGTCGGCCGTCTGGCCCAGGAGGCCGTGCTGCGCCAGGACATACCCGTGGTGCTGGCGATCGTCGGGGCGTCGGCTGCGGCCTTCGTGGTGGTGAACCTGCTCGTCGATCTGTTCTATCCCTACCTCGACCCGCGCATCACCCACACCGCGAAGGTGAACTGAGATGACCCTCGACATACCCCTGTCACCCCTCGACACCGCGCCCTCCGAGCCCCGCCCTGCCGCCACCTGGAGGCGTCGCACGCGTTGGCAGCGCGCACACCAGATGTTGGCCCCGCTGCTGCGCCGACCCGGTTTCAGCCTGGCGCTGCTGATCGTAATGTTCGCCCTGCTTTGCGCGCTGGCCCCGCACTGGCTCAGCAGCTTCGATCCCTACGCCACCGCACCCGCCGACAAGCTCAGTCCACCCAGCCTGGCGCACTGGTTCGGCACCGACGAACTGGGCCGCGACCTCTACACCCGGGTGGTGTACGGCGCGCGCCTGTCGGTGCTCGCCGCCCTGCTGGCGGTGGCCATCGCCTTGCTGGGCGGCTTGGGCCTGGGCGTGCTGGCCGGTTTTGCCGGCGGGCGCGTCGACGCGGCGCTGATGCGCCTGATCGACGTATTGCTGGCCCTGCCCGGCCTGCTGTTGGCCCTGGCCATCGTCACCGCCATTGGCTTCGGCACCGTGCCGGTGGCCGTCGCCGTGGGCGTCGGCATCCTGCCCGGTTTTGCCCGCACCACCCGAGCCGAAGTGCTGCGGATCAAGACCCTGCCCTTTGTGGAAGCCGCACGCCTGTGCGGTGCCAGCTGGGCACGCACCCTGCTGCGCCATGTACTGCCCAATGCCTGGAGCCCGGTAGCGGTGCTCGCCACCCTGGACTTCGGCGCTGCCATCCTGGCCACGGCCGGGCTGAGTTTCCTCGGCTTTGGCGCGGCGCCACCCGCCGCGGAATGGGGCACGCTGATTGCCAACGGCCGTCACTTCCTCATCACCGCCCCTTGGCTATCCCTGCTACCGGGGCTGTTCGTGGTGGCCGTGGTGTTCAGCCTCAACCACCTGGCGCGCAGCGCCGAGGAGCATGCCCGATGAGCCAGTCACCCCTGATCGAGGTCCGCGACCTAAGCGTCAGCTACAGCTTCGCCGGGCAACGCAGCCAGGCCCTGCGCCAGCTGTCGTTCAGCCTGGCCCAGGGCGAGACCCTGGCGGTGGTGGGCGAGTCAGGCTCGGGCAAATCGACCCTGGCCAACGCCCTGCTTGGTCTGTTGCCGGGCAATGCACGCATCGACCAAGGCCAGTTATGGGTCGATGGTGTCGATATGGCGCAAGCCAGCGAACGCGCCAGGCGCCAGTTGCGCGGGCGCACCATCGGCCTGGTGCCGCAAGACCCAATGGTCAGCCTTAACCCCACCCAACGGATCGGCCAGCAAATCGCCGAGGCGCTGCAGCTGGCGCGTGGACGACGCTATCCAGGCCAAGAGGCCGAGGTGCTGGCGCTGCTGGACCAGGTCGGCCTCGACGAGCCGGCGCTGCGTGCGCGGCAGTACCCCCATGAGCTGTCCGGCGGCATGCGCCAGCGGGTGCTGATTGCCATCGCCCTGGCCGGCGAGCCACGGTTGATCATCGCCGACGAGCCCACCAGTGCGCTGGACGTGACCGTGCAGCGGCGTATTCTCGATCACCTGCAACTGCTGGTCGCCGAGCGTGGCATCTCGCTGCTGATCATCACCCATGATCTGGGCATGGCCTGTGACCGCGCCGACCGCCTGCTGGTGATGAAGCAGGGTGAGCAGGTCGAACACGGCTCGCCCCGGCAGATCCTCTGGGGCGCCCGGCAACCCTACACCCGCGCCCTGCTCGATGCCGCGCCGGCCTTCGTGCCACGGCGCAGGCCAGCCGCACCGCGGGGCCAGACGCCCCTGCTGCGCCTGAGCCATGTCGGCAAACGGTTCGAGCTGCCCGGCAAAAACGCGCGCTACACCGCCCTGCACGACCTGAGCCTTGAACTGCATGCCGGGCAGACCCTGGCGATTGTCGGCGAATCCGGCTCGGGCAAGAGCACCGCCCTGCGCATCGCCCTGGGCCTGGAGAAGCCCAGTCAAGGGCAGGTGGTGTTCGCCGGCGAGGACGTCACCGATTACACCTGGAGCCAGTTCCGCCCCTTGCGCCGGCGTATCCAGCTGGTGCAGCAAAACCCGTTCGCCGCGCTCGACCCGCGTTTCACCGTGTTCGACAGCATCGTCGAGCCGCTGGTCTCTTTCGGCCTGCTCCGGGGCGAGGCACTGGAGCGCAAGGCCCGCGAGCTGATCACACGGGTGCAATTGCCAGTGCAGTTCCTCGATCGCCTGCCCAGGGAATTGTCAGGTGGCCAGCGCCAACGCGTGGCGATTGCACGGGCGTTGGCACTGGAGCCAGAGGTGCTGCTGCTCGATGAGCCAGTCAGTGCACTGGACGTGTCTGTGCAGGCGCAGATCCTCGCCCTGCTGGACGAATTGCAGCGCGAGCTCGGCATGGCCTATGTGCTGGTCTCCCATGACCTGGCGGTGGTGGCGAGCATGGCAGACCAGGTGCTGGTGCTACGGCGCGGGCAGGTGGTCGAGCAAGGGCCGGCGCTGCAGGTGCTCAGCAAGTCGGCCAGCGCCTACACACGGGCGCTGATCGACGCGATACCAGGGCATTCACGCAGCGTGTTGCCCGTGGCGATTTAACGGTTGTGCCGTGCGGCACTGACGTGTTGCACGGATCGACCCTTGGTGCACATCTGAAAAGAGGTATTGACCATGAGTAAACGGCAGGTCCATCTCGGCGCCATGATCCACGGCGTCGGCCACAAAAGGAGTTCCATTGCATGAGCCTCGAATTCATTGGCCTGATCGGCCCCCATGAAAGCAGCGAATCACAGGCGCCGCGCGGACCGCAGGTTGACCTGGGCTTCATCAAGGCCTTCGCCCAGGCCCAGGAGTACGCCGGCTTCGACAAGGCCCTGCTGGCGGTGAATACCAGCGCGCCAGACTCGATGATTCTCGCCAGCTACGTGGCCGCGCTCACCGAGCGCATCGGCCTGCTGGTGGCACACCGCCCCGGCTTCCAGGCACCGACCTTCGCTGCCCGCCAATTCGCCACCCTCGACCAGCTCAGCCGCGGCCGTGCTTCGATCAACGTGATAACCGGTGGCGACAGCGGCGACCTGCAGCGCGACGGTGACTTTCTCGACAAAGATGCCCGCTACGCACGTACCGACGAGTACCTCGATGTGCTGCGTAACACCTGGACCCAGACGTCGCCCTTCGACCACCACGGCGACCACTACCGGGTAGAGGACAACCTGACCTTGGTCAAACCCGTGGGCAAGCTGCCGGTGTACTTCTCCGGCGCCTCGGACGCGGCGGTAGAAGTCGCGGCCAAGCATGCCGACGTCTACATGATGTGGGGCGAGCCGCTGGAGCAGGTGCGCGAACGCATCGCCCAGGTGCGCAAGGCCGCCGCTCGCCATGGGCGTGAGCAGCACATTCGCTTCAGCCTGTCGCTGCGGCCGATCCTGGGGGCCACCGAGGAGGAAGCCTGGGCCCGCGCTGAACGCATCCTGGCCGATGCACAGCAGCGTATTGGCATCCGCCAGGGCAACCGCCGCGAGAAGAATTCCGGCAAGAGCAACGTGGGGTCCGAACGCCTGGTGCAACTGGCCAGTCAGCGCAAGGTCCACGACACTCGGCTGTGGACAGAGATTGCCGCACTGGGTGGCGGGGCCGGTAATTCCACCTCGCTGGTCGGTACCGCCGAACAGGTCGCCGAAGCGACGCTGGCGTACTACGACCTGGGCGTGAGCACGTTCCTGTTCCGTGGCTTCGATCAGTTGCGTGATGCCGTGGAGTATGGGCAGGCGCTGATTCCGCGGATTCGGGCGCTGGTAGCAGACCAGGAAGCCGGTCGCAGCACCCGCAGCGCCTGATCTGCACCGGCCTCTTCGCGACCAAGGACGTTCCTACAGGTGATTGAAGATCCCTGTAGGAACGGTTGTTAGCCGCGAAGAGGCCGGCCCAGGCGATCTAGCGGCCAGACCGCGGTATCGCCAACCCCAAGCTTTCCCGAAGGGTCGTGCCCTCATACGCCGTGCGATACACCCCACGTGCCTGCAGCAACGGTACCACTTCTTCGGTAAACCGCCGGAACTGGCCAGGATGACCAATGTAGATATTGAACCCATCCAGCGCCCGCGCTTCGAACCACTCGGCCATCTTCGCCGCCACGGTTTCGGCCGAACCAACGAAGGCCCCTGGCCGTAACTGACGGCCAAACTCAACAGCCTGACGCAGACTGAAGGCCTTGTCCCGCGCCTGGTCGGCAATACGCTTGGCATTCGTGAAAAAGCTGCTCCGTGCAAACTCCAGGCTCTCTTGCGGGAACGGGGCATCCAGGTCGTACTGGCTGAAATCATGCCAGCCGAAGTTGCGCCCGAATTCCTTCAACGCCAGTTCGAAACTGTGGTCGGCCTGATGGTAATGGCGCTCGATCTCACGGGCGTGGGCGTCGTTGTCACCCACGTAGATCTCCGCGCCGGGCAATACCAGCAACTGCTCCGGGTCGCGACCCAGGCGCGCGGCGCGGCGTTTGATGTCGCGGTAGAAGGCCTGGCCCTGCTCGATGCTGGCGGCGTGGGTGAACACCACATCAGCCGTGGCGGCCCCGAGCGCTCGGCCTTGTTCGGAATCGCCCGCCTGGAAGATCACCGGCTGCCCCTGGGGCGAGCGCTGGATGTTGAGCGGGCCGACGACCGAGAAATGCTTACCCTTGTGGTTGAGCGCATGCAGCTTGGTCGGGTCGAGGAACCGGCCACTGGCCCGATCACGGGGGAAAGCATCGTCTTCGTACGACTGCCACAGCCCCTGCACGACTTGCACATGCTCCTCGGCACGGGCGTAACGGGTGTCGTAGTCATAATGCTCGTCGAGCCCGTAGTTACCGGCAGTGCCGGCATCGCCGCTGGTGACCACGTTCCACCCTGCACGGCCCTTGCTGATCAGGTCCAGCGAAGCCAGGCGGCGGGCGACGTTGAAGGGCGCGTTGTAAGAAGTGGTAAGGGTACCCACCAGGCCGATATGGCGGGTGCTGACCGCCAGAGCCGAGAGCAGGGTCAACGGTTCCAGCCGATTGAGATAGTGCGAAGGCGAGCCGGGGGTGATGAACTGGCTGTCGACGATGAACATCAGGTCGAACAACGCGGCTTCCGCCTGCCGGGCGATGGCGATGTACCAGTCGATGTTCACGCTGGCGTCGGCGGGCAGTTCGGGGTCGAGCCACAGGTTGTGCCGGCCCGGGCCGCCACTGCCCATGGTCAGGGCGCCAAGTTTGATCTGTCGTTTGCTCATGGGAGTTCCTGTTGGATGGTCCATATCTGAATGCCGCCGCGGTCCTTGCGCAGCGGCCTAGTTATTGCCGAACGCTGCGTTGAACGAGGTATCGAACAGGCTTTGCGCCGGGTATGCCTTGATCAGCCCGAGCCCGGAGAAGAAATCCACGGTTTTCTGCGCATCGGCGATCACCTGCGGGTCCAGCGGCGCGAGGTCGGTGCGTGCACGGGCGAACCAGGCACGGGCGATGTCGCGATCAGCACGGGTGAGCTTGGCCCACGCGTCGGCGTAGGCCTCGGTATTGGCAGGGGCACTCAGGGTCCAGTCACGGGCCTTTTTCAGGCGCTGGAGGAAATCGGCGATCTGCGCACGCTTGAGTTCCACCGCCTTGCTGTTGGCGACCACGAAGCTCTGCGCCGGGATTACCCCATCGGCGGTGGCCAGCACCCGGGCGCCCTGCCGCTCCTGTTGAGTGACGTAAGGCTCCCAGGTGGCGATCACATCCACCGAACCACCGTCCAAGGCGTGGGATGCATCCAGCGCACTGAGGTAACGCAGCTCCACGGCATCACGCGGCACCCCGGCCTTGTCCAGGGCACTGAAAAGCAATTGCTGGCTCCACGAGCCTTTCCAGATGGCCGCGCGTTTGCCGCGCAGGTCCTGCAGGCTATGGATCGGCGAATCCTTGCGCGCCAGGATGGCCACGCCTTCGAGGTTCTGCCGGCTGACCGCAATCACCTTGATCGGCGCCCCCAAGGCACCGAGGAACAGGGGCGGCGCGTCGCCCAGCAGGCCGATATCGAGACTGCCGACGTTGAGCGCTTCGGCCACCGGGGAGCCTGCGGTGAACTGCTTCCACTCCAGGGTGTAAGGCAGTTGTTCTAGCACGCCGGCGGCTTCCATCACGGCACGAGCGTTGTAACTCTGGTCACCGACCACCAGGGTCTGGGCGGCGGCGGCAAGGCTGAAAGTGGTGGCCAACACGGTGGCGGCCAGCTGTTTGAAGTAACGCACGTTCGTCTCCAGATACCCGCTTGGGGCATGTGAGGCGATCCGCGCGTGCGGTCTCGTCTGTGGTTTATATAGCCATAAGGCATTAATTGAATGTTTTTTATAATTTAATCTTTTCTTCAAGTCCTGTGAAATGCACATTGGGCATATCCTCATGCCTTTCACTGCGGCAATTTCAAAAGAAACGGTCCATTCTGTAAATGCATATTTTGCATATTAGCTTATGTTTATTTTGCATTTTGAGAATAGAAAAAAGGTTTGCTAGGGTTAACTGAAACCTGAGAGCAGAGCCTGAACCATGACCGAACCCCTGCGCCCGCAGCGCTTGCGCCACTTCATCGACCACCTCGCCACGCTGCTTGACCAAAAGCCTGACGAAGCCACCCTGCTCGACGCAGGCCAAGGCCTGCTGGCCGAGCTGGTCGCCCATGACGACTGGCTGCCGGACGACCTCGCCCAGCCCGACCCGCAGCGCTATCAGCAATACCTGCTGCACTGCGACTCGCGCCAACGTTTCTCGGTGGTGAGCTTCGTCTGGGGCCCGGGGCAGCAAACACCGATCCACGACCACCGGGTCTGGGGGCTGATCGGCATGCTGCGCGGTGCCGAGCACGCTCAGGGCTTCGTGCGTGACGCCAGGGGCGCTTTGTTGCCAGAGGGGGCCCCCATCCGTCTGATGCCCGGCCAGGTGGAAGCGGTGTCGCCGCGCATCGGCGACATTCATCAGGTGAGCAATGCGTTCGCCGACCAGGTATCGATCAGCATTCACGTCTATGGCGGCAACATCGGCGCCGTCAAGCGCGCGGTGTACGCCTTGGATGGCAGCGAAAAACCGTTTGTCTCCGGCTATTCCAATACCCGCCTGCCAAACATCTGGGACCTGTCCAAAGAGAACCCTGCCCCATGAGCACCGTCACCACCCGCCGTTACCACGACATCCGCCGTGCTTTACTGGCCAAGGAGGAGCTGGCCCTGATCGACGTACGCGAAGAAGACCCTTTCGCCCAGGCCCATCCGCTGTTCGCGGCCAACATACCCCTGTCGAAACTGGAGCTGGAAATCTTCGCCCGCGTACCCCGGCGGGACACCGCCCTCACCGTCTACGATGACGGTGAGGGGCTCGCCGCTGTCGCCGCGCAGCGCTTACTGGCCTTGGGCTACGTCAATGTTGCCGTGCTTGATGGCGGCCTTGCCGGCTGGCGCGCTGCGGGCGGCGAGTTGTTTCGCGATGTCAACGTGCCAAGCAAAGCTTTCGGCGAACTGGTGGAGAGCGTGCGCCACACGCCTTCGCTGGCTGCCGAACAGGTCAAGGCGCTGCTTGATGGACAGGCCAATGTGGTGGTCCTCGATGCCCGCCGTTTCGACGAATACCAGACCATGAGCATCCCCGGCGGCATCAGCGTGCCTGGCGCCGAACTGGTGCTGCGCGTGGCAGAACTGGCGCCTGACCCGGCGACCCAGGTGATCGTCAACTGTGCCGGGCGCACCCGTAGCATCATCGGCACCCAGTCGCTGATCAATGCCGGCATTCCCAATCCGGTGGCGGCCCTGCGCAATGGCACCATCGGCTGGACCCTGGCGGGGCAGCAACTGGCTCATGGTCAGGACCGCCGCTTTGCCGAGGTCACTGCGGTTACCCGCGCCAACGCCGCCGGCCAGGCCCGGGCGGTAGCAGACCGCGCCGGCGTGCTGCGCCTGGACCGCGCCGGGCTGGGCCAGTGGCAGGCCGACACGCAGCGCACCCTCTACCTGTTCGATGTGCGTACGACCGAGGAATACAGCGCCGGTCATCTGCCGGGCAGCCGCCCGGTGCCCGGCGGGCAACTGGTTCAAGAGACCGACCACGTCGCCAGTGTGCGCGGGGCGCGCATCGCGCTGGTGGACGACGATGGCGTGCGCGCCAACATGAGCGCCTCGTGGCTGGCACAGATGGGCTGGCAAGTCGCTGTGGTCGACGGGCTGACTGCAGCGGACTTCAGCGACCGGGGCGAATGGCAACCGCCGCTGCCCGAATTGCCGGAGGCCAGCGAAATAACCGTCGAGCAACTGGCCAGCTGGCTGCAGGAAGACGGCACCGTAGTACTGGACTTCACCGCCAGTGCCAATTACGTCAAGCGCCATATCCCGGGCGCGTACTGGGCGATCCGTGCCCAGCTGGCCGACGCCCTGGAACGGCCGCCCGAGGCCCGCCGTTATGTGTTGACCTGTGGCAGCAGCCTGCTGGCGCGTTTCGCCGCGCGCGACCTGCAGACGCTGACCCGCACGCCGGTTTACGTGCTCGCAGGAGGCACCGCACGCTGGATCGCCGCCGGTCTTCGATTGGAAGGCGGTGAGGCCCGCCTTGCCGTACCGCGCAGCGATCGCTACCGGCGTCCCTATGAAGGCACAGACAACCCACACGAGGCGATGCAGGGCTACCTGGACTGGGAATTTGGCCTGATTGCGCAGCTTGAGCGCGATGGCACTCATGGTTTCAGGGTGCTTTGAACCGTATCCACGGTGGTATCTGAAACGACGCGCTGGATCGAAAGCGGGCCTGGACGGCCGAAAGCTTTCGAACCAGACGCGTTACAACGGTAATAACCGTTGCTGGTCGGCTCTCGTCGATACACAACGCTTGATGAGTGATGATCAACGGAGCCTGTACCAGATACTCAGTGGTGGGTCTGAAACATCACATTAGAAATGCACCTTGATCAATGCACTCAACGCGTTCTGATCGGTCGGAAAGCCGTGGCTGTCTTCGATGCCATATTTGTCGGACCAATAGTCCCATTCGATCCCGGCATAGAAACGCGCCGGCGCTTGCCCCATCGCCTTACCGACGTCGTACTTGATCTGGGGGTTGAAGTGGAAACTCTTGGCTACGTAGTTCGAGGTACCCTTCGTCCCCACATCATTGACGTACCACTCCAGATAACCGTCGAACAAAATGTCTGAGCGGCCGAGCGGTATCGTCATGGCCCAGGTCGGGTTGATCTGCCACTGTCCAGACGCTTTACCGGTTACCCCATCGGGCTTGCGGTAGTAAGTGTTGAGTGAAAAACGATCAAATCCAGGCAGGCTCAGGTCAACAGCGGGCCCAAGCAGGTACTTTCGATTGCGCCCTTCTCCGCGCTCATAGGTGGCAGCGATCAACACATCCTTGACGATGCCATAGCTGAGACGGTGACCACTGATTTTGCCGAGCGACAGTCGCGGTGAAAACTCGCCGTAATAGGTGTAGCCATCGTTGCCGGACAAGCCGTTGGACCACTTGTTATCAACGAACAAGAACATGTCGCCCCACGTCCAGCCACTGGCGTGCTCGAAGGTGATGGTTTGCTGGATATCGTTGCCGGTGCCATCGACTTTATAACCGTGACCGTAGAGGTAGCTGAGGCTGTTGTTGCTCCACATCAGCGGATTCGCCTGGGCACTGCCAGTGGCCAACGCGCAGAGTGGGACGACGCTGTGAAGCAGCCAGGAAAGAGCGTTCGGTTTCATTTGCATCCCTTGGGTCGTGATTGTTGGTTTTCGCCAGCAAGGGGATGCAGCAGCGGACGACCTCTCCTCTGGCCCCGGCTCATGCCGAGGCGCCACCCTTGCCGGGGGAGCGGCGCAAGGCCGCCAGAGCAATGTCCCATGCCATGCCTGGCACTGACCGCTTCTACTCGAGTTAGCGCAAAGCAGGGCGCGTGCCAACTAATCGGATACACGTAAATTGCTTATTGTGAGCAATCCCAAGCATCAATGAACACCATCCCACCAGAACATTGCGCACTTTATTAGTGCTCAATCGGTACGTTCTGCACCTTCTCAACTCACGCGTCAGTGCCGGCCCCCTCGGGTGCGGGTCGCTACACCGCAAAGTCAGCGGTTTCATGAAATTGGCATGCTTCTGGCTTCTTGTATCAGCGAGTAGAAGCGGTCAGTGCCAGGCATGGCATGGGGCATTGCTCTTGCGTCCTTCGGGGCGTACATCCGAGCGGATGTTTGAACGAGGCTATGGCAGCCCCGGGCAAGAGAGCAATGTCAGTCGCCAGTTCACGCCCTTTTGCTTCGCGACGCCATTCTCTTCCCCCGTTCTCTCCGCCCGGCTCCTTCGCTGTCGCGCTATCCGGCGCACGGCGGTTTTTTGAATCGGGGTGAAGAACACATGATGAAAACGCGTTTTGCCTTGGCTCGCCCGTTACGCTCGCTGTTGGCAGCAGCGTTGCTCCCCACCACGCTGACGATTGCTCCGCTGGCGATCGCTGGCGACAAAGTCGTGTTGCTGACCTCCTGGTATGCTCAGGCCGAACAGGGCGGCTTCTACCAGGCACTGGCCGATGGGTTGTACGAAAAGGAAGGCCTGGATGTGTCCATCCGAATGGGTGGACCACAGGTCAATGGCATGCAACTGCTGGTCAGCAAGCAAGCTGATTTCATCGTCAACTATGACCTGCAGATTCTAAAAAGTGTCGAGCAAGGCCTGCCAGTGGTCGCAGTGGCTGCGCCCTTCCAGGGAGACCCGCAAGGGTTGATGACCCACGCGGACGTCAGCGGACTTGATGGGCTTGGCGGCAAGCCTGTGCTGGTGTCCACCTCGGGCCAGCAAACCTGGTGGCCTTGGCTGAAGGGTAAGTATCAATTGGCTGACAACCAGGCGCGGCCTTACACCTTCAACCTGCAACCCTTTCTAGCCGACCCGCAAACCACACAACAGGCGTATGCCAGCTCGGAACTGTTCCAGGCGATAAAGGCAGGCGTGACCCCTAACTTTTTCCTCTTCGCAGATGCCGGTTATCCACCCTACGGATCCACCGTGGTCACCCGTCAAGACATCATCGCTGAGCACCCGGAGCGGGTAGCAGGTTTCGTGCGCGCGTCCATGGAGGGTTGGAAGCGCTATCTGGATGACCCCAGCGCCGGCAATGCACTGATCAAGCGCGACAACCCCAACATGACCGATGAACTGCTGGCCTGGGGCGTCTCGACCCTCAAGCAGTACCGCCTGATCACCGGTGGAGAGGCCGCAACCCAGGGGATCGGCACCATGACTGACAGCCGCTGGCAAGCGACCCGCGACTTCATGGTCGAGGCGGGTCTGCTCGGTCCCGACGCACCTTGGCGCAACGCGTATACCACGCGCTTTGTGCAAGACCTGAAGGTACTCCCTGAGGCCGAGCAGGTCGGCAGCCGCTGAACACCATAACAAGCTCAACGCTGTGAGGAATCCTGATTATGTTGGTTACCAAACAACCTGTATTGCGCCGTTTCTGGTATGCCCTGCTCCCCATGACAGCCCTCGAAGACGGCCCCAAACCATTCACCCTGCTGGGTGAAGCGCTGGTGTTGTGGAAGCGTCCCGATGGTACCCCGGTGGCAATGCGGGACCGCTGCTGCCACCGCACCGCCAAACTGTCCAAAGGCTTCGTCAGTGCTGAAGGCAATATCGCCTGCGGGTATCACGGCTGGGAATACGACTGCACCGGCACGTGCGTGAAGATCCCGCAGAATCCCACCGGCGCTATTCCTCCGGGTGCCGTGGTGAAGGCTTATCACTGCCAGGAAAAGTACGGCTATGCCTGGGTCAGCCTGGACGACCCGCTACAACCGATCCCTGAGTTCCCGGAAGACGGCGCCCCCGGTTACCGACGCATCTTCCAGTTTTACGAAGAGTGGAAGACCAGCCCGCTGCGGGTCATGGAGAACTCCTTCGACAACTCGCACTTTTCCTTCGTGCACAAGGCCAATTTCGGCTTGTTCGACCAGCCGCAACCGGCCAGTTACGAGTTTCGCGAAACCGATTATGGCTTCGAAGCCGAGACCCGTGTGCCGATCCGCAACCCCGAGGCAAGCTTCCGTATCACCGGTACGACCGAGCCGATTACCCAGCGGCACCTGCTCAACCGCTATTACCTGCCCTTCTCCCGGCGCTTCGGCTGCATGTATCCGGACAGCGGTATCCATCACATCATCTACAACTGCGCCACGCCCATCGACGACAACCGACTGATGCTCGTGCAGTGGTTGTATCGCAACGACAGCGAAGAGCAATGCTCGACCCAGGAACTGATCGACTGGGACGCAGCGATCACAGCCGAAGACCGCGACATCCTGGAGGCTACCGATCCTGACGCATGTGTCGACACCAGGCGCAGGGTGGAACTGCACATGCCATCGGACAAGCCTGGGTTGGTTATCCGTCGGCAACTACTGGGTCTGCTTGAAGCCCATGGCGAAAGCGAAGTGTTCCTCAGCCACTGACACTTGCCCAACGCCCCGGTGCGCCGGGGCATACACCACCGCTCATGACCCACGGGGAGAGCGCTATGTTGATGCAGACCCTATCCAAGGCCGACGTCCAGCCGCAGGCCCTGCCGAACACCATCGGTGTGGACACCCCTTTGTTCGCCAATCAGGTGGAAAAAACCTACAGCAATGGCACCCATGCCTTGAGCCGCGTGAAACTGGCGATCGAACGCGGCGAGTTCGTCTCGCTCTTGGGCCCGTCGGGGTGTGGCAAAAGCACCCTGCTGAAAATGTTCGCCGGGCTCGAACAGCCCTCCGCCGGCCATGTGCGCTGGTGGGGCAAGGATGCCCCGGGTACGGACCACCACGCAGGCACACCGGGGCGCAGCCTGGCCATGGTGTTCCAGGAAGCCACCCTGATGCCATGGGCCAAAGTGCACGACAACGTGCGCTTGCCCCTGGACTTGGCCGGCGCCCCCAAGGCCCAGAGCCAGCCCAAGGTGCAAGCCGCCCTGGAACTGGTGGGGCTGGGCAAGTTCGGCGACGTTTACCCGCGGGAGCTCTCCGGCGGTATGCAGATGCGCGCCTCCATTGCCCGGGCATTAGCCACCGAACCCAATCTGCTGCTGATGGACGAACCCTTCGGCGCCCTGGACGAGTTCACCCGCAACAAGCTCGATAGCGACCTGCGCCAGCTCTGGCTCCAGCGCGACCTGACGGTGGTATTCGTGACCCACAGCATCTTCGAGGCGGTGTACCTGTCTTCGCGGGTGATCGTGATGGGCGCGCGTCCCGGTCGAGTGATCGCCGATGTAATCATCGACGGCCCACTGGAGCGCGACGAGGCATACCGCACTTCACCGGCGTTCATCGAGCAATGCGCGCACCTGTCCCGACTCCTGGCCCAGGCCAATGGCGACCCTTCCTGAGAGCATCATCATGAGCCGACCCTCTACTCCCTGGCTACGCCACCCTTCTGTACTCCGCATCGTTTCACCGCTACTGGTTGGCGCCTTGCTGCTCGGCGTCTGGCAACTGGCATGCATCGCCTGGAAAGTCCCGGTGTACCTGGTACCGTCACCAGCCGATATCGGCCGCACCCTGGTCGCCGATGGCCCGATGCTGCTGGGGGCACTGTGGATGACCCTGAAGATCACTTTCCTGTCATTCGCCCTCGCCGTGGTCATCGGCACGCTGGCGGCGTTCGTGTTCGTGCAGAGCCGCGTCGTGGAGGCCAGTCTGTTTCCCTACGCGATCCTGCTGCAGGTAACGCCGGTGGTGGCCATCGCGCCGCTGATCATCATCTGGTGCAGCGACACGACCTTGGCGTTGGTGATCTGCGCCACGCTGGTGGCGATCTTCCCGATCATCGCCAACACCGTCCTGGGCCTGCGCAGCGTCAACCCTGGCCTGCTCAACCTGTTCCACCTGAACCGCGCCAGCCGCTGGCAAGTGCTGTTGCGCCTGCGCATTCCCAGCGCCTTACCGTGCTTTTTCGCTGGCCTGCGCATCGCCAGCGGCTTGGCCTTGATCGGCGCGGTGGTGGCCGAGTTCGTCGCCGGTACGGGTGGCACGGGCGCGGGCCTGGCGTATCAGATCCTGCAAGCGGGATTCCAGCTCAACATTCCCCGCCTATTCGCCGCCCTGGTGTTGATCGCCCTGACCGGCGTGGCGCTGTTCAGCCTGATGGCTTTGCTGGCTCGGTTGAGCCTGCGCCACTGGCACGAAAGCGAACTGGGCTGACTTCCCTGCGAAACGCTGTACTGGCTATGGAGACGAACATGAAACACACCAACAGCTGGCTGATCCGTAACGCCAGCGCCATCCTCACTGGCCTGCGTGGCGGCGCCGCGCGCCATGTGGGGCCGGACATCCGCATCACCCAAGGGCGTATCGCTGCCCTGGGCTCGCTGCAACCGTTACCCGGTGAGCAAGTGCTCGATGCCACCGATTGCGTGGTGTATCCAGGCTGGGTGAACACCCATCATCATCTGTTCCAGTCCTTGCTCAAGGGCATTCCCGCTGGCATCGACCAGAGCCTTGGTGCCTGGTTGGGGGCCGTGCCCTATCGCTATCGCGGGCTGTTCGATGAGCACAGTTTCCGCTTGGCCGCACGGGTCGGGCTGGTGGAGCTGGCCCGCTCCGGCTGCAGCACGGTGGCCGACCATCATTACCTGTACTTGCCAGGCATGGCCTTCGACAGCGCACAGATCCTCTTCGAAGAGGCCAAGCGCCTGGGGCTGCGCTTCGTCCTTTGCCGGGGCGGCGCAACCCAGGTACGTCAGGCTGAAGGCCCCGCGACAGCCGGACCTGAGACCCTCACGCAGTACCTGGACGATGTTCAGCGCTTGGTACAGGTCTACCATGATCCCGCCGACGATGCCTGGCGCCGTGTGGTAATGGCACCGACCAGCCCGCCCTACTCCATGCCGCCCGAGCACCTGCGCGAGACCGCCCGCGCCGCACGCCGCCTGGGCATCCGCCTGCACAGCCATTTGAGCGAAACCGTGGAGTACCAGAACGAAGTCCATGATCGCCACCGCCTCTCGCCCGTGGTGTTCTGCGCGGAGCAGGAATGGCTCGGGCCGGACGTGTGGTTCGCGCACCTGGTCAAGCTGAGCGCCGAAGAAATCCAGCTGCTGGGCGCCACCGGCACCGGCATCGCCCACTGCCCACAAAGCAATGGCCGGCTTGGCAGTGGTATCGCAGATATCGTTGCCATGGAGGCCGCAGGCATGTCGGTCTCGATCGGCGTGGATGGCGCTGCCTCCAACGAAGCCTGCGACATGATCAGCGAAACCCACGCCGCCTGGCTGATGCAAAGGGCCAAGGCTGGCGAACGCGCCATGGCCCGCCATGCTGGCGGCGATCTGGAGGGTGGTGCCCATGTCACCAGCGTGGAGGACGTTGTGCGCTGGGGCACAGCAGGTGGCGCCCAGGTGCTGGGCCTGGACGCCATCGGCACGCTGCAGGTCGGCATGGCGGCGGACCTGGCGATCTACCGCCTCGATCAACCCCGCTACTTCGGTCTGCACGATCTGGGTATCGCGCCAGTGGTAGGCGGTGGCCGTCCGACGCTGCGGGCATTGCTGGTAGGCGGCCGCCTGAGCGTGGAAAACGATGCGATTCCTGGCCTGGACCTCGCCGAATTGGGCAGCCAGGCACGCCAGGCTGTACTTCATCTGCAACAGGCCGCGGGGGTACGCGCATGAGCTGGACACCTCTGCAGGTGCGGGCCCTGCGCCTCGAAGCCGAAGACGTGCTGGGTGTCGAACTGGCCCCGCCGGGTCCAGCTTCCCTGCCCTTCGACTGGGCACCCGGTGCTCATGTGGACCTGCGCCTGGGCAATGGCGTGGTACGCCAATACTCAGTGGTCAGCCTGCCCGAGGACGGTCATGTATACCTGGGCATCAAGCGCGAAAAAGCCTCCCGCGGCGGCTCGCAATGGCTGCACGAGCACCTGCGGCTGGGTGCCCGGGTGGAGGTGGGCCTGCCGCGTAATCTCTTTAGCCTGCAACCTGGCACAGGACAGGTCGTCTTGGTGGCCGCAGGCATAGGAATCACGCCACTGCTCGCCATGTACCGGCAATGCCAAGCGCAAGGTCGGTCGGTGCGCTTGCTGTTTTTCACCCGCGATGCCAAACAGGTGCCTTTTATCCAGTACCTCGATGCGAATACCGAGGTTCATGCAGGCTTGCGCGCCCCGATGATCGCCGGGTACCTGGAGGAACACCTGCCGGCCTGGGACGGCAGCGCAAGCCTCTATTGCTGTGGCCCTGCCGGTTTCATGGCGTGTGTCGAACAGGTCGCGCTGGCAAGCGGCTGGCCAACCACGGCGCTTCACCGCGAACATTTCCAGGCCACAGAGCCCACCTTGCACGTCGAGCGTCACTGCACACTGGTGCTACAGCGCAGTCGTCTCCAGGTCGAGGTGCAACCGGGTGAAAGTTTGGTACAGGCGGCATCGCGGGCGGGCGTGGAGCTACCCGTGTCATGTGGAATGGGTATCTGCGGCGCCTGTGTCAGCCGGGTCATCGAGGGGGCGCCTGATCACCGCGACGAGTACCTCAGCGATGCCCAGCGCAACAGCGGAGAATGGATAACGCCCTGCGTATCGGGCTGCCACAGCGCCCGGTTGGTGCTGGACGTTTGACCATCGCCCGCAGCTGCCCGAGGGCCAACGGCTGACGGCAGCTGCGCACGTGCCCTCCTCGCGGCCCATGGCTTTGTCCCTAATCGAAGATCGCTACCGCCCGGACGAAGCCGGCTGAGGCATGCCGGATCTTGTAAGGGAAGCAACTTACCTGAAACCCATCCGCCGGTAGCTGCTCCAGATTGGCCAGCTTCTCCATCTGCCCATAGCCGATATCACGCCCGGCCTTATGGCCCTCCCAAATGATCGAGGCGTCGCCCGTTTCACTGAAGCGTTCGCGGGTGAACTTGAATGGCGCATCCCAACTCCAGGCATCGGTACCGACCACCCTCACCCCGCGCTCCAGCAGGTACAACGTCGCCTCGCGGCCCATCCCCACTCCTGCTTCGAGATAGCCAGGCTGGCCGAACAAGCTGCCCGCGCGGGTGTTCACAAGCACGATGTCCAGCGGCTGCAGATCATGCCCAATACGCGCAAGCTCGGCCTCTACCTGGGCCGCAGTGACCACGTGGCCATCCGGCAAATGACGAAAATCCAGCTTCACCCCCGGCTGCAGGCACCACTCCAGCGGCAGTTCGTCGATGCCGAAGGCCGGCTTGCCACCGTCGGTGGTGGATGCGTAGTGCCAGGGCGCGTCCATGTGAGTACCGCTGTGAGTGGTGATCTGCAGGCGCTCTGCCGCCCAGGACTCGTCGCCCGGCAGGTCCTCCTTGCGCAGCCCGGGAAACATCGCGGCCATCTCCGGCCAACCCTGCTGATGATCCATATAATCGATCTTCGGCAGCAAAGGTGGCGGATCAGTGTAAGGGTTGTTGTCCAGGGTGACAGACAGGTCCAGCAAGCGACGTGTGTTCAAGCTCATACGAGGATTCCTTTGCGGATGGCCGCGCGACGGGTGTGGCGCGGCGGCAAGTCGAGGGCATTACGCAGCAGACCGGCCACTGAACCGTCGTGGCAGAAGCCCAGTTCGCGGGCGAACGAGGTACGCAACGGTGGGTAGCGGCCAAACAGGCTTTCGAGCTGGGGATCGGGGGCGAAGGCGATGCGCTCACGGTTGGCCTCGCCAACAACAGCCGCCAGCCCGGTCAGCACCTGGGCGATGGTCAAATGCAACACAGGCAGTTGCCAGACCCGCTGGCTGCCCGGCGCTTCCAGCTCGGCGGCGTGCAGCAGGTTGTCCACGCAACAACGGGCCGACATCCACCAGGCGCTCGCTTCGGGTGACACCGGGCAGGTGTAGGCCTCCCCGGCCACATAGGCGTGCAATAGGTCGCTCATGAACGCCGAGCGCAGACCATTCGGCTCGCGCGGGCGAGCAACGATACCGGGCAAACGCAAGGCGCGGCCGTCAACCTCGCCACGCCGGGCAAGGTCTTGCAACGCGATCTCCACCATGCGTTTGTGCGCCGCATAGGACAGTTGCGGCGACGCTGGCTGGCCTTCGTCCATGCGCGTCGGCAACTTGCCGCCGTACACCGCGACGCTGCTGGCGTACACCAGCACCGGTGGACAGAGGGGATTACGCAGTTGGTCGAGCAGCTCCAGGCTTGCTTGCAGGTTTACCTGGTAACCCCGTTCGTACTGCGCCTCGGCAGCGCCGCCAGGTACGCTGACGAGATGGAAGACTACATCGACACCGTCAGCCAGCACCCGACGCAGCAAGGCCGCGTCGGTGACGCTACCGTGATGACGACGCAGGCGCGCGTCTTCGGGCAGGCCATCCAGTGCCTGATCCAGCACCAGCAATGCCTCGATTCGCCGCCCGCGCAGCTCGCCCAGGTCCAGCAGGCGCTGCACCAACTGGCGCCCGACGAAGCCATTGGCGCCGGTGACCATCACTCGCATGGCCAGCCTCCCCGCACCACGCGCTGGTCAATGGCCCCGAACAGCACCTCGCCCTCGGGCCCGCGAGCCTCCATGCGCACCCGGTCGCCAAAGCGCATGAAGGCCGTGCGCGGCGCACCGCAGGCGATGGTTTCGATGGCGCGGCGCTCGGCGATGCACGCCGAGCCCACGCTGCGCTCGTCGTTGGACACGGTGCCGGAGCCCAGTAGCGTGCCCGCACTCAAGCGTCGCGTCAGCGCCGCATGGGCAATCAACTGGTGGAAACCGAAGTGCATGGCGCCGCCATGGGGATGGCCGAACCACTCGCCATTCCAGTGCACGTGCAGCGGCAAGTGCACCCGGCCGTCGCGCCAGGCCTCGCCGAGTTCGTCCGGGGTGACCGCGACGGGCGCGAAACTGCTGGCGGGCTTGGCCTGGAGAAAGCCGAAGCCGGTCTTCATTTCCCGCGGTGCCAAGGCCCGCAGGCTGACATCGTTGAGTTGCAGGATCAGGCGAACATGCTGCAAGGCCTGCTCCGCCGGGCATCCCATGGGTACGTCATCGAGCAACACCGCGAACTCGCCCTCGAAGTCGATGCCGTGGGCCTCGCTGGGCAAGGGTATGTCCGCGAGTGGCCCGAGAAAGTCATCGCTGGCACCCTGGTAAATCAGTGGGGTGTGCTCGACGCCCTCGATCGGGTCCAGGTTGAAGGCCTTCTGCATCAACGCGCCATGGCTGAGGAAGCACGAGCCATCCAGCCACTGGCTGGCACGCGGCAGGGGCGCAGCCAGTCGAGCGAGGTCGAGCGCGAAGGCACCCGCAACCGCATCGTCGTTGAGCTGCTGATACAGCGCCTGCAAGCGGGCTTCGACCTGGGGCCAGTTTTCCAGCGCGACCTGCAAGCTGGTGGCGATGTCGCTGGCATCGACCGCATGCCCGAGGTCACGGGCCACCACCAGCAGGCGACCATCGCGGCTGCCGTCGTCGAACGTGGCGAGCTTCATGGCAGCAGCTCCTTGAGCGTCTCGGCATAACGCCCATCGAGCAGGATGAAGACCATCCGGGCCATCTGTTCGCTGCGGTTGCTCCAGGCATGGTTGGTACCGCGCTGGACCACGATGTCGCCCCGTTTGAGGTGGACTTCGCCATCGTCCAGCACCAGCCAGACCTCGCCCTCGGTAACGATGCCGTAGTCCAGGGTTTCGGTGCGGTGCATCAGCTTGTGCTTCGAATCGGCTTTGCCCGTGCCGGCACTCGCCTCGCCGATCTCGGCGAAGGCAGCGGCTGCATCTTCGGCACTGACCTGGTTCTGCACGCTGTCGGGCGGTATGTCCACCACGCGAATCACGCTGCCCAGCGGGCCAGGGCTCAATTGCAGCGGCTGCGCTGTCGGATCATCGCCGTTGTCCAGTGTCGCCGGGCTGCCGACACTGTTCCAGACTTCGTAGAACAGGGTGCCAGGCACCGCCTTGAGTGGGAAGTTGTTCGGTGTCGGGCCGCAACTGGCGACGACCGCCTGGCCCTCGGCATCGTGGCCGGTGACTACACGTTTGAATGCAGGAAGCGATTGCATGCTGTCTCCTTTCAATTGCCGTCGCCGATGGTCGAGCCACCGTCGACAATAAGATTCTGTTCGCTGATGAACGCTGCGCCTTCAGCCATGGCCGGTAGGCGCGTGCTGGTCAGCCACATGGCGCTGCGCAGAGAGCGACTGGCACCGGCTCGCCCGCCAAGGAAAATTTCGTTCATCGTGCACCTGCCACCGTCACCGCACGCCGGTGGCGCATCAAGGACAGGCACACAGGCGCCAGCAGCAGTTGTCCGATGGCGACCAGCAGCAGTGCATGCGGCAGTTGCGTAGCCACACCAGCGGTCAATGCCAGGACGATCAATGGACTGACGAACTCACCCGCGAAAATCGCCGAAGTGAACCCACCCGTGGCACGGCCGCGCTGATCGAAGCCAACCTGCTGCATCACCAGGGTGATCAGCGTCGGCAGCAACAGCCCAACACCCAGGCCGTTGATCAGCACCGCCAGCACCACTGGCGCATGGCTGCTGGCCAGCGCCATCAGGCCGCCACCGAGCCCCGCCGTGGCAAAGCCCAAGGCCAGCAACCGCCCAGCCGGCAAGCGCGCCAGTAAGCGAAAAGCCAGTGCGCCGGCCAACACGCCGAGCTGGTTGGCGCCCATGGCCAGGCCGACCTGACGGGGCGCATCTATGTGCAGTAACTGCAGCACGTAACCGGCCTGTACCGGGACGATGAACAGGCTGACGCCAGCCAGCACGGTGAGCAGGTATAACGGCGTCAGGGCCGCCCATGGAAAACGTGAATCGACGGTGGCTTCGCTGGCGGCCTGGCAGGCACGCGGCTCCCACAACAGCAGGGCCATCAAGGGCAGGCACAGCGCACCCACCGCATAGAGGGTGAACGGTGTCCGCCAGTCGCTTTCCCCCAGCGCACCGCCCACGCCCATGAACAACGCTGCCGCCAATGAGGTGACCACCATCTGCAAAGCGAACAACCGCGCCCGGCGCTGGCCGTCGAAGTAGTCACCCATCAGCGTGGTGCAACAGGTCATGATGCCGGCTTCGGCCAAGCCGATGCCGGCGCGGCTGGCGACAATCAGCACCAGCGAGTCCAGCCACAACGGCAACAAACCGCACAGGCTGTAGAGCAACATGCTCGCCAGCAGCAGTGCTCGCCGCCCCACTCGGTCTGCCAACACCCCGGCCAGCGGCGCCAACAAGGCTATGACCAGTGCCGGCAACGTCAGGGCCACCGGCACCAGCACGGCCACGCCCGGCGTCTCGGCAAAATGCGCGTGCATGCGGGGTAGCACCGGTGCGATGAGCACCGCCCCCAGGACGGGCAGGCAACTGCCGAACAGCAACAAGGCAGCCTGGGCGCTTCCGGCGGTGCGTTCAGCGGCCATGGCTCACCTCCTCCAGCGGGCGAAAACTGGCGCCCTGCTCCAGCATCCCGCTACTGCGCTCGCGCCTTGTGTGCTCATGCGCCGGCAATGCCAGCTGCTCGGTACAGGCCTTGCGGTGCGGCAACAGGAAGTAGGCCAACGCCGGCAGCAGGATCAATGCACCGACCATGTTCCAGACGAACATGAATGCCAGCAGCACGCCCATGTCGGCCTGGAACTTGATCGGCGAGAAGATCCAGGTACCAACGCCGATGGCCAGGGTGATACCGGTGAGCATGACCACCTTGCCGGTGAACAGCAGCGCGCGGTAATACGCCTGGGACAGGCTCGCGCCTTGGCGCAGCTGGGCCAGCACTATGCTCATCACATACAGCGCGTAGTCCACGCCGATGCCGACCCCAAGGGCGATCACCGGCAGGGTCGCCACCTTCACGCCAATACCCAGCGCCACCATCAGCGCTTCGCAGAGGATCGAGGTGAGTACCAGCGGCAGCACCGCGCAGAGCACCGCGCGCCAGGAGCGGAAGGTCACCAGGCAGAGCACGATCACCGCGCCGTAGACACACCAGAGCATGTCGCGGTTGGCCTGCTTGACCACCTGGTTGGTGGCAGCCTCGATGCCTGCACTGCCGGCAGCCATGAGGAAGCTGGCCTGCTCGCTGTCGTTGGCCTGGGCAAACGCCTGGACGCTGTCGACCACCCGCGCCAGGGTGTCGGCCTTGTGATCGGTCAGGTAGGCATAGAGCGTCAGCAGGCTGCAGTCGTCGTTGTACAGCCCGCGCGGGGCACCGGCGGTGACCATGTTCAGGGTCGCCTGGTTGTTGACCAGGTCATACCACTTCGGGCTGCCTTCGGAGAGGCCGACCAGCACCCGGCGGTTGAGCAGCGCCAACGAGTTTGTCGAGTCCACGCCCTGCAGGCCACGCAGTTGCCAGTCCAGGTCATCCACGTGTTTCAAGGTGCCGTAGGCCGAACAGCCACCGGGGGCGGTGCGCACCATCACCGCGAACACATCGCTGCTGGCGCCGTAGTGCCGGGTGACGAAGGCATTGTCGCGGTTGTAGCGCGAATCGGCGCGCAGCTCGGGAGCGCCGGCGTCGAGGTCGCCTACCTTCAGGTGCAGGCTCACGGCGTAGCCCCCGGCAGCCATCAGCGCAGCGACGGCGATGCACGCCGCCGCCCAGCGTCGGCGGGTGAACAGATCGAGGAAGCGCCACACCGCATGCTTGCCCGCCCCGCTGGCCTCGGCCTCTTCGGCGCGCAGGCTGCGCCGTGCCGCACGGGCACTGACGCCCACGTAGGAGAGCAGCACCGGCAGCAGAATCAGGTTGGTGAAGATCAGCACCGCCACGCCCAGGCTGGCGATGACGGCCAGGTCCTGGATCACCTGTATCTGAATGATCATGAGCACGGCAAAACCGACCGCATCGCAGAGCAGCGCGGTGAGCCCGGCCAGAAATAACCGGCGGAAGGTGAACCGCGCTGCCACAAGGCGATGCATACCGCGGCCGATGTCCTGCATGATGCCGTTCATTTTCTGGGCGCCATGGCTCATGCCAATGGCGAACACCAGGAACGGTACCAGCACCGAATACGGGTCGAGCTCGTAACCCATCAGCGGCAGCAGGCCGAGCTGCCAGATCACTGCCACCAGCGAACACACCACCACCAGCGCGGTGCTGCGCACACAGCGGGTGTACCAGTACAGCACGGCGGCGGTGATGGCAATGGCGGCGGCAAAGAACAGCAGGATCTGCCGCAGGCCGTCCATGAGGTCGCCGACGACCTTGGCGAAACCGGTGATGTGGATCTCCACCCCCTGCGCCTGGAAGCGCTCGCGCAGGGTTTCCAGCTCATGGGCGAAGGCCGTGTAGTCGAGGGCCTGGCCGTCCGGGGTCTTCTCCAGCAGCGGCACGTAGACAATGCTCGAACGCTGGTCGAAGGCCACAAGTTGACCAATCTCGTTGGAGCGTTCCACGTTGCGCTTGAGCGCTTCCAGGCTAGCGGCAGCGCCATCGTAGCCGTCGGGCACCACCGGGCCACCTTCCAGGCCCTCCTCGGTGACTCCGGTCCAGCGGGTGGACGGCGTCCACAGCGA
Source organism: Pseudomonas sp. CGJS7 (assembly GCF_036961695.1). Taxonomy (NCBI): domain Bacteria; kingdom Pseudomonadati; phylum Pseudomonadota; class Gammaproteobacteria; order Pseudomonadales; family Pseudomonadaceae; genus Pseudomonas; species Pseudomonas sp. CGJS7. The sequence continues at coordinate 99,826 of NZ_JBAMDI010000001.1, read as the reverse complement.
CTTCATCGCCGCACGGTCGACGCCAGGCAGCAGGTATACCGCATCGTTGAGCTGCTGCAGGCTGTGCAGGTAGTCCTTGTCGTAGATGCTACCGCGCGGATTGGCCACGGCGATGCGCACCGCGTTGCCCAGGCCGGCGAGTTCCTGACGGTGCTCCAGGTAGTTGTGGATGAACGGATGATCGCGCGGGATCATCTTCTCGAAGCTGGCATTGAGGGTCAGGCGCGAGGCCTGCCAGCCGAGCAGCAAGGTCGCCGCCAGGCACAGCAGCAACACCAGCACACGGTGGTTGAAGAGCGCACGTTCCAGCAGCGAGCCGGACGCGCTGTCGAAGTCGTCGAGATGGCCGCTGGAAGGCGCAGATGAATTCATGACGTGCATGGTTCAGTCCGTCGTGGTGGAAAGAGAGGAAGGTTCCAGGCGGCGCGCACCGGCCATGCCGACGGCGACGATGGAGCCATCGGCGGCGGCAGTAGCGGCGGTCAGTGGCAGGCCATCGGAGACCGCCACGGGCTGGGCGGCAAAGGCGCCGAGGCCGCTGCGCAGGAGCATCCCTGCCTGGTTGGCGAGCAACAACTGGCCATCGGCGACACGCAGGCCGTTGATCGATGCCGGAATCGGGTTGGCTAGCGCCTGGAAACTGTCGCCACCGTCGTCAGAGGCGAACAGCGAACCGCGCAGGCCGCCGAGCAGCAGACGGCCATCGGGCAACACGGTGGCGGCGAAGTAGCTGCCATCGTAGGGCCCGTGCAGCGCCTCGTAATGCTCACCGCCATCACGCGAGCGAAGCAGCAGGCCCTGCTCGCCGGCGACATACACCTGGTTGCCTTGGCGCGCCAGGGCATACAGGTGCAGTCCACGCCCGTTCGGCAGTCGGCCGATCTCCGACTGCCAGCTGCGCCCGCCGTCGGCGGTGCGCATGGCCACCCCGTAGGCACCCACGACCAGGCCGTTGCGGGCATCGGTGAAATTCAGGGCCAACAACGGCTTGTCCGCGCCGTCAGCCAGCAGCCGTTGCGCCGCCGCCAGGCGACGCTCGTCTGCGGCAGCCTCGGCTGCCTGCACCTCCAGGGCGGCGGCGCGCTTGCCGTCGAGCTGCACGCTCCAGTGCTCACCACCGTCCTGGCTGTGCAAGACCACGCCGGCATGGCCGACCGCCCAGCCGTTGCGGGCGTCGATGAACTGCACGGCGGTCAGGCTGACACTCACCGGCACGGCAGTGGCCTGGCGCCAGGTGGCACCATTGTCATCGGACAGCAGTACCACGCCACGTTCACCCACCGCGACCAGGCGTGCATCGGCCCGGGCCACATCCTGCAATACCGCACGCAGGGCCTGGGGGCCGTGCAGCGCGGGCTGCGCGAGCACATCCACGCTGTCACCGGCGAACGCCGGCGGCAGCCCGCAACAGGCTGCCAGCAGCCAGCCGTAGAGCATCTTGTTCATCGCACGCAACCTTTTGTTCTTAGAGTCGGTACAGCACCTGCGCAGCGCGCCTGCTCAGCGCACGCCCTCGCCGGCCATGGCGTCGGCGGTGAACACCGAGTCCTTGTAGGGCGGCACGATGCGGTACTGTTCGTTCTTGCCTGCGAACAGGTCACCGGCGAACCAGGCACCGGAGAGCAGGTCGTAGAAGCCGTTGGTCAAGGTCACCACGCCCGGCAGGTCAGGCAGCACCACCGGCGAGGTCCAGACCACCTTGGCCAACTGGTTGCGGGCGTCATAGCGCTCGCCCAGCACGGCAGCCCAGGTGTCTTCGTCGAGGTAGTAGGTGCTACGCGGCATCACATGGCGCTGGCCATTCTTCAGCGTCGCCTCCACCACCCACACACGGTGCAGCTCCCAGCGGATGGAGTCGGGGTTCAGGTGATGGGGGGCCAGCAGCGCCTCGGCGTTGCTGGCGGTGAACACCTTGTTGGCGTTGTAGGGGATGTACATCTCCTTCTTGCCCACCAGCTTCCAGTCGAAGCGGTCGAGACGACCGTTGAACACGTACAGCTCATCGAAGCTCATGACGCCGGCGGTGGCCGGGGTCGGCGTGTCGCAGCAGGCGTTGGGCAGGCGACGCACACGGCGCTGACCAGGCAGGTAGGTCCAGACCGCAGCTTTGTCGGCGTTGAGGTTCTCCAGGCCGGTAATGGCCTCCCCGGCACGCAGGGGCGGGCCGTCGTTGGTCATGCGGATGGACCAGAACACACCCTTGTCGCCACTACCACCGGGCAGGTACCAGGGCATCTGCAAATCGGCCCGCGAGTCATTGGTGAGCACGTGCTTGCCGTCGGCGGTGGTCAGGTACTGATTGAAGCTGGCGTGCCAGGACGCACCCCGCCAACGCAGCAGGTGGTTCCACATGGCTTCCACGCCATTGGCCGGGATCGGGAACGGGATGCCGCCGGATGCGCCTTCGGGCATGGGGCCGGCGGGGCCGTCCACCAGCTTGCCGCTGGTGGCGTTGGCGAGGGTAGCGTCGTACACCGACTGCGGAGCGGCAGCGCTGCGGCGCGTCGGGTAGACGTCGAGACGATAGCTGTCCGGGTACTTCTTCAGCATCGCCTGGATGCCCGGCGTCAGCTTGTCGGCATACTGCGCCATGTTCTGCGCGGTGATGCTCAACAGCCGCTTGTCGCTGGCGAACGGATCGCCACGCTTGCCGCCTTCCTTGTAGGCCGGGTCGGCCTGGATGTAGCCACCGGTCCAGGCAGGAATGCTGCCATCCGCGTTGCCGGCCCGCTCGCCACCGAGCGGGGTCAGGCTGGTCTTGAGCATGGCCGCCTGCTCGGCGGGCACTGCGGCAACGGCGCCGTGGGCCAATAGCAGCGAGGCACTCAGGGCAGTGAGCAGGGAAACGACTTTATTATTGTGTTTCATCGGGTGGTCCTCGGTCAGAAGGTGCGGCTGACAGTGAAGGCGATGAAGTCGCGGTCTTTGAGCGACTGTTCGAAGGTGTAGTGGTTATCGGCGTCGAGGAAGGTGTTCTCCGGGCCGTAGTAGTGCGTGTAGGTCAGGCCCAAACTCCAGGTGTTGAGGTAGTTGCCTTTCAGGCCGATGTTCAGGTCACCGCCATGATCGGTGCCAAAACCGGTGCCCAGCGCCATCGACGCGCCGTTGGTGTAGCTCGCGCCGATCGGCACCGACAGGTCGAGCCCCGGTAAGATCTGCCGGTACATCGGTTCGAACACCAGGCGCAGGCTGGTGGCGTCACGGTCGGCGTTAGGGTCAACGGCATCGGCGTTCTTGCTCACGCTCATCACCCGGTTCCAGGCGATTTCGCCGAGGAAGCTCGACTCGGCAGCGATGAAGTTCGGCTCCAGGCTGGCAAGCCAGGAGACGTTGGCGTGCAGCGTGCGGCCGGTGGCGTAAACCGGGTTATCGTCATTGTCGATCGCCTCGCCCACGGCCAACGCATGCTGGTTGGTCGAGGCCAACGGCTGGTTCCAGCGGGTTGACAACTCACCGGCGAGGTTGAAGTTGCCAACGGTGGTGGAGAAGCTCGCACCGAACGCCTCGATACCCTCGGGATACACCCAGTAGAACTCGCCGGCCTTGCCGCTGACCGGGTCGAGGTTGGCGAAGTTCGGGCGTACGTTGAGTTGCGGCGACTTGTCGTGGAAGCGGATGGCGTACAGGCCCCAGTCGACCGTCTCGGTGCGCCAGCGCACCTGCATGCCGCCCTGCCCTGAGTCCTTGGCTTGCTTGTCGTTGCCGTGGAAGAACGCCAGAGGTTGGCCACCGGGGAACACCGGCGCGCCGACGAACATGCGCTCGGCGCCATCGCCGAAGAAGTCGTCTGTGGAGAAATAGCTACCCGCTGCCGGCAGGCGGTTGGCCTCCCACTCGAACTGGTAGTAGGCCCCCACCGACACATCCGGCGTCAGTTGGAGTTGTCCGGAAATCTGCTGTACCGGACGGATCAGTTCCTTGAACTGCGTGTTTGGTACCGACAGCCCCTTGACCACGTCCACCGGAGCCATGCCGCCAGCAATGCCGTTCATGCCAAAGAACAGGCTCTCGCCCCACTGCATGGCGTATTGACCCAAACGGCCGGACAGCGGCATGTCGCCGATCTCGGTCTTGCCGAAGATAAAGGCGTCGAGCAGCTCGCCCTTGCGTCCATGCAGCTTGCGCGTGTCGTCGGTGAACGCGTCGTAGTCGACCGAATAACTGTTGGCACGGCCAGGGTCGTTGTTGTCAGTCCCTTGGTTGTAGACATCGTCGTACCAGGCCGCGCCGCTGACCCGTGCGCCGACGTTGTTGTAGGTAATGTCCAGTTCCGACAGCAGGTCGAGGCGGTTGGAGATCAGGCCTTTGTCGAAGTTGCGGTCACCATCGTCCAGGTTCAGCGCGGTCTGCCCTTCGGTGAGCTTGCTGCTCGCGTCCTGTGTACGCCAGGCGGCGCTGTATTTCAGCGTATTGTCCCAGCGCACCCGCAGGTCGGGGTTGCCGGTATCGAATTCGAAGGCCTGCGCCTGGCTTGCGGCCAGCGCGACAAGCGCCAGGCTGAGGGGCTTGAGCGCCGGTAACGGCCGTGTGAATGCACCTTTGCGAGTCAACATCGGGGTTTCCTCTTTCTTTTTATTGTGCGTCGGTGTTGGCATAGGGCCGGCGCGCCGACAAGGCAGGGCGTACCGGGTACGGGGAGTCAGATCGGCTGCGCGGTGACCTCCAGCATGCGCTTGACCAGGCCGATGCGGTCGAAGGAGGGATCGCGCTGGATCTCCTTCACACCTGCCAGCAGGGACATTTCGCTGATGAACTTGCAGCGCTCGAAACGTCGGCCCATGAACCGCTGCAATTGCGCGTCGAGGCTGCCACCCGCGGTGAGCTCCTCGGCGAGCACCACGGCGTCCTCAATGGCCATGCCTGCCCCCTGCCCCAGGTGTGGCGTGGTGGCATGGGCGGCATCGCCGATCAGCAGCACTCGACCGCAGTACCAGGGTTCGTCGACAAACACCGCTTCAAGCGGCTTGTAAACGACCCCGGCGTTGTCGACGATCTGCTCGCGCAATTCGCCGATCAGCCCGCCGAAACCGGCCAGGCGCTGGCGAAGGCCATCAGCCAAAGCAGCCGGTTCCATCCAGGGGTTACCCGGCTCGTGGGAGGTGGTGAAGAGGTACATCAGGTCATCGGCCAGCGGAACCAGCCCCGCGTTGCCAGAGGGCCCTTGGTAGTTGGCAAGGTGGTCGATACCTGCCGCACGCGGGAAGTTGTAGCGCCACACCGACTGCCCGGTGAAACGCGGCTGATAACGATCACCGAACAGCACGCTGCGGACTTTCGAGAACAACCCGTCGGCGCCGACCATGAGACCGTAGCGCCCCTGGCTGCCATCGGTGAACAACACGTCCACTGCGCTGTCGTCTTGCTCGAAGCTTTCCACCGAGGTGCCCAGGCGCACCTGGGTGCCCAGTTCGATGGCAGTTTCGCTCAACACCTTGTGCAGGGCGCGGCGCGAGATACCCACATTGGCCGGATACTGCGGACCGGCCAGGCGCTGGCCTGGGATGCGCGCCAGTTGCTGCCCTTCGGTGGTATAGATGGCCACGTCCTCGAAGGCGTAGGCGGCATCAAGGTAGGCTTCGAGCAGGCCCAGCCGGTGCATCTCGCGCACCACATTGCTCTGTTGAATGATGCCGACACCGTAGACGGTCCACTCGGTTTTCAGCTCGACCAGATCGACGGCGATGCCCTTGCGGCGCAAGGCGATGGCGGCACACAGCCCGCCAATTCCGCCGCCCACGATCAACACGTTGTTCACAGTATTCATGGCATGTCTCACGTTTTGTTCTTGTTGTGCGCCCCGTCATGCGGGGCGGCCGTTTCCTGTGCCTATGCACAGCTTCCCGCCTGCGCCGGTCCATGACCAATCGCGTCGCGGGATGCGACCTATCGCGCGGCGCGATAGGTCAGCGATCGAGCTGCTCCAGCGGCAATAGCAGCCAGCCGTCCGCTTCCTTGTGATCGAGTGCCTCCAAGGCTTCGCCTCGGCAGGGGCCGTGAACGCAAGTGCCGTCTTCGGGCGTGAAGCGCGCACCGTGGGCGTAGCAGACGATCCACTGGCCATCGGCGCTCAAAAAGCGGTTCTTGCGGTACTCCATGGGCACCATCAAATGCGGGCACAGGTTGCGGTAGACGCGTACCTGGCCCAGGTACCGAAGGGCGAACAGGCTGTCCGCGCCCCTGCCCTGTGGGTCGAAACCGCGCGCTTGACCCTCGCCCAGCTCATCGAGCCGGCACAGCTCCACCCACGCCATGTTTCAACCCTGCTTCGCAGGTGGGCCGCTGGGTGCCCATTTCTCCCGCGAGGCGAACAGGAACAGCTGCGAGTTGTCGGCCGACATCGGCGCCTGACGCGCCGCCCATGCGTCATCGTGCTTGTCCATGTCGGCGTCGTACTCGATGTGGCAGCCCAGCGGGCTGTTGAAGTACCAGAACCAGTTGGAACCCAGCAGGTGTCGGCCCGGGCCCCAGAAGCTGGTCCAGCCCTGCTGCTGGAAACGCGTACCGGCCAGCAGGACCTCGGTGCCGCTGCCCATATGGAAGGTGAAGTGCTCGCAACCCTGCATGTGCGGTGGGGTCTGGATCATGAACAGGCAGTGGTGATCGTCCATGGCGGCGGTGCGCATGAACGGGCCGACGCCGATGAAGCTGTCGGTGGTGACGAAGCCCAGGCGATCGCGGTAGAACGCTTCGCCCTTGGCCGCATCGGGTACGAAGTACACCACGTGGGACAAAGTGCGCGGCAACGCCGGCATGTCCGGGGCAATGCCCAGCTGGTTGATCGGGCGCTGCGGTGCGCTACCGGGGGCGTTGGTAAGGTCGGCCGGCGCGTCGAAGGGGCGACGGCAGGTCACCTGGAAGGCAATGGCAAAGCCCAGGTCGTCGAAGGTGTGCAACGCGCCGCTGGCATCGCGCCGCACTTCGCGATCACGGCCCAGCTCGTCGGCGATGGCCGCCAGATCGGTGCTCGAAGCGACGCCGTAAACGGTCTCGCGCAGCGATGGAGTCGGCCCCAGCGCTGGCGGCAGGCCAGGGTCGTCGCCGCGGCGGATAATGATCGAGGTGCCGTCCAGCGCCTCGAAACGGCCACCGTCGCCGTCCAGTTGAACGGCATCGAGGCCATAGTCACGCAGGCAATCGGCACAGGCCTGGATATCGTCGACGCCAAACACCAGCGCGTCGAGACCAAGAATATTCATGGCTACCACTCCATTGAAATTGTTATTCGGCGAGGCAGGTCACCGGTAGTGGGTCGCGGCGGCACATCGGCCGTACGACTGGCGTGCAGGTTGCTCGGTGGCGGGGTGGCGTGACCAATCGCGAGTCAGAATGCGAGGCATCGGCAATCGCGATACCTGGGCCAAAGCCCATGTGCTGTGGCGTTGGCTCGGTATCGTGGCTTGAAGGTCTTGACGTATCGGCAATGCAGCGGGAAGGTATCGCGAAAATAACTACAAGAACCGAGAGCTATCACCATGCGCTTTCACCACCTGGACTTGAACCTGCTGGTTGCCCTGGACATCCTGCTCGAGGAGCAAAACATCACACGCGCCGCCGAGCGCCTGCACATGACTCAATCGGCCACCAGTGGCGTGCTGGGGCGTTTGCGAACGTTTTTCGAGGATGAGTTGCTGGTGCAGGTCGGCCGCAAGATGCAGCCCACCCCCTATGCTCTGGAACTGGCCAAGCCGGTACGCGAGGTGCTGCTGACCATTCGCGCCTCGATAACGGCCAAGCCGGTGTTCGATCCGGCCGCCAGCAAGCGACACTTCCGCCTGGTGGCCTCGGACTACCTGATCAGTGTGGTATTCGCTCAGGTCATCCAGAAAATCCATCAGGAGGCGCCGCACATTACCTTCGAGATGATCGGCCCAGGCGACAGTAGTGCCGAATTGCTGATGCGAGGCGAGGTCGACATGATGATCGTGCCCGAGCGCTACCTCATCGAGGGCCATCCAGCGCAGCTGCTGTTCGAGGAAGATCATGTCTGCGTGGTGTGGCGCGACAACCCCGAGGTGGGCGAGCATCTGACACTTGAGCAGTACATGCAGATGGGCCACATCTCGGTGGGCTTTGGCCGCAACCGCCACTTGAGCATCGAGGACTGGTTCATGAACCAGTACGGCTTCAATCGGCGGCTGGAAGTCATCACCAACGACTTCAACACCCTGCCCCAGTTGTTGGTGGGCACCGTGCGGGTCGCCACCATGCACCGCCGACTGGCCGAACTCTATGCCGGCTACCTGCCGCTGCGCCTGTTGCCACCGCCAGTGAAGATCCCGGTTATGCGTGAATTCATGCTGTGGCACCGCAGCATGGACGGCGACCCCATGCACAGATGGCTTCGCGAGCGCATCAGCGATGTCATTCAGTGCGCCAGCACGCAGCCAGATGCTCTGCGCGCCACCGCCTGAGCGGCGGTCATCGCCCCAGACACCGCGACGGTGCTGGGGCATCGCGTTTCGCGATACCTCGCATCCCTGATCACGATTGGCCCCACCCTGCCCTGCCTGCGTACCTTGCCTTCAAACCGCGCCCTGCCTGCCTGTCGCTCAAGTGGGCGCCGGACTCCACGACCGCAGAAGGACAACAAGAATGTTCCGTTACTTCCCCACCAATTACGTCTGGAACCTCTCGGTGGACCTGGCCATTGAAATGGGTGCCCGCATGGGTGAAATCGAGGAAATGTGCGCACCGCTGCAGGAAGCCGCCAAACAGCCCGACGCCGCCGGCACCCAGGCCTTCCGGGAAATATGGTCGACCATGGCCGACAAGCTGTGCGGCTTGGCCGAAGAGGACGAAACCGCCGGCCGACGCTTGTCCGCCGGCGAAAAATACAACCGCGCGGCCACCTATTACCTCACCTGCGAACGCTTGCAGGCCCACGGCGCGCCGGGTCGTGCGGCCTTGTATCAGCGCTTCCTCGACACCTTCGCCCGTGGCATCGATTTGGCCAAGGAGAACTGTGAGCGCGTAGAGATCCCGTATGAAGGCAAGCACCTCTCGGGATTGCTGGTGCGCGCAGAAGGCGTGAGTGGCCCGGCACCGCTGCTGGTGCAAGTCAACGGGCTGGATTCGACCAAGGAAATGAAATACCGCGTAGGCCTGCCTGCCTGGCTGGCCAGGCGAGGTGTGTCGTCGCTGATTGTCGACCAGCCTGGCACCGGCGAAGCGCTTCGCCTCCACGGCATGACGGCACGCCATGACAGCGAACACTGGGCCAGCCGCATAGTGGACTGGCTGGAAACCCGCGCTGATGTCGATGCCAGGCGCATCGGCCTGGAAGGCGTTTCCCTGGGCGGCTACTACTGTCCGCGCGCAGTGGCGTTCGAACCGCGCTTTGCTTGCGGCGTGGTGTGGGGCGCCAACCACGACTGGCGCGACGTGCAGAAGCGTCGCCTGGAGAAGGAAGGCAACTTCCCGGTGCCACACTACTGGGCGCATGTGCAATGGGTCTGGGGGGCGAAGGACCTGGACGACTTCATGCGCATCGCCGAAAACGTACACCTCGACGGTGTACTCGACCGCATCCACGTACCTTTCCTGGTTACCCACGGCGAGAAAGACTCGCAGATCCCGCTCAAATGGGCACACCGCACCTACGAGCAACTGGTCAACAGCCCGAAACGCGAACTGAAGATTTTCACTGACCGTGAAGGCGGCGTGCAGCACTCGAGCTTCGACAACAGCATCAATGCCGGGCACTACATCGCCGACTGGATCGCCGAAACCCTTGGCGGCCACACGGCCTGATCGGCGCTGCCGGCCCTGGCTTGGGCGGCGCCGATTGGCGCCGTTCTCGTTTCTGCGCCAGAGAGCGCCAGGTATCGATGCCATCGATACCTGGCCATCAATAGCATCTGTTGGTGCCGGGCAGTCACCACGGCCTAGCCTTGCACCACCCTCACGATGAGAGAGCTCACCAATGAGTGCCCTGCACCTGCACTGCTCTACCCTGTTCGACGGTACTGGCCTGCACACCCGCCAACGACAGACATTGATCATCGAAGGCGGCGTGATCCGCCATGTCGGGCCATCCGCCGAGGCACCCCGTCCGCAACCCGGCGACCGTGAAGCCCACGGCCAGTTCGTCATGCCCGGGCTGGTGGACGTGCACACCCACCTGGCGTTTGGCAATGCCCAGAGCGAGGAAGACATCGACATCTGGACCAGCGACGAGTTTCGCGCCCTGCGGGGGCTGTTCTTCGCTCAGCACGTTCTGGCTGCCGGCGTGACGTCCATGGTCTGCCCTGGCGACAGTGGCCAACTCAGCATTGCCGTGCGCAATACGGTCAACGCCGGACTGTTCGAAGGCCCCCGTATCGCTGCAAGCAGCCGAGTGATCACCAATCGACAGAGCCTGAACGACTGGTTCCCCACCCGCGTCGGCGCCCCGGAGTACTTCACCGCCGCGCTGGTCACCAGCCGTGACGATGCCATTGCCCAGATCCGCAAGCAGGCCAAGGACGGCGTGGACCTGATCAAGATTGCCATGGACGGCACCCACCGTCGCCCCAACGGCGAAATCATCGCCGCTTTCACCGCCGACGAGACCCGTGAGATGGTCTACGAAGCTCATCGCCTCGGCTGCCGGGTGGCTACCCACGCCTATGGCCGAGAAGCGGTGATGTACGCGGCCAAGGCTGGCGTCGACCTGGTGTTCCACGCCTTCTACATGGATGACGCCTGCATCGAAGCGCTGCTTGAGGCTGGCAGCGTGCTCGCTCCGACCATGACCTTCCCGCAGAACACCGTGGACTTCTGCCAGCCCCATGACCCCGCGATCAGCACCGGCTATGCCGCCTACTGCGCCCGGACCCTCGAGCTCGGCGCGCCGGTACTCAAGCGCGCCAAGGCCGCCGGCGTACCCTTCGCCTGCGGCAGCGACAGCGGCTTTGCTGTGACACCCTATGGCGAATGGCATGCTCGCGAACTGGAGCTGCTGGTACGGCACCTGGACTTCACCCCGGCCGAAGCATTATTCGCCGCAACCCATGTCGGCGCACGCTTGATGCCGCGCGGCGAGACGCTCGGCACCCTGGAACCGGGCAAACAGGCCGATCTGCTGGTGCTCGACGGTTCGCCCCTGGACGACATCCGCATCCTTCAAGACCGCGCTCGGCTGCAGGCGGTGTACAAGGCCGGCGAGCCGGTACGGCTGCAACGCACCGCCTACAACCCCAAGCAGGTGTCGGACTTCAATTCGCTGAAATGGACCGACCTCTACACCCGCGACCGCGTGTCAGAACTCGGCAAATGGAGGCTGTGAACATGACAACGCTCAACTTCGAACTGGCAGTGCAACTGGCCGTCGCGACCCTGCACCAGGCACGCGCTTTGAACCTCAAGCCTATGGCCGCAGCGGTGCTCGACAGCGCCGGCCACCCGTTGGCGGTGCTGCGCGATGAGCAGGCCAGCTTCCTGCGCCCGCAGATCGCCACCGGCAAGGCCCGCGGCTGCCTGGGCCTGGGCTTCGGCGGCCGCGAACTGGCGCGCCGCGCCCAGACCATGCCGGCGTTCTTCGATGCCATCAACAGCCTCACCGGTGGCGAGGTGATTCCGGTCGCCGGCGGCGTTCTTCTGCGCGATGCAGAAGGCCGCCTGCTGGGCGCCATCGGCGTCAGTGGCGATACCTCGGACAACGATGAGCGGTGCGCGCTGCTGGCCATCGAAGCGCTAGGGCTGATCGGCGACAGCGGCGATCTTCAGCCCTGAGCCAACGCCTTGGCCTGTTCCACCAGCAATTGGCGGAGCCAGGCCAAGGCGAGGTCGCTCCGCTGCTGCGGATGCCTCTGGAGGACCTGGGATGCTGCTGACGCAGTAATGGCCGAGGCGAACGGCTCGCAACCAGGCCTTGATCCCGACCCGGTAAAGATCCGTCTTGTGCCCAGTATTCTCCAGGGCCACCATAGGCATTCTTCAACAGACCATTGGCTAATGCATGACACTGGAAAATTACCAGGCAATCGCTGAAAGCATTGCCTTGCTGCTGTACCCCCACGCGGAAGTCGTCATTCATGAGATACGCAGCCAGACAATCGTTCATATCGCCAATAATTTCTCACATCGCAAGCTCGGCGATGATTCGGCACTCGGTCCAGAACTGGGGGACCTTTTGAAGGGTACCAACCTTGGTCCCTACGAGAAGCTCAACTGGAACGGTCAGAAGGTCCGCTCGATCAGTGCTGTGCTGCACAATCCGCAAGGCGAAGCCGAGTATCTGATGTGCATCAATCTGAACGTGTCGGTGCTGGAACAGGCGCGTGTGGCATTGGATGCGTTCTTCCAGATGAGTCGGCTGGAGCCGCAACCGGATGCGTTGTTCCGCAACGATTGGCAGGAGCGCATCAACACCTTCCTGCAAGCGTGGCTGCAAGCGCATAACCTGTCGCTGCAGACCTTGAAGATGAAAGACAAACGCAACCTTGTCCTGGCCTTGCATGCCGAGGGTGCATTCGAGGGGCGCAGCGGCGCCGATTACGTTGCCAACGTCCTCAGCATGGGGCGGGCCACCGTGTACAAATACCTGAAGGAAGTCAGGGCCTAGGCGGTATTGCCTGGCTGTAGGCACACGCTCTTGCTATTGGTGGAATATAATTCTATTGTGGACAAATTATCCACATGCCTGCAAGGACCCGTCATGCCAGCCACCCCGTCCGTTGATGCCCAGTTCCTTGATACATTGCACCAAAACATTCAGGACGCCCATGCGGCGCTCCGCCCGGCCGTCAGCATTACCCCGCTCTTGCACAGCCCTCGTTTGTCGGCACTGACCGGCTGTGAAGTGCTGCTCAAATGCGAACACCTGCAGCACACCGGTTCGTTCAAGTTTCGCGGTGCCAGCAACAAGATGCGCCTGCTGCCGGCCGAGGCGCGCAAGCATGGGGTGATAGCTGCCTCTTCCGGTAACCATGGGCAGGCCCTGGCTCTGGCCGGCAAGATGGCTGGCGTGCCAGTGAAGGTCTACACCACCACGGGCGCATCGGCATACAAAACAGAGGCAATGCGCGCGCTGGGCGCCGAAGTGGTCTGCCTGCCCACCGACCCGCTGAGTGCAGAGCTGGAAGCAGCCAGGCAAGCCAAGGCCCAGGGCGTACCTTTCGTGTCACCTTACAACGACCTGCAAGTCATTGCTGGCCAGGGCACCATAGGCATGGAGTTGTTCGAGCAGGCGCCAGACCTGGACGCGGTGTTCGTCGCCGTGGGCGGTGGCGGGATGATTTCCGGTATCGGCGCCGCCCTGCGCGTACTCAAGCCGGGCACTGAGATCATCGGCTGCTGGCCGGCAAATGACCCAACCCTGCAACAATCACTCAAGGCCGGTGAAATCATCGAATTGGATGCCTGCGAAACGCTGTCGGATGGCACGGCTGGCGGCGTCGAGCCAGGCTCCATCACCTTCCCGCTTTGCCAGGCGCTGCTCACCGATACCGTGCTGGTCAGCGAGGACGAAATCCGCTGCGCCATGCGCGACATCGCCAGCAGTGAGCGCTGGATCATCGAAGGCGCTGCTGCGGTTGCGGTCGCCGGCATGCAGAAGCTCGCCCAACGCTATCAGGGCAAGCGTGTCGCGGTGATCCTGTGTGGTCGTAACATCCTGCTGGAAAAGTTCCTCGAGGCCGTTCAATGAGGGTCTTCAGCAAGGCGCAGATCATCGCCCGCTTCAACCCGGAGCTCGCGGTCAGCCAACTGGAGGAAGGCTTCATCGCCTACTCCGAAGGCAAGGTGCAGGTGCCGCCCGTGCAGGGCTTCGCATTCAAGGGCGCGAACGGTGACTGTTGCGTGAAGTCGGCCTACATCGAAGGCAGCCCGACCTTCACCGTCAAGCTTTCGACAGGCTTCTACGACAACCCGTCCAAGGGCCTGCCTAGCAATGATGGCTTGATGCTTGTGTTGTCTGCACACACCGGTCAGCCGTTGGCACTGCTGCAGGACCAAGGCTGGCTGACTGCCATGCGCACCGCGTTGGCCGGGCGTATCGCCGCCCGGCTGCTGGTGCCATCCCAGGTTAAGGCCATTGGCATCCTCGGCACCGGCATGCAGGCGCAGATGCAGCTTGAGCAGCTTCGCGCGGTGACCGATTGTCGCCAGGTGATTGTCTGGGGCCGGCATGAACGCGGGCTTGCGGCCTATACCGCATTTGCCCGCGAACTGGGCTTCGGGGTGCACAGCACGCAGGATGCGGCCGAGGTTGCGGGCGCGGCAAACCTGATCGTCTGCACCACGCCTTCTCGCCAGGCGCTGTTGTACAGCGATTGGGTCCAGCCGGGTACGCATATCACCGCCGTCGGTGCCGATGCGCCCGGCAAGCAGGAACTGGACCCGGCACTGGTGGCAAGGGCGGACCGCATCATCGTCGACTCCATCGCCCAGTGCAGCCAGTACGGCGAAGTGGCCCATGCCCTCGGCAGTGGCCGCATCGACGCTAACCAGCTGATCGAGCTGGGTACGCTGCTGGCTGGCCGTGCCAAGGGGCGTGAGCACGACAGCCAGATTACCTTGGCGGACCTGACCGGTGTGGCAGTGCAGGATGCACAAGTCGCAAGCCACGCCTTGGCCGCCCTGTGCACCTGAGGCGACAACAGCGTCAGCGCAAACGTTGCACCTGCGCTGGCCTGCGCTGCATCAGCACCTTGCCATTGCGTACCGACACCAACGCGTGTCCCTGGCTGCGCACCATCTCGTAATCATCTGGCGCCGACAGCAGCAACAGGTTCGCCGGCCGCCCCACCTCGATGCCATAGCGCTCGCCCAGGTTAAGGGTGCGGGCGCTGTTGTCGGTAATCAGGTCCAGGCAGCGCTGCAGGTCTTCATACCCAAGCATGTGACAGATGTGCAGGCCGGCTTCGAGAATGCGCAGGATATTGCCATTGCCCAGTGGGTACCACGGGTCGACGATGGAGTCCTGGCCGAAGCACACGTTCATGCCGGCGCGGTCGATCTCGGCCACGCGGGTCACGCCACGACGTTTCGGGTAGTTGTCGAAGCGCCCTTGCAGGTGAATGCTCTCGGTCGGGCATGACACGAAGTTGATGCCCGACAGCTTGAGCAGGCGGAACAGCTTGTAGCAATACGCATTGTCATACGAGCCCATGGCCACGGTGTGGCTGGCCGTGACCCGGGGCCCCATGCCGCGTACCCGTGCTTCTTCGGCCAACACTTCGAGGAAGCGTGATTGGGGGTCGTCGGTCTCGTCGCAGTGCACATCCACCAGGCAGCCGGTACGCTCGGCCAGGTCCATCAGGAACTTCACCGACGATACCCCCTGGTCGCGGGTATTTTCGAAATGCGGAATGCCGCCGACGACGTCTGCGCCAATCGCCACGGCCTCAGTCATCAGCGCCCGGCCGTTGGCGTACGACTCGATGCCCTCCTGCGGGAAGGCGACAATCTGCAGGTCGATCAGCTCACGCACTTCGTCGCGTACCTCGACCATGGCCTTGAGCGCGGTGAGTTTCGGGTCGGTCACATCGACATGGGTGCGCACATGCTGGATACCGTGGTCCACCAGCATGTCGATGGTTTTTTTCGCACGGGTCTTGATGTCGTCGTGAGTGGTGATTTCCTTGCGCTCCGACCAGCGCTCAATGCCTTCGAACAACGTGCCGCTCATGTTCCACTTCGGCTCACCCGCGGTCAGCGTGGCATCAAGATGAATGTGCGGCTCGACAAAGGGCGCGACCACCAGGTTTTGCCCGGCGTCCAGGTCATTGGCCGTAGCAGGCGCCACGACGTCGGTCTGGGGCACGATGGCGGCAATGCGCTCGCCGTTCAGTTCGACGCGGAACAGGCCAGGCTTGCCGCGCAGGCGTGCGTTGATGATGTTCATGCAGTTACTCCTTGCCGTGGGCTTCGCTCATGCGCCATACCAGCATGGCGACCGAAGCATTCATGCGAAAAAGCGGGTCGTCCAGCGACTGCCCGCTCAGTTGTTCGATGCGCTGGATGCGCTGATTGATCGTGTTGCGGTGCAGCCCCAGACGCTGTGCGGCCTTGAGCCCGTTGCCATTTTCCATGAGCAAGGCGTCGAGGGTATGCACCAAAGCATGGGCGTGTTTGCGCCCAGGGGCGATCAGCGGGCCGAGGGTGCGGCTGACGAAATCATCGACCAGCGAGCGGTCGACAATACCTTGCAGCAGGCGCAATACGCCGAGCTCGCTGAAGTTGCAATAGCCGTTGGCCGGGCGCAGATGCTGCGCCACATCCAGCGCCTGGCGTGCTTCGTTGAGGGCCTGGCGATAGTGCGCGCAATCGTCAGCGAGGCTCGACAGGCCCATGTAAAGGCCCAGGTCACCTGTCGCGGCTTGCAACTGCCGGTACAGCGCACCCAACGTCTCGGGTAAGTCGTGTGTATCGGCCAGCAGCACCACGAACAGGTCGCCCGGTAACTGCGCCGTCACACTGCCTGGCCGCTGGCGGCACCAGGCTTCGAGCTGGTCTTCCAGGGCCTGGCGGGTGGCTTGCCAGGTACGCTCGCCGTGCGCCAGGCCGTGGCGCTCGAACAAGCCGTCCACGCCCGTCAGGCGCAAAGCCAGCAGGCGCCGCGGTTTATCCAGCGCCAGTTGCAGGTGTGCTGCCCGCTGCCGGGCAATTGCCAGGCTCGGGTAGTCGCCTGTGAGCAGTTGGCCAAGGATGTCGTTGCGCGAGCGGCGTACCTGGCTCATCTGCACCAGTGCAGTGCCGATCAGGTGGGTGACCACCACCATCTTCAGCGCGTAGGGCTGTTCGATCAATGGCAAGCCCAGTTGCTCGGCGCGCGCGACAACGGGCGCCGGGATGCTCTGGATGAAACTGCCGCCGGTGAGAATCACCATGCCGGCAATGCCCACGGCGTCGCCATCCTCCACCAGGCTCAGCAGGTTGGCTTCGCCGCGCGGGTGGTTGATGCCGGTGACGAATACCAGTTCACCGCCCATCACCCATTCGGCGATACCCTCGTTCTCCGCCACGTAAGGCCAGCGTACCCGCCGCTGCAGGTTGCGCGCTCCGGCCCGCACCTGCATTTCGTGCAGACCGGGCAAATGCAGGATCTCGTCCAGCGCCAGGCTCACGGCTCGACGCCCGCCTGGCCCGGCGCGCGGCGGCGTGCGCCCAGCTCCAGAATGACGATGTAGCACACTGCCGAGGCAGCGATGCCCACCAGCGGCGCGACCCACGGTGAGGCATAGGCCAGTACAGCGCCCACGGCATAGGCAAACAGCCCGGTGAGGTTGTAGCGAGGCAGGTTTGCCGTACCCAGTGCCGGGTATTTGCCGCGGTGGCGGTACCAGAAATCAGCCATGATCACCCCACCCACCGGCGGAATGATCGACCCCAGCAGCACCAGGAACGGGATCAGCATTTCGTACATGCCACCCATCGCCAGCACAATGCCAACCCCGGCCGCCACCAGCGTTGCCGTGCGCCGGCGCTCGCTGCGCAACAAGTGGCAGGCGGCGGCCGACACGTTGTAGATGGTCGGACCCTGAATGGTCCACAGGTTCAGGCACAGCATCACCACGGCCGCGAACGACAGGCCCTGCAGCATCATCACGTCGACGATATCGGCCTGCTGATAAACCATCGCGCACCACGCCCCGGCCACCACCATCAGGCCGTTGCCAAGGAGGAATGCCACCACGCTGGCGATCACCGCTACCCGGCCACTGCGTGCCAGCCGTGTCCAGTTGGTGGCTTGGGTGGCGCCACTGGCGAAGGTGCCGAAGACCATGGTCACTGCCGCCGAAAAGGTCATGGTTTCATGCGGTACTACTGCAGCCAGGCCGGCAAAGCCACCGGCATCGCGGGTGGCGATGTACATGGACACCAACAGCAGCACGAACATCAATGGCACCGACACCCGCGACAACACGTCCAGCCCTTTGAAACCGATAATGGCCGTAATGCTGAAACCCAGCCCGAACAGCACCATCAACGGCATGCCGAAGCCATCCGCCAGCCCCAGCAGCTTGACCAGCACGATGGCCACCGTGGCCGTACCCCAGGCATACCAGCCCAGTTCGGCAAAACCCAGCAGAAAGTCCGAGAGCCGGCTCCCCGCTTCACCGAAACAGAAGCGTCCCATCAACACGGTATTCAGCCCGCTGCGCGAGGCAATGAAGGCCAACACTGCGGCATACAAGGCAAGCAAACTGTTGCCGAGGGTAGCCACCCACAGCATGTCGACAAAACTGAATGCCATGCCCAGCTTGCCGCCGGCGAACATCGTGCCGGTAAAGAAGGTGAAGCTGAACAAGACCATCGCGATCGGCAGCAGGCCCTTGCGGGCGGACTGGGGGGCTTCGCTGAGGGGAAATTCGCTGGGTGAGCTCATTGCACGGGGGCTCCGGGTGTGTAGTTGGGAGCAGAAAGAGCAATATGCGGGCCGCTTTTCCCTGCGCCGCCACCCGGAAGAAATCGGGCTGCTCGCCCAGAAATCCATATGCACTGTGCACATTAAAGCTGCGATCTGACGATCTGAAGTGTGCGGGACGACTTATTTTGAGGCGCCCATGCACCAAAGCGGGCCTGGGCTGGGTAGTAATCACCCAGCCCACGGCGGTTTACACGGTCCCGTCCAACCCCATTTGCCAGAAATCAGCCTCCAGGCTAGAGGCCTGTCCAAAAATCCCTGCCAGTTCGGCGAACCGCTGCTCGGTCATGCTGCGCGCTGCCAGTTCGTCCAGGTGCTTGCGCGCTGCTGCGGCCACCCCTTGGTAGCCCTCCCCGGCATACTCGCCAATCCACTCGCGGTAGGGGTGATTGCTCAAGTCGCCAATGCGCCCGGCCAGGGTCCGGCCGATTTCGGCATAGCCGATCACGCAAGGTGCCAGTGCCACATGCAGCTCCAGCAGGTCGCCGGCTGCGCCGCAGTCCAGCACATAACGGGTGTATGCCACCGTGGCCTGATGCTCTGGCGCGGCCTCGATGTCTGCCTGGGTCAAGCCCCAGCGCGCGCACAGGCGCAAGTGCAGCTCGGTTTCATCCAGGATCGCCGACAGCCCGGCCTGCGCTGCACGAATGTCGGCCGGGCGGCGGCTTTTGTAGGCGGCCAGCGCCCAGGCGCGGGCGAACTGGATCAGGAACAGGTAATCCTGCACAAGGTAGGTCCGGAACGCTTCCTCGCTCAGCGTGCCCTCGCCCATCTGCCGCACGAAATCATGGTCTACGTAGCGGTTCCATTGTGGTGTGGCAGCAGCCTTGAGGCGCTCGAAGATATCCATGCTCATTTGCCCTCCGGATAAACTGCATCGAAGAAAGCCAGCTCCAGCGCCACCGTGCGCTGGTAGAAGTCACTTGCCAATGCGGCCTCCTGCGGGCCGACGCGGTCCAGCTCGGCCTGCAGGAAAGCGACGAATGCCTGGAATGCCGGGTTGTCATGCAGGGTAATCCACTCGGCATGGACGAAGTTGTCCGGCATCGGTTTCGGCGCCTTGAGCGCCCAGTCCAGGTACAGGCCTTCGGCAACGTTCAGCACCGCCAGTGCCGCTGCATAGGAACGGGTGGCTGCCGCTTCGCGCATGATCGCCTTGAAACCTGCGGTAGGCGCGGTATCGGCCGGTTCACTGCGTTGCGCCGGGCTGACACCCAAGGCCTCGAAGGCACGCAGGAAGTATGTGTTCTCGTCACTGCAGATCATCCCGGCAAAGCGGCCGAAACGCAGGCGGGCTTCAAACGTGTCAGCGGTGGCGATGGCCGCGCCTAGCAGGGTCACGAAGCTGTCGAGGAAACGGTGGTCCTGAACCAGGTAGTCGACCATGATCGGGTCAGGCAGGCTGCCGTCGCACAATCGGGTCACGAAACGGTGGCCAACGGCCGCCGACCAGGTCGGCTCGCTCTGGCGGCGCAGGGACTGGCTGAAACGTTCGGTCATGTTGCTGTCCTTGATGAGGGTGACAGCGAGACCTTGGCAATTGACATGGACTGGCCTCGCAGTGAGGCCGGCAAAAAGGCAGGTTACAAGCCCCATCCCTTCGCCGGCATGATCCGGATCAGGTTCGAAGGGTCACCGCGCTGTGGCGTTCAGCGGTTTCTCAGCCCATTGCCGGGCTCCCCTTGGTAGCGCTCAGGTATACCCGAGGGCGCCGCGCATGTCACTCCCCAAACTGTGGGCAATGCTGACCCGCTAATGGGTATCTGTCCCCATTCTTGACGCTCCATTTTTTAGTGCACGCCAGACACTGCAAGGTTTTGTATGTCAAAGCATTACTGAAATATCTGTTGGCATAGCTGTTGCTGATGGCCATTTAACGGGCAAAACGCCATTGATGGCTTAAGGCCCTACGGCCGCAAAAGAGGCTTAAGCCAATGAAAACACCTGCTGCGAGTCACGCGTCCAGACGCGCGTTCCATCTATCCTCCGTCACTGCGCTGATGATCAGCCTCGGGTTGATCACGGCCATGGCAGCCCCCCTCGACGACAACAGCATGCCACCGCCGACCGACCCGTCGGCCTACACCGACCAGCCGGACGACCCGACCGCTGCCTTGCTTGAGCTGAACACCATGCCGGAGGCCAACGAAGGCTCGCTGGAGCTGACCGATGGCGTGTATGGCGACCGCAACACGGTACGCACCGACAACGTGCTGCCGCCTGCCCTGCAAACGTCGGACAAGTACCCTACCAACGGCAAACCCAGCCCGTTGTTCGGTGCGCAACCTTTCACCCAGCAACTGTTGCTGTTCGAAGAATTCGGACCAGAGAAGCTCGACCCGACCACGCCGGTGCCCGATCTGAGCTTCCCGGTACCGACCCTCGGCGCGGCCCCCGCCCAAGACCCCAACGTGGTGGCACGCAGCGGCCCCAGTGGCAACGCACTGGAAGCGTTTCTCAAGCAACCCGGGCTGTACCCGTTCCCGACCCAGTACGCCAACGTGCTGGACCGCAACCCATGGAAGGCGCAGATCGAGATGTTCCTCAACCGCCAGCCGGTCGGCTCGCCCGCTGAAGGCCGGCCACCAGGAAAAGGCTGGTCGCACCAGCGCTGGAACGAGTTCTACCCGCAGGCAGCGTTCAAGACCGCCCAGGCCGGTGCGCGCATCAACCTCGGCCTGCGCGACCGCAAGCAACTGCACAACTATGCCGTCGGTGAATTCGCCCCGGGAGGCCTGTACTACCAGACCTCCGACATTCCGACCACGCTGGGCACCACCAAGGGCATCGACACACGCTTCCATCCGAACATGCCGCTGCAAAACCACAAATCGCTGTGGACCTTCGACGGCACTTTCCCGCCCAAGCTGCTGATGGTGCGCTACGGCCAGCCGATCCTGATGCGCCATTACAACGCCCTGCCAATTGACCCCTCGGCCAACGGTGGCTTTGGCCTGCATACCATCTCGACCCACGAGCACAACGGCCACTCCCCGGCCGAAAGCGACGGCTTTGCCAACGCGTACTTCTTCCCTGGCCAGTATTACGACTACCGGTGGCCGGTGCAGCTGGCCGGCTACGACACCATCAACACCCGTGCCCAGGACCCGCGTGCCGCTTTCCCCTGCTCGCCGGGTGAAACCTTGTTCGTCAACGATGGTTCACCGGGCCTGAAAACCTGCGAGAACGGCAGCATCAAGATTCGTGGCGACTGGCGCGAAACCATGAGTACCCACTGGTTCCACGACCACATGATGGATTTCACGGCGCAGAACGTCTACAAGGGCAACGCCGTGATGATGAACTACTACAGCGCCCTGGACCGCGGCAACGAGGCCCTGCAGGACGGCGTCAACCTGCGCTTCCCAAGCGGTTCAGCCATGCCTTGGGGGAACCGTGACTATGACGTCAACCTGGTGATTGCCGACAAAGCCTGGGATGCCAATGGCCAGCTGTGGTTCAACCCGTTCAACACGGACGGCTTCCTCGCTGACCAGATTCTGGTCAACTGGCAGTACAAGCCCAGGCTCAAGGTGCGTGCGCGCAGTTACCGTTTCCGTCTCCTCAACGGCTCGGTGTCACGCTACTTCAAGTTCGCCGTGGTGCGGGAGATTGCCGGTACCAGTGGTGAGTTCAAAGGCCCGTCCGGCTCCAACCTGTCGTATGCGCGGGTGCCGTTCCACATGATCGCCAACGACGGCAACATCATGGAACACGCGGTGCCATTCGACGGCACGATGGACCTCAATGGTGACGGCAACCTGCAGGACAACAACGGCGTCTTGCCGGTGCAGGCCATTGCCGAGCGCTACGACATCATCATCAACTTCGCCAAGAACGGCATCAAGGCAGGCGACAAGCTGTACTTCGTCAACCTGATGGAGCACGACTCCGGCAAAGGTCCGAAGCAAGCTATCCCGTTGGCCGACGTGCTGTCGGAAAAATACAAGGCGGTGATCAAGCAGACCAGCAAAGGCCCGCAGTGGGACAACGGCGATCCGGCAGTCGGCAAGTTTCTGCAACTGTGGGTGCAGCCGTACACCGGCCAGGACCTGAGCATGGACCCGGTAGCCTATGAGCCGGCCAAGCCAGGCAAGGCTGCAGGCCTGAAAATGCTGCCCCTGCCAATTGACCGCGACGCCGCAGCCGACCAGGCCAAACTCAAGGATGCCCGCCACCGCGAGTTCATCTTTGGCCGCTCTGACGGCACGGACACCACCCCGTGGACCATCAAGACCGACGGCGGCTTTGGCTACAGCATGGACCCACGCCGTATCAGTGCCGCACCGCAACTGGCCAACCAGTCCACCGACGGTGGTTTCAGCGGCGACGGCACCCTGGAAGTGTGGAAGATCGTCAACGGCGGCAATGGCTGGAGCCACCCGGTACACGTGCACTTCGAGGAAGGCGTGATTCTTAGCCGCGACGGCAAGGCCCCGCCAGAATGGGAAAAATGGGCGCGCAAGGATGTGTACCGTATCGGGTCGGAACCTGATTCGTCCGAAGAGGTGGAAATGGCCATCCGCTTCCGCGAGTTCGCCGGCACCTACATGGAGCACTGCCACAACACCCAGCACGAGGACTCTTCGATGCTGCTGCGCTGGGACCTTGAGCACCCGGGGCAGTTCCAGGTAATGCCCACCCCGCTGCCAGGATGGGATGGCGTGCGTTACATGGCCTCGGTAGGCCTGCCAACGTTCCGCACCAAAACCCATGACGACGATGACGACCCGGCCAACAAACCACCTGTCGTGGCCAACGACAGTGCCGCAACGACTGCAGGCAAGCCGATCACCCTGAACGTGCTGGCCAACGACAGCGACCCGGACGGCAACGTACCGCTCACGGTCACCGGCCTCAGCCAGCCCGACTCCGGCCAGGGAACCGTGAGCACGGACGGCAGCACAGTGACGTACACCCCACCCGCTACGGTCGCCACGCCGTTCACGGCCAGCTTCAATTACACGGCGCGTGATACCAAGGGGGCCGAGTCGGTGACCCCGGCCACGGTCAGCATCGCCGTCACCCCAGCAGCGGCGGCCGACGAGCTCAAGGTCACCAGTGCCACGGTGCAACTGCGTAGCGGCAACCGTTTCACCTGGGATGTGCAGGGGACAACCACGGTGGCCACGGGCAACAGCATCAGCGTGACTGCAGCAACCACCGGTGGTCCGGTAAGCCTGGGGAACGCGACGCTGACTGCCACGGCTACGGGGGCCCGTTGGCGAGTATCGGTGACCACCACCGGCTTTGGCCCGGCCACGCCAGCGACGGTCACGGTGAAATCGACGCTGGGCCAGACGGTGACAGCGCCAGTCACATACAAGTGAGTGCAAAGCGGGGCCGCCATGCGGCCCCCATCAGCCAACCCACGAGGACCCCATCATGCCCGGCTCATGGCGATTCCTGCTGGTACTCGCGTTGTTCGCCGCCAGCATGCCGTTCTGGCCGCTGCAACCCCAACGAACGGTGGCCGAAGCAGCGGCCTCTCCCTGGGGGGCCAGCTATTTCCCCAACATCCCCCTGCTCACCCAGGATGGCGAAAAAGTGCATTTCTTCGACGACCTGATCAAGGACAAGGTGGTCGCCATCAACTTCATCTTTACCGGCTGCTCCGATTCCTGCCCAGTGGAAACCGCGCGCCTGCGCCAGGTACAGAAAATCCTCGGTGACCGGGTCGGCAAAGACATCTTCCTCTACTCCATCAGCATCGACTCTTATAACGACACCCCCGCCACCCTCAAGCGCTATGCCGAAAAGTTCGGCATCGGCCCAGGCTGGACCTTGCTGACCGGCGAACCCGACGACATCGAGCAACTACGCCGCAGCCTGGGGCTGTGGATCGATGGCCTGGAAAACGGCCGCTCCAAAGACCACAACCTGAGCCTCATCATCGGCAACCAGGCCACCGGCCGCTGGATGAAAGCCTCGCCTTTCGAAAGCCCGTACATCCTCGCAGACCGCCTGGGCAACAGCCTGCACAACTGGAAGCAGGCCAGCGCCATGAGCAATGACTACGCTGAGGCTCCGCAAATCCGCTCACCCAGCAGCGGCGAGCAGATATTCCGTACCCGTTGCTCGTCCTGCCATACCGTGGGCAACACCGAGCCAGGCCAGCCAGGCATCGGCCCCGACCTGCTGGGCGTGACCCGTCAGCGTGACGCCAACTGGCTGGTCCGCTGGCTGAAGGTGCCCGACCAGATGCTGGCCGAAAAAGACCCCTTGGCCATGCTGCTGTTCGAACAATACAACCGCCTGGCCATGCCCAACATGCGCTTGGGCGATGCCGAAGTTAGCGCATTGATGAGCTACCTCGAAGAGGAAACGGCTCGCCTGCAAACACCCATGGCTAATAGGGAAATCCCCTAAAGGCTATTAGCCACCAGTCATCAGACTGTCATCTTATTGTCGTATTTTCCGAGCATCACCCAGGGTCGGGAACTATCAGCAGTGATTCGCCGTTCGCTTTCCTCCACCAGCCTTCTGCGACTGCTGATCCTGATGCTCTGTGCAGCGACCCTGGCGTTTCTCTGGGGGCTGCACGTCACCCAGAAAGCCACCGCCCGACAGAATGCACTGTCGGCCAAGGCCATCGAGCACCTGAACCTGGCCAGCATCGTGGGCGAAAACCTGCGACAGCTTGTCGACCGCGCCCAGGCGGTGGGTCGTGTGACCCAGGACGACATGAAAGCGCGGCGCCAAGGCAACCTCAGCCTGGCAGCAGACCCAGTGTTCAAGCGCTTGAGCCTGTACGACCGACAAGGCCGGCTGCTAGCGGCCAGCCATACCGATGAGGCCGCCGAGTTGCCGGCAGACTGGTTGCGCCAACTGCAGCGGCACATTGACCGCTACGGTTTCAAACCTTTCCTGCCGAGCATTCAGCCTGTCAGCCAAACCGCTGCCCTGCCCACTTGGCGCCTGCCCTTCCTGCTGCCGTTGACCAATTCGACCGGCCGGGAAATCGACAACATTTTGCTGGTGCACTTGGACGTCGGCTACCTGGCGGTGCTGTTCCAGCCTATCGACCTGGGCAACAGTGGCCTGGTGCGTCTGCTGCAGGATGACGGCCTGGAGCGGCTGCGCATCGACAACAGCGGCGTGGTGACTGCCGGCGACCTATTGCAGCCCCCGCTGCCGGCGCTAGACACCGAAGCGGGCATGCTGACCCAGTACGTAGCGGGTGATGCCTACCAAAGCGTGTACCGCCGTGTACCTGAGCAAGGCTTCAGCGTGGTGGTCAGCCAGCGCCAGGCAGAAATCCTCGCACCCTCGACGCTGGCCTATTCCCGGCAGTTCTGGTTGAACCTGAGCATGACCCTGATGATCCTGGCCAGCCTGCTATGGACCTTGCGCCTGCTGCGCAAACGCCAGGAGGCGTTCGACGCGCTGGAACATGCCCAGCAAGTCAATCAGCAGCTGATCGTGCGCCTGGAGGACGAACACCGGCGCAGCAGCCACGCCGCCGCCACCGACCACCTCAGTGGCCTGCACAACCGCCGCCAGTTCGTCGAAGTGGCCAGTCAGGTGCTGACTCGGCAACGTGGCAAGCGCAGACTGATGGCGATCCTGTTCATCGACATGGACCGCTTCAAGTCGATCAACGACTCGCTCGGCCACAAGATTGGTGACCTGCTGCTACAGGCTGTGGCCGGGCGTATCCAGCGCCTGCTGGAGCCCGGCGACGAAGCTTCGCGGTTTGGCGGCGACGAATTCGTGGTGTTGCTGGCCGGTGAGCGCAGCGAGGAGCAGATCAACGCCTGGGTCCACGAACTGGTGCAGAAACTGTCGGCCACCTACGCCCTGGATGGCCAAGAGGTCAACACCAGCCCCAGTGTAGGGGTGAGCATCTGTCCGCGTGATGGCCAGGACATCGACAGCCTGATACGCAGTGCCGATGCGGCCATGTACTCGGCCAAGCAGGCAGGGCGCGCGCAGTATCGCTTTTTCGACCCCTCGCTGAACCTGGCCGATATCCAGGCGTTCACCCTTGAACAGGCCTTCGGCAGTGCCTTGGCCGAGCGCCAGTTCGTGCTGCACTACCAGCCGCAGATGCGCCTCGACACCCACCAGGTGCAGGGCTACGAGGCGCTGGTGCGTTGGGATCACCCCGAGTTCGGCCTGCTGTACCCGGACCGCTTCATCGACCTGGCCGAGCGCAGTGGCTTTATAGTCGAGCTGGGTTGGGAAGTACTGCAGCTGGCCTGTGAAGCCTTGTCGAGCTGGGATGCCCAAGGCCGCAAGACACGGCTGGCCGTCAATGTCTCCGCCCTGCAACTGCGTCAAGCCGACTTTGCTGACCGGCTGCTGAGCAAGTTGCAGCATCATGGCATCGCGCCTCAGCAGCTGGAGCTGGAAATTACCGAAACCACCATCCTCGACCCCGAAGGCACGGCGGTGGCGCACCTGCATACGTTGCGCGGCGCAGGTCTGGGTATCAGTCTGGACGATTTTGGCCGTGGTTACGCCGGCTTTGCCCACCTGCATTCACTGCCCCTGAGCAAGCTGAAGATCGATCGTTCGCTGATCGCGGCGCTGTCCAACAGCCATGACGACAGCCCAATCGTGTCCTCCACCATCATCCTGGCCAAGCGCCTGGGCCTGGAAGTGGTGGCCGAGGGGGTGGAAACCCGTGAACAGGTGGTGTACCTGAAGCTTGCCGGCTGCGATATCGCCCAGGGCTACCACTTCAGCCGGCCACTGTCGCTGCCGCAGCTGTGGGCTTACCCGCCCTTCAACGGTATCGAGGACAAGGCATGCGTGTACTGAGCGCAACGGCAGGCTTGCCGAGGGCGTTGGGCAAGGACAGGCAACGCATTTCGGTTTATCGTGTACCGATCACACACCGACACCCGCACCATGACCGATATCGAGCGCTACCTTCGCGCCGCCACCCGTGACAACACCCGGCGCAGCTACCAGGCCGCCATCGAGCACTTCGAGAGCCATTGGGGCGGCTTTCTCCCGGCCACCGCCGAGAGTATCGCCCGCTACCTGGCCGATCACGCCGACCAGCATGCAGTCAGTACCCTGCGCCAACGCCTGGCCGCGCTCAGCCAATGGCACGTCGCCCAAGGCTTCCCCGATCCGACCAAGGCGCCATTGGTGCGTCAGGTGCTACGCGGCATCCGCACCCTGCACCCGACGCCACCCAAACAGGCCGCCCCGCTGTTGCTGCAACACCTGCAAACCGCTGTGACGTGTTTCGAAGAAGAAGCCCGACAAGCCCGCGAGCATCATGATTTGGCAGCCCTGCGCCGGGCTCGCCGTGACAGCGCCTTGCTGTTGCTGGGTTTCTGGCGTGGTTTTCGCGGCGATGAGCTGGCACGCCTGCGCATCGAACACATCCAGGCACAAGCCGGTGTCGGCATCACGCTTTTCCTGCCGCGCAGCAAGGGCGACCGCGAAGCCTTGGGCGTACAGCACCGCACCCCTGCCCTCAAGGCCTTGTGCCCTGTCACTGCCTACCTGCAATGGCTTGAAGTCGCCGGTATTGCCCATGGGCCGGTGTTCCGCAAACTCGACCGCTGGGGCAACCTTGGCGACAGCGCGCTCAACAGCAACAGCCTGGTCGGCCTGCTGCGGCGCATGCTGGAACGCGCCGGGGTGCCGGCGGCGCTGTATACCGGCCACTCGCTACGGCGTGGCTTCGCCACCTGGGCCACGGCCAATGGTTGGGAACTGAAGTCGCTGATGAGCTATGTGGGCTGGAAAGACGCCAAGTCGGCGCTGCGCTACATCGACTCGGCGCAGCGTTTTGGCGAACTGGCCGTGCTACCGGCCAGTCAGGTGCAACCGCTTATTCCTTGAAGCTGTGCCTGGCGACGCCGCCCGTTTCCGGGCGGATGGCATACAGGTCGCCAGCGTCCGGATAATGGTGCAGGTCTTCTGGCGTCATGTCGTAACGCGCGGTGCTGATGTACAAGGTGTTCATCCCGGGCCCGCCAAAGCAGCAACTGGTGGGGCACGGTACTGGCATCAACACCTGGTCGGTCAGGTACCCGTGGCGGTCGTAGCGCAGCAGGCAGCTGCCATGGTACTGGCACACCCACAGCCCGCCTTCGCGGTCCAGCGCCAGGCCATCCGGCCGCCCCAGTTCGGCGGGGGTTTCGGCAAACAGCGTGACAGCGCCCAGCCGGCCTTCGATGAGGTACTCGGCGCGGTAGATCGCACGCGCCGCCGAATCGACGAAGTACACCGTATGGCCGTCTTGCGACCAGGCAAGGCCGGTGGGCAAGCCCATGTCATCGTGGATCACCTGGTCGCTCAATTGCCAGTCAAAGCGAAAAAGCGCCCCGGTATTGCCACTGAGGGCCTCGTCCATCAGGCCAGTGACGAAGCGTCCCTGTGGGTCGCAGGCGCCATCGTTGAAGCGGTAAGTCGAGCGCGGATGGACCGATGCCGAATGCTGGCTCACCTTGCGCGTTGGCACATCGAAGAGGGCCACGCTGGCATCCTCGGTGAAAATCAGGTTGCCCCGGTCGGTCAGCGCCAGGGCGCCAATGCGCGCGGCAGACTCGTAAAGGCACTCGACTTCGCCATCGGGTGTCAGGCCGTTGATGCGCCCGCCAGAGATATCGACAAAGTACAGCACGCCGCTGCGTTCATCCCAGACCAGGCTTTCACCAAGGTCCGCGCGCGTGTTGGCCACTTTGACCGGCACGTAACTGCATTCCTTGATGCGGCTCCAGCGCTCGGCCACCTGCACACGGCCAAGGTCCCGAGGGTGGCTGACACTGCTGTGTTCGTTGAAGCGCGTGGCGATGTGCTGGCTATTGCTGGCGCGCAAGGTGCAATCAGTGGGATGGCACAGCGCACCGGCCAGGTGAGTAACGGGCATTTCTGGCTACCTTCAATTCTCCTTTCTTACGATATCAACAAAAAAATCAATGACTTAATATTAAAAGCATGCAACTTTGATATCCCATGGATATCACCGCCGAGTCGCCACGCTGCAGGAATGCTGGATGATCGAAACACGCTTGCTCAGGCAGTTCATCGCCGTGGCCGAAGAGCTGCACTTTCACAAGGCCGCCCAGCGCCTGCACATGGCGCAACCACCGCTGAGCCAGGCGATCAACCGGCTCGAGGAAAAGCTCGGTTTCGGCCTGCTTCTGCGCAACAAGCGCGGGGTGCGCCTGACCGCAGCGGGTGCAGCGTTTCTCGATACCGCCTACCGCACGCTTGCTGAACTGGAACAAGGGATCGAGTACGCGCGCAACGTTTCTGCGGGGGGCAGCGGCAAACTGACCATCACGGCCATTTCCATCGCTTATTACGATTCGCTGCTCAACCGCTTGCGCCGCTTTCGGGAGACTTATCCAAACGTACAGCTGACCATCCGCGAGATGCCATCTGCCTCTCAGGCCAAGGCCTTGCTGGCCGGTGAGGCGGACATCGGCTTCATGCGCAGGCTACCGCTGCCGGCCGGCACCCTGGAGGCTCGCTTGCTGCTTGATGAGCAGATCGTCATGGCGCTGCCCGCCAGCCATCCCAAGGCGCGGCACGAGGCCGTCGACTTGCGCGAGTTTGCCGATGAGGACTTCGTGTTCACCCCGCAAGCGCTGGGCGGGGGCTACCACGCACAGTTGGTTGCGCTGTGCGAGTCGGCCGGGTTCTACCCCAAGGTCGTGCAGGAGGCGGCGCAGATCCACACCCTGCTGGGTCTGGTGGCCTGCGGCTTTGGCGTGGCCCTGGTGCCGGAGTCGTTCGTCCGCTCGACCCCACGCGAACGCGTGCGGTTTTGCCCGATCCGCCCTATCGATGACCAGCCCGCCCCAGGGCTTGGGCTGTACATGAAATGGAGCGCCCAGAATGCTTCGCCAGCGCTGGCCAACTTCATTGCCATGTTCGAGACGCAGCAATAAGGCCATTTCTACAGGGTGTTCAGCCTCGCTTCGCGCAGCGCCACAGCCGACCGATATCACAGGCCCTGGCCTGCAACAGCTCGGCAGCATTTGCACACGCCTGCTCCAGGCTCATCGGTCCGCTGGCCAGGGCAAATGCAGCGTCGACCCCATGGGCATACAACTGCTGATACCCCTCCCCCAAGTTCCCGGCCAGTACCACCACCGGCACGCCATGGCGCTTGGCAACCCGTGCCACCCCCATCGGCGTCTTGCCGCGCAGTGTCTGGGCATCGAAACGCCCCTCGCCCGTCACCACCAGATCTGCCCCCTGCGCCAGGGCGTCAAGGCCAGCCAGCTCAGCCACGACTTCCACCCCGGGGCGGAACTGCGCGTCCATGAATGCCCGGGCAGCGAAGCCCATGCCACCGGCCGCGCCACAACCAGGGTAATCGCGCACATCCTCGCCCAACAGCAGCGCACAATGGTCGGCAAAATGATTCAGCGCGTGGTCCAGCGCCTCCACTTGCTGCGGGTTGGCACCTTTTTGCGGGCCGAAGATGGCCGATGCGCCGTTGGCGCCACACAAGGGGTTGTCGACATCCGCCGCGACTTCAAACTGCACCCCGGCCAGGCGCGGGTCGAGGCCGCTGGCGTCGATACGGGCCAGCTTGGCCAAGGCCAGGCCGCCCTCTTCCAGCGCTTGCCCGTCAGCATCCAGCAGGCGCAGGCCAAGTGCTCGCAACATGCCACTGCCGGCATCGTTGGTGGCGCTGCCGCCGATGGCCAGCACCACACGCCGGGCGCCGGCGTCGAGGGCTGCGGCAATCAGTTCACCGGTACCCCAGGTGCTGCTGCGGCAAGCATCGCGCTGGCCGGTTGGCACCCGTTGCAGGCCACTGGCCTGGGCCATTTCGATGATTGCGGTGCGACTTTGCGGCAACCAGCCCCAGCCAGCCTCGACATGCTGCCCCAATGGCCCGCGCACGGTCTGGCGGCGCAATTCACCGCGGCTGGCGGCCAGGATCACCTCCACGGTGCCTTCGCCACCGTCGGCCATTGGGCACTCGACCAGTTCAGCCTCCGGCCACGCTTCGCTCAGGCCCGCAGCGATGGCGCGGGCGACACCGGCAGCGTCGAGGCTGTCCTTGAACGAGTCGGGGGCAATGACGATCTTCATGGGGTTTCTCCTGTCCTGATGAGCGGCATGCTGACAGGTGGCAGCCAAGGTGACCTCGGTCAAATGCACAAAACGCCGGCCGGGTTGTTTGGGCAGATGCCTTTTTGCCTGTTCTGGCGCAATCGCCGGCAAGTGAACACTTCAGTCAGCTGGCAACAGCTGCAACCCCAGATACAAGCTGAGCATCCCTTCCAGGCGCAGCGGGTCGACCTCACCCAGCTCGGCTATGCGCTCCAGTCGATAGCGCAGGCTGTTGCGGTGGATGCCCAGGGCATCGGCACAGGACTGGCTCTGGCCGTCATGGGCACACCAGGCGCGCAGGGTGGCGAGTAACTGGCCACTGCTGTCCTTGGCGCGGATGCGCTGCAACGGCTCCAGCAGCTCGTCCAGCGCGTCGTCGTTACGGTGGCGCCACAGCAGCGCCGGCAGCCGGTAGCGCTGCAGGCTGAGCAATCGTTCGCTGGGCAATACCTCGCGGCCGTAGGCCAGCAAGTCACGCACCCGGCGGTAACCACGGCGTAACTGCTCCAGGCTCTGCGCTGCACTACCCAGCGCCATTCGCTCAATGTCCCAGCCGTGGCGTTGCAGGCGTTCCAGCAGGCGCAGTTCATCCAGGGCCACGCCTGCCGGGCGGCACCACAGCAACGACTGGCGAGCCGGGCTGACGCACCAGCTATCCGGATAACGGCTCATCAACCATGCGGCCAGCGCCTCGGCAGGTGGCCCGGAAGTAATCTCGAACAGGCACGGTATCCGCGGTAGCTGAGGTTTCAGGCCCAACTGACGGGCTTCGTCCAGCAAGCGCGGGGAGTTACCGCTGCCGCCGAGCAGTAGCGCCAGCAGGTCGTCACAGCGCTGCCTTCGCCATTGCTGGTCAGCCTGTAAATTGCGTTGGGCCAGCAGCATTTCGGCGGTCATGCGCACCAGCTCGCCATAGGTGCGCACCTGCTGCGGGTCGCCAGTCAGGCCCAGCACGCCCATCAGCCGCCCATCGAGCATCAATGGCAGGTTCACGCCGGGCTGCACGCCCTTCAGGCACTTGGCCGCGTCGCTATCCAGTTCGACGATCCGGCCATTGGCCAAGACCAGCTGCGCGCCCTCGTGACGGGTGTTGATGCGCTCCGGCTCACCGCTGCCCAGGATCAACCCCTGGCTGTCCATGACATTGACGTTGCAAGGCAAGATGGCCATTGCCCGGTCAACGATATCCTGCGCCAGGTCATGGTCGAGTTCGAACATTGCGTGTTCCTTTAGGTGTTTGGCTTTTGGGCTCGGGCACAGCAGCCTGGGCCAAGCGCTGTGCAAAAGCACAAAGACAGGCTGGCCGCAGTCCCCGAGACTCGTCAGGGCGAGCGCCGGAACAGGCGACGCGGCGAAAACCATAACAACAGAGAACCCGATCATGGCACACAGCCCCGCCCCTGACCAAGGCACGGACACCACCCGCAACGCGCTGTACCGGCGTATCACCTTGCGGCTGATTCCGTTCATTTTCATCTGCTACCTGTTCAACTACCTGGACCGCGTCAACGTCGGCTTTGCCAAGCTGCAGATGCTCGACGCCCTGAAATTCAGCGAAACGGTGTACGGCCTTGGCGCCGGCATCTTCTTCATCGGCTACGTACTGTGTGGCCTGCCAAGCAACCTGGCCCTCAACCGCTTCGGCCCACGGCGCTGGATCGCGCTGATGATGATCGCCTGGGGCAGCCTGTCCACCTGCCTGCTGTTCGTCACTACCCCTGCCGAGTTCTACACCCTGCGCCTGCTCACCGGCGCTGCCGAAGCCGGCTTCTTCCCGGGTGTGGTGCTGTACCTCTCGCGCTGGTTCCCGGCGGCCCGGCGCGGCCGCATCATGGCCCTTTTCATGTCGGCGATCCCGGTATCGGGCCTGCTTGGCGGGCCGTTCTCCGGCTGGATCCTCGAACATTTCGCCGCCGGCCAGCACGGCCTGGCCGGCTGGCAGTGGATGTTCCTGATCCAGGGCCTGCCGACCGTGGCCTTGGGCGTACTAGCGGTGTTCCTGCTCAGTGACGGCTACCAGAAAGCTGCCTGGCTGAGCCCGGCTGAACGTCAGCTGATCGCGGCCGACCTGCAGGCCGATGCCGCAAGCAAACCGCACACCACCAGCGACAGCGTGCTGGCCGTGTTGACCAACCCGCTGATCTGGACCTTCGGCTTCGTCTACTTCTGCATCCAGAGCGGCGTGTACGCGATCAACTTCTGGCTACCCTCGATCATCAAGAGCATGGGCTTCGACAACCCGCTGCTGATCGGCTGGCTCAGCGCCATCCCGTACCTGCTGGCGGGTGTGTTCATGATCCTTTGCGGGCGCTCGGCCGACCTGCGCAACGAGCGCCGCTGGCACCTGGTGGTGCCAATGCTGATGGGCGCCGTCGGCCTGCTGATTGCGGTGAACTTCGCCGGCAACCCGACTATTGCCATTCTTGGCTTGTCGATCGCCACGATGGGCGCGCTTACCGGTTTGCCGATGTTCTGGCCAATGCCGACTGCGCTGCTCAGTGCCGGAGCCGCCGTGGCAGGTCTGGCGATCATCAACTCGGTAGGCCAGATGGCGGGGTTTCTCAGCCCGTACCTGGTCGGGTTCATCAAGGACCAGACCGGCTCAACCGATGCCGCACTGTATTCGCTCGCGGCGTTGATCGTATTGGGTAGCCTGGTGGCCTTGCGTGTAACACGAGCGGGTTCGCTGAGTACTGCACGGGCGAGTTGAGGCATTGGCCGCTTGCCCACACCCACAGGTTTTCAAGCCTGTGGGCGCGGGCAAGCCTGCAAAGAGACCCACCCAAGCCACACCCAATCGACACCCTCCACCGATCGTCAGCTCAACGCATCCCCTTCTCGCCCCAGGCGTCAAATGGTTCCAAAGGCCCCTTTGGAGAAGCCCCCATGACCCAGTACGCCGTGGCCCGCTTGGCCCAGCTCGACGAACACCGCCCCCTGCGCGTGCAGGCCGGTAGCGAAGAACTCATCCTCGTCCGCCAAGGGGAGCAGGTACACGCTTATCAGGGCAACTGCCCCCATGCCGGGGCCCCACTCGACGAAGGCGTAGTCTGCGGTGGCCTGCTGGTCTGCCCTTGGCACAAAGCTGCGTTCGCCGTTGACGACGGCGTGGTTTGTGAGCCGCCTGCACTCGCCGACCTGCGCCGCTACAAGGCGTGGATCAAGGGCGATGAAGTCTGGGTCGATGACCAGCCCCTGTCGGCAACCGAACCGCCCAGGCACAGCGATGCCCGCTGTTTTGTGGTGGTCGGCGCCGGGGCCGCCGGCAGCGCCGCCGTCGCCACGCTGCTGGCTCATGGCTTCGCGGGCAGGCTGGTATGGATCGACCAGGAGCGCCAGCCGGCCTACGATCGCACAGCACTGAGCAAATTCGTGATTGCCGGGCAGATGCCGCCCGATGAGGTCCCCGCGCTGCTCGAAGCCGACGCCCTGCGCAAGGGCCAGCTGGAGCGCAAGTACGGCAAGGTGCGCACCCTGAACAGCCAGAAGCGCCAGGTCACCCTCGCCGATGGTCAGCAGATCGATTACGACGCCTGCCTGCTGGCAACCGGCGGTAAAGCACTGCGCCCAGACATTACCGGTGCCGACTTGCCCGGGGTGTTCACCCTCCGCTCGCTGGAAGATGCTGCACAGTTGCTCGACGCAGCCGAGCCTGGCCAACCGGTGGTCATCGTCGGTGATGGCTTCATCGGCCTGGAGGCAGCCTCGGCATTGCGCAAGTATGGCTTGCAGGTGCACGTGGTCTCGCGCCACGAAGTCCCTCTGGCCCGACAGTTGGGCGAGCGGATCGGGCGCTGCATTCGCGCGCTGCATGAACGAAAAGGCATCACCTTCCACGGCCCCACCGAGGTCGAGCGGATCGAAGGCCTGGACAAGGTCGAAGCGGTGCAACTGGCCAATGGTGAACGGCTGCAGACCCCCTTGGTGCTGCTCGGCACCGGGGTAAAGCCCGCCACCGCGTTCCTTCAAGGCGTGCCGCTTGGCGAAGACAAATCGGTGAGGGTCGACGCAGAAATGCGCGCAGCCGACGGTTTGTGGGCCGCCGGTGACATCGCCACGTTCCCGCTCACGGGGCGCCCGGTGCGCATCGAGCACTGGCGCCTGGCCCAGCAACACGGGGTTATCGCCGCCGCCAACATGCTTGGCGAACAACGCCGTTATGCCGATGTACCGTTCTTTT
Organism: Pseudomonas sp. CGJS7; assembly: GCF_036961695.1. NCBI lineage: Bacteria > Pseudomonadati > Pseudomonadota > Gammaproteobacteria > Pseudomonadales > Pseudomonadaceae > Pseudomonas > Pseudomonas sp. CGJS7. The sequence continues at coordinate 64,253 of NZ_JBAMDI010000001.1, read as the reverse complement.
GGACCTACCAGCATGGCCGTACCTATGAAGTGTTAGGCCATGCCAGGGACTGGAACCGCATCGAATTCGTCGGTGAGCCGGAAAAAGGCGATTTCGTTGCCCTGCAGTGTGTGGATGAGCGCGTCGAGGCCGTTATCGCCAAGGGTTACTCCGATGCCATGGCAACGCTGTCGCAACGCCTGAAGCGCCCCTTGAGCCTGCAGGAGGCTTTGGCGCTCATTGGCTGAGGGGCGCCTTTCAATGCTTCCCGGTTGTGTGTAAAACAGGTAGGTCAGCCGACTGCATAAGGACCCACGCGCATGATCTACCGCCCCCTCGGCCACAGTGGCCTGCAGGTTTCCGCCCTTACCCTGGGCAGCATGATGTTCGGCGAGCAGACCAGTACCGAGGATGCCCTGCGCATCATCGACAAGGCCTGGGACCAAGGCATCAACTTCATCGACACCGCCGACGTGTACAACGCCGGGCGCTCGGAAGAAATCGTCGGTGAAGCCGTGGCGCGCCATCGCCATGATTGGATCGTCGCCAGCAAGGTCGGTTTCGGCCCGGCCGACGGCCTGCCTAACCGCAGCGGGTTGTCGCGCAAGCACATCTTCAATGCCGTGGATGCCACGCTGACCCGCATGGGCATGGACTACCTGGACATCTACTACCTGCACCGCGAAGACCACAGGGTACCGCTGGAAGAGACCGTGCAGGCCATTGGCGACTTGTTGCGCCAGGGCAAGATCCGCTACTGGGGGGTGTCCAATTTCCGTGGTTGGCGCATTGCCGAGGTCTGCCATGTTGCCGAGCGCCTCGGTGTGCCCAGGCCGGTAGTCAGCCAGCCGCTGTACAACATCGTCAACCGTCAGGCCGAGCCCGAACAGCTCACGGCCGCCGCCGCCCATGGTCTGGGCGTCGTACCCTTCAGCCCGCTGGCCCGGGGCGTGCTCAGTGGCAAGTATGCGCCGGGCGCGGTGCCGGATGCCGGTAGCCGCGCAGGGCGGCAGGACAAACGCATCATGGAAGTGGAGTGGCGCCAGGAGTCGCTGACCATTGCCCGGCAGATTCAGACGTATGCAGAGGCCAAGGGGGTGGGTATTGTCGAATTCGCCATTGCCTGGGTGTTGAATAACCAATGGGTCAGTTCCGCGATTGTCGGGCCGCGGACCGAGGAGCAGTGGGATACCTATGGCGGCGCATTGGCGGTGAAGATTACCGCGGAGGATGAGGCATTCATCGATTCGTTGGTAACGCCAGGGCATGCGTCCACGCCGGGCTTCAATGACGTGGCGCATTATGTGAGTGGGCGGCTGGCACGCAGCTGACGCATTGGGGAGCCCTGAGCCGGGCTCCCGGTCCCCCCTTTCCCCAATCACCCCGGTATCGTGCGCACCATTGGTTTTCCACCTCTGGAGCTGCAATGAAACTCTTGCAACCGCTGCAAATCGGCCCACTCACCCTGCCCAACCGCGTATTCATGGCCCCCCTCACCCGCCTGCGCAGCCTGGAGCCGGGTGATGTACCCACCGCGCTGATGGCCGAGTACTACCGTCAGCGTGCCAGTGCTGGGCTGATCATCACTGAAGCCACGCAAATCTCCTTCCAGGCCAAGGGCTATTCGGGCTCGCCCGGCATTCACAGCGCCGAACAGATCGCTGCCTGGAAGCACATCAACGAAGGCATCCATGCCGATGGCGGCCACAGCGCCGTGCAGGTGTGGCACACCGGGCGTGTGTCGCATACCTCCCTGCAACCTGGCGGCAAGGCACCCGTGGCCCCTTCGGCACTGCCGGCAGATGCACGCACCACCCTGCGTGACGCGCAAGGCAACCTGACGCGCGTGGAAACCTCCGCCCCCCGGGCGCTCAGCGAAGCGGAGATCGCTGGCATCGTCGCAGACTTTGGCCAGGCCGCGCTCAACGCCCGTGAAGCCGGCTTCGACTTCATCGAGTTGCACGCCGCCCACGGTTACCTGCTGCACCAGTTCCTCACCCCCAGTGCCAACCAGCGCGAAGACCGCTACGGCGGCAGCGTTGAAAACCGTGCGCGCATTGTGCTGGAGGCGGTGGACGCGGCCATTGCCAACTGGAGCGCCGACCGAGTCGGTATTCGCGTGTTCCCGTTGGGTGGTTTCAATGGTGTGGACAATGGCGAAGACCAGGAAGCCGCCGGCCTGTACCTGATCCGCGAACTGGCCAAGCGCAACCTCGCCTACCTGCACCTGTCCGAGCCGGACTGGGCCGGTGGCAAGCCACTGCGTGACGAGTTCCGCCAGGCCATTCGCGCCGCCTACCCCGGGGTGATCATCGCGGCCGGTGCCTACACCGCCGAGAAAGGCGAAGACCTCATCGGGCGGGGTTTGATCGATGCCGTGGCGTTCGGGCGCGCCTACATTGCCAACCCCGACCTGGTGGAGCGTCTGCGGCTGCAAGCGCCGCTGAATGAGCACCGGGCGAAGTTCGATTATGCCAATGGGCCTGAAGGGTATACGGATTATCCGTTCCTGAAGCAGGCTTGATGCAAAAACGGGCGCTCTTGCGGGCGCCCGTTTTTTGTCGTGTCAGCCCAGTTCAGCCAGCGCCTGCGCGGCATAGGCGTGTGACCGCTGCCGCGCCAGGGGGTCATGGATGCGGCAGTCGATCATCAGCTCGTCCGCCCCGGTCTGCTCGATCAGCGAGCGCAGCCCTTCCCTCACCCGTTCGGGCCCTCCGGCTACGGTGCAGGCCATCACCTGATCGAGCACGGCGCGCTCGTGGTCCGGCAAGCGTTCGATGTAACCCTCTTGCGGCTTGGGCAGCAAGCCAAAGCGCCCGACATGCAGGTCCAGCATCCACTTGCGGTGGGAGCTGGCCAGGTAGTGCGCCTCAGCATCGCTGGCAGCGGCGAACAGGTTCATGCCAACCATCACATAGGGTTTGGCCAGTTGCGCGGAAGGCTGGAAGTTGGCGCGGTAATGGGCAATGGCTTGCAGCAGGTAACGCGGGGCAAAGTGCGAGGCGAAGGCATAAGGCAGGCCCAGCTTCGCCGCCAGGTCAGCACCGAACAGGCTGGAACCGAGGATCCACACTGGCACATCGTGCGCACCCGGTACGCCGCGCACCCGGCGTTTGCCGTTATCCGCCAGGTAATCACGCAGCTCGGCGATGTCCTGGCTGAAATCACGCTCTGGCGCGGCGCCGCGCAATGCCCGCACGGTCGGCCCGGACGTGCCTGGCGCACGGCCCAGGCCCAGGTCGATACGGCCTGGGTGCAATGTATCGAGGGTGCCAAACTGTTCGGCCACCACCAACGGCGCATGGTTGGGCAGCATGATGCCGCCAGCACCCACACGAATGTGTCGGGTGGCGTTGGCGATTTCGTTGATCACCAGCGACGTGGCAGCCGAGCCAATGCCCGGCATGTCATGGTGCTCGGCGATCCAGTAGCGGCTGTAGTGCTGTTGCTCGACATGCCGCGCCAGCTGGCGGGATTCTTCGATCGCGTCGGCGAAGGTCTTGCCTTCGCCGATCATGACCAGATCCAGTACGGACAGTGCAGTCATGGGGTCTCCAGAGGGATTATCAGTGGCTGCCAGTTTCCATGCTGCGCCGCCAGCGATAAACCCAGTTTCAGGCCCGGCATAGGGGCCTGGCATTCCCCAATCAGTATTCCCAAGGCACGCCTGGCTCCCAGCTGGCCACCAACAAGTCGATGAAGCCGCGTACCCGAGGGGACAGGTGGCGCTTGCTTGGGTAGACGATGCGAATGGGGTCTGCCGGGGGGCGGTAGGCGTGCAGTACTTCCACCAGATTGCCAGCGCGCAGGTCGTCACCGGTGATATAGGTAGGCAGGTGAATCAGGCCGAAACCGGCCCGGGCGCCGTCAAGCATGGCTTCGGAACTGTCGATGTTCAGCCGCCCGGGATCTTCGCACAGGTGCAGCCCCGCTTCTGTGTGAAAGCGCCAGGGCATGGCCTTCTCGCCCGCCAGGAAGGCGATCTTGTCATGGCCATAGAGGTCGCCGGGCATCTGCGGTACACCGCGCTTCTCCAGATACGCAGGCGAAGCACAGGTCACGAACTGCTGCCAGGCGACGGTGCGCGTCAGCAATTGCGAATCTTCCTTGGGTGCACCGATGCGCACGGCGACGTCCACACCCTCTTCGACCAGATCAACGAAACGGTCGGTGAAGCGGATATCCGCCCGCAGTTCGGGCCATTGCTTGAGGTACTGGTCGAGGACCGGCAGGACATGGCGCTGCCCGAGCGACAACGGCGCGGTCAGACGCAGGGTGCCAGTGGGCTTGCCCCGGCGCAGGGCCATGGTGCTTTCGACCTCGTCCAGGTCATCCAGAATCTGCCGCCAGCGCTCGAACGCCACCAGGCCTTCATCGGTCAGGCTCAGCTTGCGCGTAGTGCGGTTGAGCAGACGCACCGCCATGCGGGCCTCCAGGCGGGCGATACTCTTGCCCACCGCCGAACGGGTCAGGCCCAGGCTGGCAGCAGCGGCGGTGAAGCTGCCGGCCTTCGCGGCGCTGACGAAGGCGGCGATGTCGCCGAAGCGATTGGGTTCCATGGTGTTTTCCTGACGCTGATCGAACCGCCATAGATGGGTGCAATTTCAGGCAATGCAAGGTTCCTGATCTATTGGGGCTGCCTTGCAGCTTCGGTTTGCCAGAGGTAGCGATCTGTCCAGTTAGCCAGCGGCAGCGGCGGCTGCTGGTCGACAATGCGTCGCCAGATAAGCATCAGCTCTTGAGCGTTGAACAGCGAGCCAGGCCCGCTGCCTCGCCACGCCGAAGGCACACCGACCATCCACTGCCCTTGATGATCGCGCTGAGCCATGTTGAAGCGAAAGGTGTAATTCCCCGGGATTCCCATGCGCAGGTCGGTGACCACCAGTGCGTCGCCAATCTGGTCATAACGCAGCCAGTCATTGGTGAACCAGCGCAAGCGCTGGTGCAACGGGTCATCGTTCAGTGCTTGCGCCAGTTCCAGGTTGCGCGACAAGCGTTGCATTTCGGGTGGTTGCTGGTCGAGCACGCTGCTGATGCCTTCGTAGTAATCGCCATCCGGGGTCTTGGCCAGCACCCGCCAGACCAGGCTGTTGAATGCCATCGGCACGGCACGCACCTCGCTCACGACGATACCTTGCTGGTCCAGTGCCGACTGGAAGCGCTGTTCGGCAGCCATGCGCCCCGCCAGGCCGAAACCCAGGTAGCAGGTACTGAACACCAGGGCCATGGTCAGCAGGCGGGTAGCGCTGCGGGTCACGCCCTTCATGAGGGTGAAGACCACCGCAGCCAGCAGCGGCACGGTGTAGACCGGGTCGATAATGAACACCGCCGCCCAGCTTTCCGGGGTGGTGTGCAAAGGCCAGAACAACTGCGTGCCGTAAACCGTAAAGGCGTCGAGCACCGGATGGGTTACCAATACCAGCCAGAACGCCAAAAAAAGCCTGGGCAAGGTATACCCCTTGCCGGGCCAGCGCCTGTTGACCAGCCAGGCCAACAGCAAGGCCAGGCCGGTGAGCACGAACAACGAGTGGGAGAAGCCGCGATGATAAGTCATCTGCGACACCGGGTCGGCATAGCGAATGATCACATCCAGGTCCGGCAGCGTGCCCAGTGCTGCACCATACAGCAGCGAGCGTCGGCCCTGGATGCGCCCGAGCACGGTCCCTTGCAGCGCCGCGCCAAGTACGGCTTGGGTGATGGAGTCCAAGGTGGGGATTCCTGAAAGAGTCGTTTCCGCACGCTACCCCCATACACCCCTGATGCGCAATTCTTCTGGATGGCTCAGAACAGCTGCCAGGTGTACACCAGCGTCAGGCGGTTCTCGTCGATATCACTGCGGTAGTTGGAGCGCGCCATGGCGTTCCTCACCCGTATCCCCAACCCTTTCAGTGCCCCGCTCTGCACCGCATAGCCGATATCCAGATCACGCTCGCGATCACGCCCTTCGTAACCCAGCCCGGTATCGACATTGTTACCGGTTATGTAGCGCACGGTCGCTGTCAGGCCCGGCACGCCCATGGCGGCGAAGTTGTAGTCGTAACGCACCTGGTACGAGCGTTCGTCGGTGTAGGCAAACTCATAGGTCGGCACCTCGTTGCCCAACGGCGAGATGTTGGCGAATACCCGTGGGAACGGGCTATCGCCATAAATGCCCTGGTAGCCGGCATGGAAGCTGTGCCCGCCATGCCGGGCAGTGAACAGCGAGAAGAACGCCTGGTTGTCGATGTTGCCCAGCAGCGCATCGCCTTGCTCACGCGCGGTGAAATAACCCAGGTTGGCGCTGAGTACCCAGTCGCCGACGGGTTTGCTGTGCTTCAGGCCAACAAAGCCTTGTTGGTAGATGTCCTCCAGCTGACCGTACCAAAGGCTGACGCTGCTCTGGTTGGCATTGAACGCATAATCCCCACCCACGTAGTTGAACGCGTCGCTTTCGGCCTGTCGCATCGGCACATGGCCGAGCATCGCGTTCATCTTGCCGTCGCCACCTTCGTTGCGCAGGTGGGTGCTTTTCAAGTGCCCGGCCTGCATAGTCAGCCCGTCGATTTCCGACGAACTCAAACTCACGCCCTGATAGGTGGGTGGCAACAGGCGAATATCACTGAAGGTCAGCACCGGCAGGTTCGGTTGCAGTTCACCTGCACGCAGTTCGGTTTTTGATATCCGGGCCTTGAAGGTCGGCGCCAGGCGGCTGTACTCGTCGGCAGCGCGGCCGTCGCCATGCACCGGCAACAGGCCGGTGTTGGTGCGGTCTGGACTGCTGTCCAGCTTGATGCCCAGCAAGCCCAGGGCGTCCACGCCAAAACCGACGGGGCCCGGGGTGTAGCCACTTTTGAAGTCGAGGATGAAACCCTGGGCCCACTCCTCGGCCTTGGACTGTTTGTTGGCCCCGACAATGTCGGAAAAATCGCGGCTGAAGTAGTAGTTACGGGCACTCAGGGTGGCCTTCGAGTCCTCGAAGAAGCCGCCTTCGGCAGCCAGCAGTGGCTGGCTGAGCAATGTCAGGCCCAGGGCAACGCAAGGGGTGTGGTTCATTCCGAAGCTCTCTTGATCTTGTTTTTATGGGTAAAGCGTTGGAAACACGGCAGTTCATGGGGTACGGCGCAGCACCTCCCGGGCACGTGGCTGGCGCAGCCTCAGCAGCGCGTGCGCCAGCAGGCCGAACAGCAGCCCCCAGAACGCTGCCGACAGGCCCAGAAAAGCCACCCCCGAAGCGGTGACCAGGAAGGTGAACAGCCCGGCGTCGCGCTCGGCCGGTTCTGCCAGGCTGCGGACCAAGGCTTCGCTGATGGCGCCATACAGGGCCAAACCGGCCAGGGCAGCGATCAGTACGGCGGGAAAGGCGGCGAACAGCGACATCAAGGTGGCCCCGGCAATGCCCAGTAGCAGGTACAACGCACTGCCAGCCACCGCCGCCACATAACGCCGTTGCGGGTTTTCATGGGCCTCATGGCCGGTGCACAGGCTGGCGGTAACCGCCGCCAGGTTCAGCCCGTGGCAACCGAACGGCGCCAGTAGCGCTCCGATCAGGGCACTGGCGCTGATCAGCGGGCTGGCCGGCGTGGGGTAGCCAGCGTTGCGCAGTACCGCCATACCCGGCATGAATTGCCCGGTCAGCGCCACCAGCACCATCGGCAGCGCCAGGCTGAATACCGCCGCCAGGCTGAACTGGGGGGTGATCCACTGAGGTGAGGCCAGTTCCAGCACAAGTGCCTCGCTGCGCAACGTACCGCTGGCCACGGTCACCAGCATGCCCACGCCCAGCACCGCAGCCACTGCATAGCGCGGCTGCACCCGACGCATCAGCACGTAGGTGACGAACATCGCCAGTACCAGCAGCGGTTGCACCGGCAAGGCGCGGAACACTTCGATGCCAAAGCTGAACAGGATCCCGGCCTGCATACCGGCAGCGATAGAGCCCGGCAGGCGCGCGATGATGCGGTCGAAGGCCCCGCTGATGCCGATCAGCAGCAGGACCAGGTTGGCCACCAGGTAGGCACCCACGGCCTGCTCCAGGCCCAGTTGCGGCAAGGCGGTGACCAACAGGGCCGACCCCGGGATCGACCAGGCAATCACTACCGGCACGCGGTAGCGCAGGCTGAGCAGCGCACCGAGCACCGCACTGCCCATGGACACGGCCCAGACCCAGGATGACAACTGCTGGTGCGACAGGCCGGCCGCTTCGGCGGCGTGGAAAATGATCACCAACGGGCCGGCGTAGGAGATCGTCGTGGCAATGCTGCCAGCGACGATGGCCGACACAGAGCAGTCCTTGATCAGCGTATTCATGAAGCTTCTCGCAAGCCAGCGGCCGGCCTTTGTGGCGGGCTCTTGTTTGGGTGTTGGCTGTTTCGCGGGCATGCCCGCTCCAACAACGACTGCACAGGCTTCACCTGTGGGAGCGGGCATGCCCGCGAAACAGCCCACGCGGTGGATCAGGCCTCCTGCAAAGCCCGCGGCCGCCCGCTGCGCTGCTCATCGGCACCGCCCTGGGCCTGCTGCAACTGGAAGTCGAACTTCAGCTCGGCATGCCGACCCTCCGGCCCTTCGACGAACACCACCTCCCCGACCAGCCCATCCCGTGTGGCATAGGCAAAGTCATCCCACAGGTACTTGTCCCCCGACAGGTTTATCTGCGTGGTCAGGTGCCGGTACCCTGACGCCGAGATAAAGAAGTGCACATGCGCCGGGCGCTGGCCATGACGGCCCAGCAGGTCCAGGCATTCCTGGGTTGGCCCCTGCGGGTCGCAGCCATAGCCCGATGGCACGATGGAGCGCGCACGGTAGCGCCCCTGGGCATCTGTAACGATGCGCCGACGCAGGTTGTACGCCGACTGGCTTTGGTCGAAGAACGAGTAGGTACCACGGGTATTGGCATGCCACAGGTCGACCGTGGCACCCGGCAGCGGGTGTCCGTGCGGGTCCAGCACCTGGCCTTCCAGGAACATCACCGTGGCCACGCCCTCCTCGCTGCCATCGTCCATGCGCACTTCACCTTGGGCAATCGGTGCGCCAGCCACGTACAACGGGCCTTCGATGGTGCGTGGAGTACCGCCAACGCGCCCTGCCTCCTGGTCCTTGGCATCCTGCAGCAGGTCGAGGAAGTGTTCGATGCCCAGCCCCGCCACCAGCAGCCCGGCTTCGCCGCGACCGCCCAGGCGGTTGAGGAAGTCGACGGCGTGCCAGAACTCGTCTTCGCTGATGTCCAGGTCTTCGATCAGCCGCGCGGTATCCTGCAGCAGGCGCTGCACGATGCGTTTGAGGCGTGGGTTGCCGGCCGCATTACCAAAGCCTGCGGCCTGCTCGAAGAACTGCTGTACCTCGGCAGTATGGGAAATGTTCACGGTCATGGGGGTTACCTCGTCTTGTTCTGTTCGGTTCAGGCCTGCGCCGCCAGGGTCTGGGCGTGGCGCCGACCACTGGCCAGGTGCACGGCCATGGCCAGCGCGGCGATGGCGCCAGGGATGGCGAAGGCGATGAAATTGAGTTGCAGTGGCAGGTTGATGCCCATCAGCGCACCGCCCAGCAGCGGGCCGACGATGGCGCCATTACGGCCAATGCCCGAGGCCCAGCCCAGGCCGGTAGAGCGCACCGACAGGCCGTACATCTGCGCAGCGCCGGCGTACAGCAGAATCTGCGTACCAATGGTGGTGGCGCCGGCAATGAAGATCAGCAGGTACAGCACCGGCATCGGGCTGTTCACCCCCAGCAGGCTGATCGACAGTGCGGCGGCAATGAAGAACGCCACCTTCACCTTGACCAGGTTGTAGCGGTCACCCAGCCAGCCGCCGAGGATCGCCCCGGCCATGCCGCCAAAGTTCAGTGCCAGCAGGAATGACAGGCTTGAGCCCAGGCTGTAGCCGGCGTTGGCCATCAGTTTTGGCAGCCAGGAACTCAGTGCGTAGACCATCAGCAGGCAGCAGAAGAACGCAACCCACAGGGCCAGGGTGCGAATCGCCAGGCCATTGCGGAACAGTTCCAGCACCGAAGCGCCGCTGCCTTTGCGGTCGGCCGCCTGAAGCACATCATCGGCCTGGACATCGCAGTCCGGGTCCAGCCGTTTGAGCAGTGTGCGTGCTTCCTCGATACGGCCTTGGCGCACCAGGAAGCCGATGGATTCAGGCAGGTAGTAAAGAATCACCGGTAACAGCAGCAGAGGCACCGCTGCGGCGAAGAACATCGACTCCCAGCCAAAACGCGGCAGCATGAAGATGCCGACACCTGCCGACAGCATGCCGCCCAGCGAATAGCCACTGAACATGATCGCCACCAGCGTGCTGCGCAGGCGCTTGGGCGCGTATTCGTTCATCAGTGCCACGGCGTTGGGCATCAGGCCGCCACAGCCCAGGCCGGCGATGAAGCGGTAGATGCCAAACTCGCTCGGGCTGCTGGCAAAGCCGTTGAGGATGGTCGCCCCCGAGAACAAGGCGAAACAGATGGCAATGCCCTTCTTGCGCCCGATGCGGTCGGCCAGGCTGCCGAAGGCCAGGGCGCCGAACATCATGCCGAACAGCGCATAGCTGCCCAATGCACCAGCCTGCAGCGGGGTCAGGCCCCACTCTTTCATGATGACCGGCAGTACCACACCGTAGATGAACAGGTCATAGCCGTCGAAAATCAGCAGCAGGCCGCACCAGGCCATGACCATCCAGTGAAACGGGGTAAAGCGCGCATTGTCGATGATCGGGTGTACATCAAGGGTTCGCATGGCATCTGTCGCTCTTGTTTTTGTTGTGGAAGAAAGCTTTTGCCTTGAGGTTGCGGTTCAGCCCAGGTCGCCGCCTCCTACCGGCAGGGTCACGCCGGTGATGTACGAGGCTTCGTCGGACGCGAGGAACAGAATGGCCCCCACCTGCTCGTCGATGCTGCCGTAGCGGTGCATCAGGCTGCTGTCGAGGGTCTGGTCGACGATCTGCTGGTACCAGCGCTTTTCCTGCTCGGTCTGCTCTGCACTGTTGCGCGGTACCCGCCGGGGCGGTGCTTCGGTGCCGCCGGGCGCAGTGGCGTTGACGCGGATGCCCCGGCCGGCGGTTTCGAAGGCCAGGCAGGCAGTGAGCGCGTTGACGCCACCCTTGGCTGCGCCGTAAGGCACACGGTTGACGCCGCGGGTAGCGATGGACGAGACATTGACGATGGCGCCACTGCCACGTTCGAGCATGTACGGCAGCGCGGCGTGGCAGCACCACAGGGTGGGGAACAGCGAGCGGCGCACCTCGGCCTCGATCTGCTCGACTTCATAGTGTTCGAAGGGCTTGGCCCAGATGGTGCCGCCCACGTTGTTGACCAGGATGTCCAGGCGGCCATGGGTTTCCACCGCACTGGCCATGACCCGGGCGCAATCGGCGTGTTGTTCCAGGTCGGCGGTGAGGGTGAGCATGCCCTCGCCAGCCAGTTCGTGGACCAGCTCGGAACGGTCTACCGCCACCACTTGCGCGCCTTCAGCCTTCAGCCGCCAGCACACGCCACGGCCGATGCCTTGGGCGGCACCGGTGACCAGGGCAACCTTGCCTTGGAATCTGTTGTTCATATGTAAATCTCCAGTTCGCGAGAGACCCTGTGGCAGCAATTGTCTTGCTCAAAGTCGGAAAGGCTGCGCGATCACTGTGGGAGCGGGCTTGCCCGCGAACACGGGCGAAGCCCGTGCCATCCACCGCGCAGCCTGCTTCGCGGGCTCGTCCGCTCCCACAGGGTCGGCGTATTGCTTTGAAGCAGAGGGGCTGTCAGGCCGCCGCCGCAAACTTCTCGTAGTAGAAGTTGGCCGGGGTAATGCCCTGATCACGCACGTACTGGCTGACCGCTTCCACCATGGGTGGCGGGCCGCACAGGTACACATCCACATCGCCGTCATTGAGGTGGCGTGGCTCGATGTGCTGGGTGACATAGCCCTTCTGCGGGTACTGGCTGTCCGGGTTGGCGACGCAGGCGCTGTAGGTGAAGTTGGGGATACGTGCCGCCAGCGCTTGCAGGCGGTCGAGTTCGACCAGGTCAAAGTCGTTGGTCACGCCGTAGATCAGGTGCAGCGGGTGCTCGCTGCCCTGCTCGGCGATCTTCTCCAGCATCGCGGTGAACGGTGCCAGCCCGGTACCACCGGCCAGCAGCAACAGCGGGCGCTGGATCGGCCGCAGGTAGAAGCTGCCCAGCGGCCCGGACAGGCTCAGGCTGTCGCCGGCTTTGGCAAGGTTGGTCAGGAAGCTGCTCATCAGCCCACCCGGTACGTTGCGGATCAGGAAGCTGACTTCGCCGTCCTTCTGCAGCGAGCTGAACGAGTAGGCCCGGCTCTGCTCGCTGCCCGGCACCTTGAGGTTGACGTACTGCCCCGGGAGGAAGGCCAGACGGCTCAGGGCCTCACCCTTAATCGACAGGGCAATGGTGCTGACCGATAGTTGGCGCACATCGCTGATGGCGGCCTCGAAAGTGGCCTGCTCGGTCTTGCACAGCTGCGACGAAGCCGGGATGCGGATGACGCAGTCGCTTTCGGCACGCATCTGGCACGTCAGCACGTAGCCTTCGGCGATTTCGTCTTCGCTCAAGGCGTCTTCGATGAAGTTGTCGCCAAGGTCATAACGACCGGACTCAGCCTTGCACTTGCAGGTCCCGCAAGCGCCGTCGCGGCAGTCCAGCGGAATGTTCATGCCTTGGCGGTAAGCGGCGTCGGCCACGGTTTCCTGACCGGTGGCCTCAATGAAACGGGTAACCCCGTCTTCGAAATTCAGTGCGATCTGGTAGCTCATGTTGCACCTCGCGGGCGAGCCGGGCCACGGCGCGTCACAATACGCACCGGGCAATGCTCGAAAAACCCAGTATCAGATGTGGTAGATGTCGATGACCTGGCGGACGTAATCGTTCTTCAGCACCACCTTCTTGGCTTTGATCAGCGGCTGCTCGCCGCGCAGGTCGAGGGTGTAGAAGCTGGTGCCGAAGTAACTGTCGGTGGTCTTGTAGCGGAAGCTCAGGGTGTGCCAGTTGAAGCGCACCTGGCAGCTGCCCTCGCCCTGCTCGACGATCTCGATGTTGCTGATGTTGTGCGAGGTGCGGGTGTCGGGCACGGTGGCACTGGAGCGCTCGGTCTTGATGCGGAACACACGGTCTTCCAGGCCGCCACGGTTGCCGTACCAGATCAGCGAGATTTCGCTTTGTGGGTCTTCGGTGAGGGTGTCGTCATCGTCCCAGCTCGGCATCCAGAAGCTGGCATCGCTGGCGTACAGTTCCAGCCACTGGTCCCACTGGGCATCGTCCAGGTAGCGCGCTTCGCGGTACAGGAAGTCGCGCACGGTTTCATACAGGCTCATTGCACGGCCTCCACGGGGATCAGCTGCTGTTCGTCCTTGAGGGCCTGGATCATGGTGTCCTGCCAGTACTTGTGCTGCAGCACGAACAGGCCTTCGTCCTCGGTGCGCACGCCCGACAGCAGGGGTTCGAGTTCAATCTCCCTGGCCGCCTCATCGGCGCCTTCTACCCAGTGTTTGGCGCCACGGGACATGTCGTTCCAGCCAGTGCCGCCACCATAGCCGGTCTGGCACGAGCGGAATTCTTCCAGGTCGTCCGGGGTGGCCATGCCGCTGACGTTGAAGAAGTCTTCGTACTGGCGGATACGCTTGGCGCGGGCATCGGCGCTCTCGCCTTTCGGCGCGATGCAGTAGATGGTGATTTCGGTCTTGTTCACCGAAATCGGCCGGGCGACGCGGATCTGCGAGCTGAACTGGTCCATCAGGTACACGTTGGGGTACAGGCACAGGTTGCGCGAGTTTTCGATCATCCAGTCGGCACGGGCCTGGCCGAAGTCAGCGGCCAGTTGGTCGCGGCGCTCATAGGCCGGGCGGTCTTCCGGGTTGGCCCAACGGGTCCACAGCAGCAGGTGGCCGTGGTCGAAGGAGTAGAAACCGCCGCCCTGCTTGGCCCAGGCGCCAGCACTCATGGTCTTGATCTCGTCACCCGCCTCGCGCTGCTTTCGCTGGTTCTGGGTGGCGGCGTAGTTCCAGTGCACGGAGCTCACGTGGTAGCCGTCAGCGCCGTTTTCGGCGGTGAGCTTCCAGTTGCCTTCGTAGATGTACGAGCTGGCACCGCGCAGCACTTCCAGGCCTTCAGGCGACTGATCGACGATCATGTCGATGATCTTCGCCGACTCGCCCAGGTGCTCGACCAGCGGTTTCACGTCGGCGTTCAGGCTGCCGAACAAAAAGCCCCGGTACGACTCGAAGCGTGCCACCTTGGTCAGGTCGTGGGAGCCGTCGCAGTTGAAGCTGTCGGGGTAGCCGGCGTTGCTGGGGTCTTTCACCTTCAGCAGTTTGCCGCTGTTGTTGAAGGTCCAGCCGTGGAACGGGCAGGTATAGCTGGAACGGTTGCCGCGCTTGTGCCGGCACAGCATGGCACCGCGGTGGCTGCAGGCGTTGAGGAAGGCATTGAGCTCACCGTCCTTGTTGCGCGCGATGAAAATCGGCTGGCGCCCCATGGTCAGGGTTAGGAAGTCATTCTTCTCGGGGATCTGGCTTTCGTGGGCCAGGTAGATCCAGTTGCCCTCGAAGATGTGTTTCATCTCCAGGTCGAACAGCCGTGGGTCGGTGAACATCTCCCGCTTGCAGCGGTAGATGCCCTTTTCACGGTCGTCCTCGAGCATGGCATTGAGGTAGTCGAATCCCAGGGACATGGCCAGGGTCTCCCTTGTTATTGTTTAGACCTGGTCAGGTTAGGGAGACGGCTGGCGGGGGACTATCCGGATTGTGCAGAACGTTATCCAGATTTACGGATGTTCGGTACTTTTTCGGTCGCTTGAGAAAATGGCAATGCTTCAAACAACTCGCGCTTTTCTAAAAATCCTTTTGCAGCTATCAGGTGTCGATCAACCCATTGTTTGATACTTAACACCTCCTGCAATGTCTCCCGGGCTGCTTGGGTATCCACCGGGAGACGTTCCTTTTCAAAGTGCTTTACTGCCAGATCAAAACGATTTGCTCTGCTTTGGAGCCAGCCAGCAGCTCGCTTTAGTCGCTGTACGTCATTTGGGTGCCACGATTGGTTTCTTTTGGCGTGTTTTATCCTGGCTGGGAGGGTACTGTCGAATTCATCCACTGCCTTCTGCACACCGAGGGTTTTCAAGGCCGGAGCTTTTTGACCCCACTGATATGATGCAGCCGAGCGAAGTCCCCATCGCTTGGTAAATAAACCGCCCGCAATGAAGCTACTGGGCGGATAGACAACGGGACCACTTGGAACGTGACCACTTGGATCCACTATGTTCACTGGATCACCCTTGCAATAACAATACGCATTGCCCCCCCCATCACCGAACGGGCTCAAGCTGTCTGGCGCATTGAACCGCATCAGCACCGGGCTGAATGCGCGATATCCATCGCCCAGCAAATAGTGCCCCGTGAGAGTGTCTTTCCGCTGGCCGGTGAATCGCAAAAACGCTGATGCATCAGTATTTTGGCTGTCCCAGCCATACGCCGTGTAGTGCATCCGGTTCGTTGCATTTCGCCCAATGCATCCCTGAACCGAGCCTTGTAGATCCGCTGCGTAAAGCGCTGCCTGGACATCATCACGCTGCGCCAGCGTCCGGCCTGCTGCTCGCACCAAAGCCGAAGCTTCTGCGCCAACATATT
The DNA here is from genome assembly GCF_036961695.1 of Pseudomonas sp. CGJS7. Lineage (NCBI taxonomy): Bacteria > Pseudomonadati > Pseudomonadota > Gammaproteobacteria > Pseudomonadales > Pseudomonadaceae > Pseudomonas > Pseudomonas sp. CGJS7. The sequence goes on along the minus strand of NZ_JBAMDI010000001.1, from coordinate 48,678 downwards.
TGACCAGCGAAAGTCCTTCGGGAGCGTAGAAATAAATTTGTTTCTGCGACTGCTGCATGGCTGTCACCATTCGTCCGGCATAGAACTAATGGTGGTTTAAGAGCAAAGCGCTCGCAACTGGCAGAAATGCCAGGTCTACAAGCCAAACGCCGTCACGCGCGCCGCTTGAATGTCTGTGAAGGCAACTCGCCAAACTGCTGCCGATAAACCTCGGAAAACCGCCCCAGATGAAGGAAACCGTAATCCAGGGCCAGTTCCGTCACACTGCGCACGCCACAAGTAGGGTCGCTCAGGCAGGCATGCACCCGGTCCAGTTTCCGCTGGCGCACGTAATGCTTGGGCGTGGTGCCCAACTGCTGATCAAATAAGGCATATAACGAGCGCAAACTCATGCAAGCCTGCTCCGCCAGCACTTCAGCCGACAATTCCAGTTTCAGGTTGCGTTCGATGTAATCAAGAATGCGCTCTAGCCCGGCCTGCGGGGCACTCAGGCTCTCGCGGCGGATATTGGTGCTCATCAGGGTCAGCAGCTTGCTGGCGACAATCTGGCTGTAATGGCCCTGCACCCTGGGCAGCGAATCGCTCACTTCCGCCTCATGACAAACCATGGCCAGCAGGTTCACGAAGCCATCCAGCTCATCCAGCCGGTAATGATTGCGCAAGAACCGCACGCCCCCATCAGGCCGCTGCCAGCGCTGTTCATCGCAGATCGAGTCCAGCAGCCGGGTCGGCACCTTGAGGATGAACTTCTCGCAGTCTTCCGAGTACGTGAGGTCAACCGGGTCGTCCGGGTTGATCAGCAGCAGCTCGCCCGGCACCAGGTGCTGCTCGCGCTTGTGCCCGCGCCACAGGCAGTTGCCATTGAGCAAGACTTGCAGGTGGTAGATGGTTTCCAGCGCGGGCGACGTCACGCGAACACTGCCGCCGTAGCTGATACGGCACAGGTCGAGCTCGGCGAACTTGCGATGGCTGAGGCTGGCCTGGGGGTGGGTGGTGCGGGACAGACCGATGCAATGCTGGCCTACATGCTGGTTCACATAATCGGACACAGCGTAAGGATCGGCGTGGTGAAACACGCTACTGCGCTCGCTCAGCAGGCGGCTTTCCATAGGCAAGGCACTCGGTATCGTTATTGTTCTGGTCGCCGCGCCCTACCGCCTTGTGGGCTGTGGTTGCGGTCATCACGGTCATTCTATCGGGCTGGCAGCGCGTCGCAGGGGCAGGCGACAGCCGGCGGACAGGGACACTACAGCAAAAAGGCGGGGGTTGGGCAATGCAACGATGGGATTGGCTGGGCGGATAGCGGACAGGTCCGGCGTCATGCGTGTTCGTTTATCGAACAGTATCTTCCGGTACTCGCGTGGCCTGCACGTGACGGCGGACCAGGCGCTCCTGCAACGACCGTCATTCACTGCACCGGCAGGAAGTTCATCAGCAACAGGCTTTGCGCGTAATTCAAGCCTATGCGCCGATAACGCTCATCCAGCAACTCGGCCAGCAAGTCCAGCCGCGCGACGATCTTGCCGAACTCAACGGCAAAACTCAGGTTGCTGCCCTCCTCCGAGATTTCGTTCGAGAACAGCAGCAACACCCCATTGGCATCTTGCCGCTGGCTGAGCATCCATGTTGCCTTCTCGATATTGCGCGCGGCATTGTTTACGAACAGGGGATCGATGGTATCGGTCATGTAGAACTCGGTACGCCCACCATGCGCGGTGATCAGCATGCTACCGATGGCGTAGATGAAGGCGCCGACCCGGTCCCCGCGAAACTCCGGGCTCAGGGCGTAGCTCAATGCCGCCAGGTCACGGCGGTTGCCCAGTTGCGGCAGCGGCCGGCGCTGTTCGATGGCGATGCGGATCTGTCGCTCGGCGGTGGCGGCGTCAAGGTAGCCAGACATCTTCCACTGGCTGGGGTTGCGCAGGTACAGCTTGTTCATCAGCAGGTACAGGCTTTGCAGGTTGTCGCGCATCGACAGCGTGGCCAGGCGGTCGACGCTTGTCTGGAACAGCTCGCTGGGTTTGCCGTTGCCGAGCTGGTTGACCATGTCACGGCCCTGCTGCTGCGTACAGGCGCACAGGCATGCCAGGGCACCTGTCAGTAGCAGGCGGGGGAGGAAATTCGCGTAGCTTGCAACCATCGGCACCGGGTCGATATTCGGCGGCTGCGCCGGGAGTCAGCGCGGCCTGGCCAAGCATAGAGCCCGAAAATGGGAAAAAGTGCGGTGGCTGGAGAGAATGCAAACCTGTGGCGGCCTCTTCGCGGGTGAACCCGCTCCCACAATAAGGGACTCGCCCGCGAAGAGCCTAGGAGCGACGAACCCGGATCACATGGCGTGGCGCAACATCTCCACCACCTGCGCATGCAGCGCAGGATCACCACAGGCCACCACGCACCCGCCATCCTGCGCCGAACTGCCATCCCACGCCGTGATCACGCCACCCGCCCCTTCGATGATCGGCATCAGTGCCTGTACGTCATACGGCTGAAGGCTCGCTTCGACAATCACGTCGACAAAGCCCGACGCCAGCATGCAGTAGGCATAGCAATCACCGCCATAACGCATCAACCGCGCCTTGCCGGCGACCGCTTCGAATGCCGCCTTGCGCTCGGCGGTGTCGAACATGTCCGGCGTGGTGCACATCAGTGTGGCGGCAGACAGGTCGGCGCAGGCACGCGTCTTCAGGGGCGTGCCACTGCGCCAGGCGCCTGCCGGGGTACCCACGAAACGTTCGCCGGTGAACGGCTGGTTCATCACCCCCAGCACGGGGCGGGTACCGTCATTCAGGGCAATCAAGGTGCCCCACAGCGGCAAGCCGGTAATGAAGGCGCGGGTGCCATCGATCGGGTCCAGCACCCAGGTCAACGGGCTGCTGCCCACCGCAACGCCGGCCTCTTCGCCAAGAATGCCGTGTTCGGGGTAACGCGCCTGGATCAACTCACGCATGGCGTCTTCAGCGGCCTTGTCGGCCACGGTCACCGGGTCGTACAGACGCCCGCCCTTGTCCTCGACATCCAGGCTGGCGCGGAAGTACGGCGCGATCGCTGCAGCGGCAGCATCGGCCAATTGCTCGGCAAAGGCGCGATACTCAACGATCTGTTCAGCACTCAGGGACATGGGACAGGCCTCGTGACAATGATGGGGCACGCATCATACCCGACACATCGCCCCGGTGTACGCTGCGGCAGTCTAGACTGAACATGATCAGGTCACCGGGGGGCTGCCACACGTGGAGGTGTGCGATGAGCCAGTTCAAACGTCTGTTCGTCATGCTCGGCCCGCAAATGCGTCATACGCCTGCGCTGCAACGGGCGGCGGCGTTGGCAGAGTCCAGCGGTGCCCTGCTGGATATCAATGTGTTCGTCGACGACGTCGACACCTTTGGCTTGATGAGCGATGGTCGTGAGCGTGAGCGGCTGCTCAGCGACAACCGCCAATGGCTGGCGGATGAGGCCGAACAGCTGAGCGATGCCGGAGTGGACGTGTCCACCGAGCTGTTGTTGACCCGCGACCCGCTGGGCAGCGTACTGGAACGGGTCGAACGGCTGGGCTGCGATCTGTTGGTCAAGGACGTACAGCACGAGCCCGTACTCAAACGCCTGCTGGTCACGCCGCTGGACTGGCAGTTGCTCAAGGACAGCCCGGTCGCCGTGCATCTGGTCAGCGACATTCGCCTGCCCCTGCCACGGCAGATCGCCGCCGCGGTGGACCTGAACAGCCATGGCGCTGGCGAGCACCTGGACGAGCAGGTCATCCACTGCGCCCATGACCTGGCCCTGCAGTGCAACGCCGAACTGCACCTGCTGCATGTGTGCGACGCAGCCAAGACCCACATCGCCGACTTCGGCGCCGGTACGGTCACCATGCCCGGCTTCGACAGCAGTGTGCGAACCGCGCAGCGGGCGGCGTTCAACCGCCTGGGCGACCATCACCAGATCCCGCTGGAGCGCCGGCACTTCCTCGAAGGGGCCGCGATCAGGGCCATTGCCCAGTTCGTCGGCCACAACCGGGTGGACGTGATCGTCATGGGCAGCCATAGGCATGACGCCATGCAGACATTCCTGGGCGGGACAACGGCGCATGTGCTGGAACACCCGCTGTGCAATGTGCTGGCGATCAAGGCTGTTCGCTGAGCTTCAGCAGCCTGCCCAGGGGCCAGGCAGGAATAACCTTGTACTGCGAAGAGGCACTTGCACCCACAGAGCAGCTTCTAACCTGTGGGCCCCTTCGCAGTGCCCAGCAGGCACTGTTGTCACTGACGCTTTATCTTCGCTGGTATCTGGTACACCAGTGCCACTCAAAATTAATGCATTTGATAATGATTCGTAGTATGTTCGCGGCGTTTCCCGACCCAGCCCCTCAGCGCCCTATTCAAGGACCGTACTGTCGATGCGCCGCACGTTCGTCTCGCTTTGTGTGCTTCATGCTGTCTCCCCGCTGGCCTTTGCCGAGCCTGAACCGCTCAGCGACCCTAACCAGATCGAACTCCAGGCCCTGAGCATCACCAGTACTGCCGACGGTGAACGCGCCGACGGCCCGGTCGATGGCTACAAGGCCACCCGCTCGGCCAGTGCCACCCGCACCGACACGGCGCTGCACGAAACCCCGCAATCGGTCAGCGTGGTGCCCAAGGATGTGCTGGTAGACACGGGCGCCACGCGCCTGCAGGACGGCCTGGACTACGCCGGTGGTGTCGGCCGCGCCAACAACTTCGGCGGCCAGGGCCTCACAACCTTCACCGTGCGTGGCTTCACGACCGGCGAGTTCTATCGCAACGGCTTTCCGATCAACCGCGGCTACCCCAATGCTCCGGATGCCAACACCGTCGAGCGCCTGGAGGTCATCCGTGGCCCAGCCAGCAGCCTGTACGGCCGTGGCGACCCCGGCGGTACGTTCAACGTGGTCAGCAAGCAGCCGTTGCCCGAGTCCAAGGTCACCCTTGGCAGCCAGTTCGACGACCAGGGCATGCACCGTGCCACCCTTGATGCCACCGGGCCGCTGAGCCAGGACGGCTCGCTGGCCTACCGCCTGAACGTACTGGGTGAAGGCGGCGACAGCTTCCGCGACGATGTCGAAAGCGAACGCTACGATGTCGCTCCGGTCATCAGCTGGCAGGTCAATGACGCCACGAAGATCACCTTCGAAGGCGATTTCATGCGCAACAACCACCCCCTCGATCGCGGCCTGACCCGCTACCCCACCCAGACCGGCAGCGCCTCGCGCGATACCTATATCTGGGAAAAAGGCAGCGACAACCTGCTGCACAATGACAACAACATGGCCCAAGTGCGTTTCGAGCACCTGCTCAATGACAACTGGTCGCTGGCTGGCGGGTTCCAGTTCCTCGATGGCTCGCTCAAGGGCAACGCTGTCGAAGCCGACGGCGCACCGGCAGACGGACGCACGCTGCAGCGCAACTTCAACTACCGCAAGCTGGAGTGGACCGACCGCGACTGGCAGCTGAACCTGACCGGGCATTTTGACACCGGCAATTTCAGCCATACCTTGTTGACCGGGGTCGAATACGAGAACTACGACTACAACTCGATCATCCAGCGTTCCTCGGCAGCCTACCCAATCGACATCTACAACCCGGTACTGGGCCAGCCGCGTCCGGCCCTGAACCGCACCACCACCTGGGACAAGGAAAACCTGCAGACGTGGGCGTTCTTCATTCAGGACCAAGTGGCCCTGACCGAGCGTTTGAAGGCATTGGCAGGCGTGCGCTTCGAGCGTTTCGAGCATGACTATGACAACAAGCTGAACAATGCCGGCGATTTCAGCAAGGGCGAAAACGGCGTCACACCCCGCCTTGGCTTGATCTATGACCTGACCGATACCCTGGCGGTCTACGCCAACACCGCACGTTCGTTCAAACCCAATACGGGCACGCCGGCCAGTGGCGGTGGTTTCGACCCGGAGAAGGGCAAATCCTACGAGCTGGGTGTGAAATGGGAGTCACTCGACCGCCAGTTGAGTGTCGACGCGGCGATCTACCATATCGTCAAGGAAAACGTACTGACGCGCGACCCTGTGAATACCAACTACAGCTTGGCCGCCGGGGAAGTGCGCAGCCGCGGGCTGGATATCAACATCGCCGGCAATATCACGCCTGAGTGGCGGGTAATCGGTGGCTACGCCTATGTCGATGCCGAAGTTACCAAGGACAACCGCCTGCCGACGGGTACGCGACTGGCCAACATCCCGCGCAACAGCTTCAGCCTGCTCAACACTTATGAGTTCCAGGACGGTTTTGCCAAAGGTGTTGGGTTAGGACTTGGGGTGAAGTATGTGGATGACCGGAATGGTCAGACCGAGGCGGTCACCTACAACATGGACCAGTACACCGTGGTTGACCTGCTGACGTTCTACAAGGTAAACGAACACGTGCGGTTGAACCTGGACGTGAAGAACGTGTTCAACAAGGGGTATGACGAGGGCGCGTTCAACAGCTACGTATACCCCGGCGCACCGCGCACGGTGCAGGCCGGCGTTTCCTATACCTTCTGAATTGCCGGGGCCGCGCAGTGGCCCCGAAATTTCAGAACGCTGTGCTGTAGAACAGCGAGTACGACTCTATGCCGTCGTTTGGCTGCTTTATCCCGGCGTTGGAGTAGTGCATGGCACGGATGCCTACCTTCTGTTCTCCCGGCAACTTCAGGCCAAAGCCGATACGGTCTTCAAAGTTGACCGCCGACCCCAGTCGCTGGTCGCCCACGTCGGTCTTTGAAAACGCTGCCAGGCCAATCCCTGCCTCGATGTAAGGCGTGTAGGTAAAGCCGCTGAACTCATACGTGAACACCGGGCTGAACGACAGCGAATGCGCACCACTGGCATCGCCACCTTCCCAATAGGTGTAGGCCGCATCCCAGTAACCGCTCACATGGCCGGTGCTGCTTTCCAGCCATGTCTTGTCCCAGTCGAACGACATGCCAATACGGTACGTCATGTCACCTTGGCCGGTGGCGCCCACGGCGCCTGATATCTGCGCAGCCTGGACCAGATCGGCCCCGGCAAAGGCCAGCACTGCTACGGCCAGCGAAGCTGCTAGACGGGTTTTCATCAACGACTCTCCTGATGGTCTACACGGCAAGCGGGGGCTTGAGCCCCTCGATGTTTTGCGCTGACCGGTGCATCCAGACCGGTCATACGAAGTAATACTTTTCTGATTATTGTCCAGATAATCAGAAAGTTGGAAGTGTATTGCCACTATTGGCTAAATCACTTGGTAAAGATGTGCCTGCCGGGCACAGGAATTCGCGAGGCGTAACCTGACCCCAGGCAGGAGTACAGGCGTACTCCTGCCCGACTTTTCATCAACGCCAGTTAAGGTTAACGGTCGTGGGCGCCTTGCCCGTGACGGTCGCCCACTGCTGCACTGCCTGGCCTTGGGCATTGCCAATGACCTTGTATTTGCCGGGAGGCAATTGCACATACAGCAGCGGCCCGGCATCGCTGACACTGAGTACGGGCTGGCCCTGGGCATTCTGGATATCGACGGTGGCCCCGCTCTGGAACTTGCCTTCCGGGCCGGTCGAAAGCTCTACGTGCAGGTCATAACCCGTGGTCTTGCGCAGGGCATTGGCCTCGTCCTGGCCGATACCGCCCTGCAGGTAGCGCACGCCATTCTGCTCCTGCGGTTGCAACTGCACGGCCTGCATGTCGATGGGGGCATTGAGGTCGGCAGCGGCGGCCAGGGTCCATGGCAGGGCCAGGGTGATCAGCAAGGCAGCGCCGAGCGCATAGTGATGGTTACGCATGGTACGACCCTCCTTTCGAGGATGGCTTACCTATTATCTGATCCTCCCAGCGAATGGGTGTTCGTGCTGATGCCTGGTCATGTCGGTGAAATGCACTTCAGATAATCAGGTTATCGAGTGAAAACATCAGCTTGCGCGGCCTTCTTCAAGCAACTTCACGAACATGCTCAAACTGCGCGAGACCGTACCCCGTCGCCATACCAGCCAGGTTTTCAGATAGCGGAAGTCCTCCGACATTGGCCAGGCGCTGACGGTGCTGCACCCGGGCATATTGTCGAGCATGCTGCGCGGCAGCATGGCCAGGCCGGCACCTGCACTGACGCAGGCCAACATGCCGTGGTACGACTCCATTTCGTGAATCTTGCCCGGTACCGCCTGGTCCTGCACGAACCAGTTTTCGAAGTGATGGCGGTATGAACAGTTGGCGCGGAAGGCGTAGATGCTTTCACCGTTCACGTCCTGCGCGCGGGTCACCGGTGTATGGTTGAGCGGCGCAATGACCATCATCTCTTCCTCGAACACCGGTATGCCCTCCAGCGTCGGGTGCAGCACCGGGCCGTCGACGAACGCCGCCACCAGGCGGCCAGACAGCACGCCTTCGAGCATGGTCCCGGAGGGCCCGGTGGACAGGTCAAGGTCAACCTTGGGGTAGCGTTGGTTGTAGGCGGCCAGCAACGCCGGGATGCGCACCGCCGCCGTGCTTTCCAGCGATCCGAGGGCAAAGGTGCCCTGCGGGTCTTCACCCGCCACGGTCAGCCGCGCCTCATGGACCAGGTCGAGGATGCGCCGGGTGTATTCGAGGAAGTTCCAACCCGCAGGCGACAGGCGCAGGCGGCTCTTCTCCCGAATGAACAGCTCTACACCCAGGTCCTCCTCCAGTTGCTTGATGCGCGTGGTCAGGTTCGACGGCACCCGATGGATGTGCTGCGCGGCGGCGCTGATGCTGCCCTGCTCTGCCACAGCCTTGAAGATCTCCAGTTGCACCAGGTCCACAGCCATTCTCCAAACGTGAATGTTTCGCTCATTATTATTCAGTTTTCATTAAAGCCATAGCCCACTAGTCTGGCCTCACTGATTAACAACATCGAGAGTGTCCCGCCATGAGCGCGATCAGCAGCCTGACCCACGCCATCTCCCTCGACCCGTACAGCGGCGAGCAGATCGGCGCCTACCCGTTCGACACCGACGCCGCACTGGAAGCGGCGCTGCAACGCGCCAAGGTTGGCTACCGCCAGTGGCGCCAGGTGTCGCTGGGTCAGCGCAGCGAGTACCTGCTGGCCCTGGCCGGCACCCTCGAAGCCAAGGCTGAAGCTTTCGCGCACATGATCAGCCGCGAAATTGGCAAGCCGATCGCCCAGGCTCGCGGTGAAGTCAGCAAGTGTGTGGGCCTCTGCCGCTGGTACGCCGAGCACGGCCCGGCGATGCTCGCCGCCGAGCCGACGCAGGTCGAAAAAGCCCGTATCGAATACCGCCCGCTTGGCCCGATCCTGGCCGTGATGCCGTGGAACTTCCCGGTCTGGCAGGTGCTGCGCGGCGCCGTGCCGGCAATTCTGGCGGGTAACACCTACGTGCTCAAGCATGCACCGAACGTGATGGGCAGCGCCTACCTGATGGCTGAGCTGTTCAAGGATGCCGGCCTGCCGGAAGGCGTGTTCGAAGTGCTGAACGTGACCCCGGATGGCGTCACCCGCGCCATCAACGATCCGCGCATCGCCGCCGTGACCCTGACCGGCAGCGTGCGTGCCGGCATGGCGATTGGTGCACAGGCCGGCGCCGCGCTGAAGAAGTGCGTGTTGGAGCTGGGAGGCTCCGATCCCTTCATCGTGCTGGCCGATGCCGACCTGGATGCCGCCGTCCAGGCCGCGGTGATAGGCCGCTACCAGAACACCGGCCAGGTGTGCGCCGCCGCCAAGCGCCTGATCGTGGAAGCAAGCATCGTCGACGCGTTCACCCACAAGTTCGTTGAAGCCACTCGCCAGCTGAAAGTCGGCAACCCGCTGGAGGACGACACCTATATCGGCCCGATGGCCCGCTATGACCTGCGCGACGAGTTGGATGGCCAGGTTCAGGCGACGTTGGCCGAAGGCGCCACGTTGCTGCTGGGCGGCAACAAGGTCGAAGGCGTGGCCAACTTCTACGCGCCGACCGTGTTCGCCAATGTCACCCCGGACATGACCGCGTTCAAGCAGGAGCTGTTCGGCCCGGTAGCGGCGATCATCACTGCACGCGATGCCGACCATGCCGTGGAACTGGCCAACGACAGCGAGTTTGGCCTGGCCTCGACCATCTACACAGCCGACTATGCGCTGGCCGAACGCATGACCGCTGCACTGGATACCGGTGGCGTGTTCATCAACGGCTACTGCGCTTCGGACCCCCGCGTGGCGTTTGGTGGTGTGAAGAAGAGCGGTTTCGGCCGAGAGCTGTCGCACTTTGGTGTGCGCGAGTTCACCAATGCCCAGACCGTATGGCTGGACCGTAACTGATTCATGACCCTGGGGCTGCTTTGCAGCCCCAGATGTGTCAATCCCGCACCTGGTCCTTGACCCAGTCCAGCATCCCCCCCGGCACGATCAGTTCATGCCGCGCCCGCGAACAGGCGGTATACAACCCCGCCAGCATACGCGCCCGTTCATTGCGGTTACCCGCCACCTGTGGCGCCACCATCAGCTCCGGCGACACCATCACCCGGGCAAACTCCATGTTCTTCACATCCCGTACTCGCCCCAGGAACAGCTTCGGCGCCTTGTCCCAGCGGTAACGGCTCTTGGCCTTGGCAAAGTGCTCCGGCGTGTAGCCTTTGCGCAGCATGTTGGCCACGGCGACGAACGCTTTGTCATCGCCCTTGTCCTGTTCCAGCGCCTGCCAGCTGGCATAGCGGAACAGCATCGGGTGGCGCGGCCGGGTGCCGTAGCGGTACAGCTCGATGCAGTCCTCGACGAACAGCTCAAAGTCCTTGCGGGCGCTTTTCAGCAACAGGAACGGCACCCCCTGATGCGTCAGGCGCTGGAACCAGCCAAACAGGCCCCATTCATCATCGACGATAAGCGCCGTGGGCTGTTCCGGCACCATCACCGTATCGAAGAAGCTGACCCGGGTGTAGTGCTCGGCGCTGCCACTGAAGGCCGCCTGGATCGTGGCCGGGTGCGCCTGGATCAACGGGTTGAGCACATTGTCCATTGCCGGCCCGGCGCGCAGTGAATGGTCGATGCAGCGTTGCCGGATGAAGCTGCCATGGTGCGGGCTGAGGCCGTTGAGGTTTTGCAGTTCGTCACCCAGGGTAATGATCGACTGCGGACTGCGATCGAGTACCGCCAGCATCGGTGCCGACAGCTCGTGGGCTTCGTCGACGATGACATGGGTGTAACGGCTGTCGATGACATGCTCGGTCAGCGACAGCAGCTTGACCCGGTGGTAGTCACGCACCGGCAGCTGAATGTCCCGCGCCGACGGGCGAATCAGCTCTTGCCAGTACAGGCGTGCCTTTTCCAGCAGCACCTCCTGATCCAGCGGCGAGGTGCCAGGCCCGGCCCAGGGCAAGTGGTGCAGCTGAAGCTGGGTATCGGCACTGTGGCAGAACGTGCGCACGGCGCGGATGCACAAGGCAACCACATCACGCGCTGCGAGCGGGCCGATATCTGGGATGGACAGCCAGCGCACCACTTGCGCTTCCTGGGGGCGCCAGGACAGCTTGGTGCGGTACGGATCGCGCAATCGCCAGCCGTTGCTGGTGAGGTCACGGTTGAGCAGCTCGTCAGCCAGTTGGCCGAAGGTCAGCGCGGTATAGGCGGCAGCGTCCTTGACCCGCGCCTGCAGCGCGCGCAACTGGCCTTCAGTCAAGGCCAGCAGCAAGGTGCGCTGTGGCTCCAGCAGCCGGGCGAACTGGTGAATCAGGAAGGTCTTGCCGGTGCCGGCGAAACCTTGCACAGCCACAGACTCGTCGATGCCACTGAGGAATTCGCGCAGCAGGCGGTTCTGCTGGTCGCTGAGCATCAAGTCACTGGCCAGCGACGGCAGGTACACCGGGTGCAGCGGCGTGGCCCGTTGGCGGTAGCGGTCGGCGAACTGGAAGTTCCACTGGCCTTCGTCATCCAGCCATTCGTCCGCCTGGTACTGCACTTCGGCCGACAGCAGTGCAATGCCGTTTTCGCCCAGCATGCCCAGGCCCATGGCGAACGCTTCGCGATCGAATTGCTGCGCTACCTGGGCCTGGAAGCGCCCGGGGGCGACACCTTCTACTTCGTTGGCGATGCGCACGATTTCGGCGAAACGACGCTCCTGCGCGTCGGCCGAGGCGGTGGCAGGCTGGCGTGGCAGGTTTTGCACGAACAGCACGGTAGCGGCATCGACAACACTGGCGGTGGTGAAGAACTCGGTAACGGCCGCGCTGGCGAGGCGGTCGGCCTGGTCGCTGGGCAAAGGCAGGTAGAACATCGGCACCTCGGGTGAAATCAGGGCGGCACGATAGCAACTTTTGGCGTGGAATGCTGGGTTCAGTGTTGCCTGGGCTGGCCGCTTCGCGGACTTGCCCGCGCCCCAGGCAACGTGCGATTCACGAAACCATGCTGGTGCTGTGGGAGCGGGCGAGCCCGCGAAGAGGCCGGCAGCCCCGCCTCCACCTCAAACCCTGCAGCGCTTCAATGTTTCACTGGGAAACTCCTTGAACAACTGCCGGTAACTCTCTGAAAACCTTCCTAAATGCCAGAACGACCAGCGCATCGCCACCTCGGCCACGGTCACGCCGCCACCGCGCAACAGATCACGCCGCGCACCGTTGAGCCGACGCAGGCGCAGCCAGTGCGCCGGCGGCATGCCGGTAAAGGCCTTGAACGCCTGTTGCAACTGGCGCAGGGAAACCCCAGCCACGTCTGCCAGCTCAAGCAGGTTCAGCGTCTCTTCCGGGCAATCGGCCGCCCATTCGCTGACCCGGTGCATGATCGCCCTCTCCTCGTCCCGCCGCCCCAGGGCCACGCCCTGTAACCGCTGGCTGGCATTGTCGAGAATGAACAGGCAGTCCTCCAGCAGCTGCTCAGCCAGGGCCTGCCCTTGCAACGGGCAACCCTCCTCGCCCAACCGGGTCAAGGTGGCGCTGAGCCAGCTGCCGAACAGCGCATTCTGGCCGCTGCCCAGTGGCACCATGAACAACCCTTCCAGGCGCTGCGGGTCCAGGCCATGGCGGGCCAGGAAGGCCTGGTCGAACACGACCGCCACCTCCTGGTAGTTCTCCGGCGTGATCCAGATATTGCGGCTTTGCTCGTTCAGCAGGTACAGGCTGTTCTCGCTGCGGTCGAAGCAAAACGCCAGCGAGCCGCTTGGCGCGCGGAAAAACTGCTCCACCCGGGTGTTCAGGCGCTCTTCGTACACCTCCACACCATCCAGCCCCAGACACCGCAGCTCACCGCTGAAGTACCCGGGCGACATCTGCCGGTACTGCTGCTGCCAGCCAGGGGTGGCGCGCACTTGCTCGGTGACGTCAGTGGTGTGGAAAGCCTGGACCTTCAACGCATTGGCGGTTGTCACACATCGTCCTGTATGCACTCTTTTGGTGCATTCGATACTGAAGAAAGTGGATAGATCGCCCCGGGGGGCTGCGCCCAAGATAGTCTCCAGCGCGTCACCTGGGAAGCGTAACGCCTTCGCAACTGTTCAACGATTTTCGCAAGCGCCCACGCTCCCCCACTAAAACCCAACCAAGAGGTCTGTATGAACGCCCCCTTCGATCAGCTGTCCACCTGGCTGAAAGAACACCGGATCACCGAAGTCGAATGCGTGATCAGCGACTTGACCGGCATCGCCCGCGGCAAGATTGCGCCTACCGCCAAGTTCCTCCATGAGCGAGGCATGCGCCTGCCAGAAAGCGTGCTGCTGCAGACGGTCACCGGCGACTACGTCGACGATGACATCTATTACAACCTGCTCGACGCCGCCGACATCGACATGGTCTGCCGCCCCGATCCCACCGCCGTTTACCAGATCCCGTGGGCGATCGAGCCAACCGCGATCGTGATCCACGACACCTTCGACAAGCAAGGCAACCCTATCGAGCTTTCGCCACGCAACGTCCTGAAGAAGGTGCTCAAGCTGTACGCCGACAAGGGCTGGCAGCCGATCGTCGCACCCGAGATGGAGTTCTACCTGACCAAGCGCTGCGAAGACCCGGATTTGCCACTGCAGGTACCACTGGGGCGTTCCGGCCGTGCTGAAAGTGGCCGTCAGTCGTTCTCGATCGACGCCGCCAACGAATTCGACCCGCTGTTCGAAGACGTCTACGACTGGTGCGAGATCCAGGGCCTGGACCTGGATACGCTGATCCACGAAGACGGCCCGGCGCAGATGGAGATCAACTTCCGCCACGGCGACGCGCTGGACCTGGCCGACCAGATCACCGTGTTCAAGCGCACCATGCGCGAGGCCGCGCTCAAGCACAACGTGGCCGCCACGTTCATGGCCAAGCCGATCACCGATGAACCCGGCAGTGCCATGCACCTGCACCAGAGCGTGGTCGACATCGCCACTGGCAAACCGATCTTCGCCAACGAAGACGGCAGCATGAGCCAGCTGTTTTTGCATCACATCGGCGGCTTGCAGAAGTACATCCCCAAGCTGCTGCCGATGTTCGCGCCCAACGTCAACTCGTTCCGCCGCTTCCTGCCGGATACCTCGGCACCGGTCAACGTCGAGTGGGGCGAAGAAAACCGCACGGCCGGTCTGCGCGTGCCCACCTCCAGCCCTGAGGCGATGCGGGTGGAAAACCGCCTGCCGGGCGCCGATGCCAACCCGTACCTGGCCATCGCTGCCAGCCTGCTGTGCGGCTACCTGGGCATGGTCGAGCAGATCGACCCTAGCGCACCGGTGCAGGGCCGCGCCTATGAACGCCGCAACCTGCGCCTGCCGATCACCATCGAGGATGCGCTGCAGCACATGGAAGACTGCGAAACCGTGCAGCAGTACCTGGGCAAGCAGTTCGTCCAGGGCTACGTGGCGGTCAAGCGCGCCGAGCACGAGAACTACAAGCGCGTCATCAGCTCGTGGGAGCGTGAATTCCTGATGCTGAGTGTCTGATCCACCGCGGGGGTGCTCTGCACCCCATGCACAGGCAAGCCTGCTCCGAACTCGAAGAACAAGACCAACGAGGTGTTCCCATGCGTCATCTGCAAGCCCTGATCCCCGCTGCATTCACCCTGCTGTTCGCCACCACCACCCAGGCCGCGCCCACGGTCAGTGTGTACAACTGGACCGACTACATCGGTGACACCACCCTGGCCGACTTCCAGGCCAGCAGCGGAATCAAGGTGGTCTATGACGTGTTCGACTCCAACGAAACCCTTGAAGGCAAGCTGTTGGCCGGGCGTACGGGTTATGACGTGGTGGTACCGTCCAACCACTTCCTCGCACGCCAGGCCCAGGCCGGCGCCTTCCTGCCGCTGGACCGCAGCAAGCTGCCGAACTGGCAGCACCTGGACCCCAAACTGCTCAAGCAACTTGAACAGAACGACCCCGGCAACCAGTACGCCGTGCCTTACCTGTGGGGCACCAATGGCATCGGCTACAACGTCGACAAGGTCAAAGCGGCACTGGGTGTGGACCATATCGACTCGTGGGCGGTGCTGTTCGAGCCCGAAAACCTGAAAAAGCTCAAGCAGTGCGGCGTGGCATTCATGGACTCGCCCGACGAGCTGTTCCCGGCCGTGCTCAACTACCTGGGCATGGACCCGCGCAGCGAAAAACCGGGCGACTACGCCAAGGCCGAGGCCCGCCTGCTCGAACTGCGCCCCTACATCACCTACTTCCACTCCTCCAAGTACGTCTCTGACCTGGCGAACGGTGATGTCTGCATCGCGTTCGGCTACTCCGGCGACGTGTTCCAGGCTGCCAACCGCGCCGTAGAGGCGAAAAACGGCGTGAAGGTCGCCTACAGCATTCCCAAGGAAGGCAGTAACCTGTGGTTCGACCTGCTGGCCATCCCCAAGGACGCCAACAACCCCGAGCAGGCCCTGGCGTTCATCAACTACCTGCTCGACCCCAAAGTGATCGCCAAGGTCAGCGCCACGGTCGGCTATGCCAACGCCAACCCGGACGCCAAGGCCTATATGGATGCATCGCTGGTGAACAACCCGGAGATCTACCCACCCCAGGAGGTGCTGGACAAGCTGTACATCTCCAGCACCCCGAGCCCGAAAATCATGCGCGTCATGACCCGCTCCTGGAGCAAGATCAAGTCCAACCGCTGAGTCGAGAACGCTCATGTCTTTCAATACCCAACACACTGCCTCGTACTACGCCGCCACAGCGCGCGACGCGGCCCCCTACCCCAGCCTGGACAGTGAACTGACGGCCGACGTATGCGTGATCGGCGGCGGCCTGACTGGGGTCAATACAGCCCTGGAGCTGGCCGAGCGTGGCCTCTCGGTGGTACTGCTGGAAGCCCGACGCATCGGCTGGGGCGCCAGTGGGCGCAATGGCGGCCAGCTGATTCGCGGTATCGGCCATGATGTCAGCGGCTTTGCCCGGCATGTCGGCCAGGACGGTGTGCGCTACCTGAAGCAGGCCGGCATCGACTCAGTGGAACTGGTGGCCGAGCGCATCGCCCGCTACGGCATTGCCTGCGATCTGCGCTGGGGCTTCTGCGAACTGGCCAACACCGCGGCGCAGTTCGCCGCCTTCAAGGAGGAACAGGACGACCTGGTCGCTCTGGGCTATCGCCATGAAACACGCCTGGTCAGCGCCGGGCAGCTGAACGAGATCGTCGCCAGCGACCAGTACGCTGGCGGCCTGGTCGACATGGGCTCGGGACACCTGCACCCACTTGATCTGGTCCAGGGCGAAGCCCGCGCGGCCCACGGCCTGGGCGTGCGCATTTTCGAGCAAAGCCCGGTGCTGCGCATTGAGCACGGGCCCAGGTTGACGCTGCACACGGCGCGCGGCAAGGTGCGCGCAAGCAGCCTGGTGCTGGGCTGCAACGCTCACCTGGATGAACTGGAACCGCGCCTGAGTGGCAAGGTGCTCCCGGCCGGCAGCTATGTAGTGGCCACCGAACCCTTGCCCGAAGCACTGGCCAGCAGCCTGATCCCGCAAAACATGGCGCTGTGCGACCAGAAGGTCGGCCTGGACTACTACCGCCTCACCGCAGACCGCCGCCTGCTGTTCGGCGGCGCCTGCCACTATTCTGGTCGAGACCCCAAGGACATCGCTGCCTATATGCGGCCCAAGGTGCTGAAAGTATTCCCGCAACTGGCCAACGTGCGCATCGACTACCAGTGGGGTGGCATGATCGGCATCACCGCCAACCGTTTCCCCCAGGTCGGGCGCCTGAACCAGCACCCTAACGTGTATTACGCCCAGGGCTATTCCGGCCACGGGCTGAACGTGACGCACTGGACGGCGAAATTGCTGGCCGAAAGCATCGCCCTCGGCCACAGCCACGGCCTGGATGTGTTCAGCGCCGTGCCGCACCTGACCTTCCCCGGCGGCAAGGCCCTGCGCTCCCCCCTGCTGGCACTGGGCATGTTGTGGTACCGCTTGCGTGAGGCCCTGGGTTGAGTGGGCCGCAACGTTTGCAGCGTCGCTCCAGGCGAGCCCGTCCCGGCCACGCACTGTGTTCTTTTCAAAGAGGATTGCCCCGTCCACTGGCCAACTGCCTCGCACCTGCTAGCGTTGTTGTGGCCGACCTCTCATGGATGCCTTTTCATCATGAAATCATTGCCTCGCATTACCCTTTTGTGCGCCGCGCTGCTTGCCGTGGCCGCCTGCTCCAGCAACCGCGTGGACCCCAAGGATTACTCCGGCTTCCTCAAAGACTACAGCCGGCTGCAAGAAGCCAAGAGCCCGTCGGGTGACCCGGTGATGCGCTGGATCGACCCCAAGGTCAATATCAACCAGTACAGCCAGGTGTTCGTCGAGCCAAGCCAGTTCTACCCCAAGCCGCAGCCCACAGCCGTTATCTCGCAGCAGACGCTGCAGGAAATCACCCGCTACTTCAACGAGGCCCTGCGCCGCGAAATGGGCAGCGTGATGCCGTTGGCCAAGGGGCCTGGCCCGGGCGTGATCGTGGTACGCCCGGCGATCACGGCAGTGTCCACTAGTAACGAGGGCCTCAGGCCTTACGAGGTGATCCCTATCGCGCTTATCGCGGCGGGAGTGAATACCGCCATGGGTGGCCGTGACCAGGACGTGGATGTCGGTGTGGAGGCAGCGTTCCTGGACGGCGCCAGCCAGAAGGTACTGGCCCAGGTGGTCCGCAAGGGCGCGGGCCAGGAACTGGAGAACGATACCCAGAAGCTGACCTTGAATGACGTCAAGCCGGTGCTCGATGGCTGGGCCAAGGACATGCGTGCGAGCTTCCTGGCAGCGAAGCAGAAAGGCCGCTGAGTCAGCGCTGACCCAACAGATCAACGCAACCTGGTGAAGGAGCGGCCCATCGAGACCCAAGGCCGCTCCAGTTGACCGCGTTAAACATCAGCACTCGACAAAAGCGACCGCCAAACCGCCGCGCGAGGTTTCCTTGTAATTGGCATGCATGTCCGCGCCAGTATCACGCATGGTGCGGATCACCCGATCGAGCGAGATGAAGTGCTCGCCATCCCCCCGCAGCGCCATTTGCACAGCGTTGATCGCCTTGACCGCAGCAATCGCATTGCGCTCGATGCACGGCACCTGCACCAGGCCGCCCACCGGGTCGCAGGTCAGCCCAAGGTTGTGCTCCAGGGCAATTTCGGCGGCGTTTTCAAGCTGGGGCGGCGTAGCACCCAGTACCTGCGCCAGGCCGGCAGCAGCCATCGAACAGGCCGAGCCCACCTCCCCCTGACAACCCACCTCGGCACCGGAAATCGAGGCGTTCTTTTTGCACAGGATGCCAACCGCCGCTGCGCCAAGCAGGAAGTCCACCACATCAGCATCGCAGGCATTGGGGTTGAACTTCATGTAGTAGTGCAACACCGCCGGGATAATGCCGGCTGCCCCGTTGGTGGGCGCGGTAACCATACGCCCACCGGCAGCATTTTCTTCATTGACCGCCAAGGCGAACAGGTTGACCCACTCCATGGCACCAAGGGTCGAGCCGATCACGTTGGGCTTGCCCAGCTCCTGCAGGCTGCGATGCAACCGCGCGGCGCGGCGCTTGACGTGCAAGCCGCCCGGCAGGATGCCCTCGTTGCGCAGGCCGTTCGCCACGCACTCACGCATGGCCGCCCAGATGCGCAACAAGCCTTCGCGCACCTCGGCCTCCGGGCGCCAGGCGCATTCGTTGGCCATCATCAGTTGCGCCACGCTCAGGTTGTGGGCCTTGCACAACGCCAGCAGTTGGGCACCACTGTCGAACTCATAAGGCAGCATCACGGCATTCGTTTCGCTTGCCGGCGCATCGATCTCGGCTTGCTCGACGATGAAGCCGCCGCCCACCGAAAAATAGGTCTGGCTCAACAGGCTGCGCTGCCCGTCCATGGCTTCCAGGCTCATGGCATTGGGGTGATAAGGCAGGCTCTCGTCGAGCAGCAGCATGTCACGGCCGTAGTCGAAGGCCAGCGGATGGCTACCGTCGAGCATCAGGCAGTGCTCTTGCAGGACCTGGCCGATGCGCGACTCGATCGTGGACGGGTCGATACGGTCCGGCCACTGGCCCATCAAGCCTAGCAGGCACGCGCGGTCGGTGGCATGGCCAACCCCGGTGGCCGACAGCGAGCCATACAGCCGCACTTGCACGCGCGTTACCTGGGCCAGCAGCCCCTGCTCACGCAAGGCCTGGGCAAAGGTGGCCGCCGCGCGCATCGGGCCGACGGTATGGGAACTGGACGGCCCGATGCCAATTTTGAAAAGGTCGAAAACACTGATAGCCATGCTAATGCCTGACCCTGCCCTGATATGCATCCAGGGTAGGGTTGTCTGAAGAAATTGAGCGTTATTGCGATTTTGCGCGATACTGCCGCGCTGGCTCACGGATGACCAACGAAACTTCCTAAGCAAGCCTTTAGTGGTACTAAACGATGCGACGACAACTCAATGGTCAGATGTTCGTCTGGCTGCATGTATTTGCCTGCGCAGCCCGGCACTTGTCCTTCACCCGCTGTGCCGAAGAGCTGCACATCACCCCGGGCGCGGTCAGCCAGCAGATGCGCCAACTGGAAGAGCGCCTGGGCTACCGGCTGTTCCTGCGCCGGGCGCGCGGCGTGGAGCTGAGCGCCGAGGGGCAACGCCTGGCCCAGACGGTGGCCGAGGCCTACGGCAGTATCGAAGCCGAGCTGCTGCGGCTGGACGCGGGGGAAATCCGCGGCACCTTGCGTGTGCGTTCGATCCCCTCGTTCCTGGCCAAATGGCTCACGCCGCGCTTGCCGCGTTTTCAACAGCGCTACCCGGATATCGAACTGCGCCTGGTCGCCGAAGACAGTGCCCAGGCGCTGACCCCGGGTGATTTCGACTTGGCCATCGACCTGAACGATGGTAGCTACCCAGGCATGCTTTCGACGCCACTGCTGGACGAGCAGATCTTCCCGGTGTGCTCACCTGCCCTGCTGCGCGGGCGCCCGCCGCTGCATGGCCCCGCTGACCTGGCGCACTACCCGCTGCTGCATGACATCACCGCCTGGCGTGGCAGTTCGGAATATGCCGAGTGGGAGTTCTACCTGGAAGGCATCGGCGCCGCCGGCCTGGATGTGCGGCGCGGGCACACCTTCAACCGCAACCACCTGACCATCGAGGCGGCTATTGCCGGTATCGGCGTGGCGATTGCCCGCCGCACGCTGCTCAATGATGAACTGGAACGCGGGGCACTGATCGTGCCGTTTGGTGTACCGATCGCCAACCACAAGCGTTACGTAGTGCATTACCCGCCAGGCGGCTTGAACCAGCCAGGTGCGCGGGCGGTGCATGACTGGCTGGTGGAAGAAGCGCGGGGGTTCAGGGCGTTGCATCCGTTGAACAAGGAATAGCCACTTGGGTGCGCTTGAGCAGGAGCGCTGCGCTCAATAAGCCTGCTTACCGGTGAAGGCATTAAGCGTGCGCACCAGGATCACGAAGTCCAGCCACAACGACCAGTTGTTGATGTACTCGATGTCCGAGTCGACCCGCTGGATCATTTGCTCGATATCCTTGGTCTCCCCCCTGAAGCCGCGCACCTGCGCCAAACCTGTCATGCCTGGCTTGATATTGTGGCGGGCAAAGTAGTCAACGATATCCTGCGAATACAAGGTGTCATGTTGCAGGGCATGCGGCCGCGGCCCTACCAGGGACATTTCCCCGGTCAGCACATTGAACAGTTGTGGCAGTTCATCAAGGCTTGTACGCCGGATAAAGGCGCCGACCCGGGTCAACCGTGGGTCGTTCTTCTGCGCCTGCTGGACCACACCTGCTTCCGGTTGGTGAACATGCATGCTGCGAAACTTCCAGATGCGGAACGATTCTCCTGTCCAGCCGGTACGTTCCTGGCGGAAGAACACCGGCCCGCGGCTGTCGATCTTGATGGCCAGCGCAACAGCCAGCAATACGGGGGATGCAAACAGCAAAATCAACGCGGCCAGCACCCGGTCTTCAAGGTTTTTCAAGAACAGGCTCATGCCCGTCAAGGGTGTCTCCGACAAGGTCAGCACCGGAATGCCGGCAATTTCCCGCACGCTGTGGTTGATCAGGCGCAACGAGAAGATATCCGGCACCCAGTTCACCGCAATGCACTTGTCGAGCAACTTGAAATACACGTCGTTGATGACCTCGGAGCCACCCAGTGGCGTCACTAGATACACCGTACGAATGCCGTGTTGGGCCACCAGCTCGTCGAGGTCGCCAATATGCCCCAGCACCGGCAGGCGCTGCTTGCCCTCGGCACTCTCCAGCCCCTGCCCATCGCCTTTGTCGAGCAGCACGCAACCCAGCACCCGCTCGCCAAACCACGGGTTGTTGCTGATTTTCTGATACAGGAAGTTGGCCAGGTCACCGTTGCCGATGATCAGGGCATTGTCCAGGCGCGCATGCGCGCTAAAGCGCTTTTGCAGTTCGCGCACGGCAAAATGCAAGAATAACTGGGCGACATAACCAATGACGAACAGTTGCACCACCAATAGCCGTGAATAGGTTTCGCTCTGTTTGGTCAGGAACGCCATGACGACCAGGAAGCAAAACGTTGCCGACCAGGCCTTGAACAGGCGGAACGCCTTGATCGAAAGCCCGACGTTGGTGCGGTAGATCGCGTAATGATCATAAATGACTGCCAGTGCGCCAATCAGCAGCAGCAGCATGATCACGTAATCGGATGTGATATAGCCGAACTGGTCGTAGATCAGGTACCAGGCAATACCGGTGACGGCAATACCATCGAGGCCGGCCTGGATGGCGTTACTGACACTGCTTCTTCTCTGGAGTAAGGAACGACTGCTTCTGGGTTCGAAAACCATTTCAGACCTCATCAAGATGAGCGTAGCAAGTGCCTTCCATCAAACAGCAAGCCTTGAAAACAGACTTAAGCAAAAACCGTGCAGCAGGCGCGTGGCGCCCTCAAGCGATTGATATCACTGTAGCAGCCACCCGGCGCTGGCGTACCCGGGATCACCGCTTTTGCGATTTTTGGCCGATTCATAGGGCCCGCCTGGCCGAAACCGCCGCCCGCCGGTACAACAGGGTGCGCAACAGGAATAGCGGATTGCCCACCACATAACGCATGAACAGGCGCTTGGGCTCGCGCAGCAGGCGGTACAGCCACTCGCCCCCCAAACGCCGCAGCCATTCGGGGGCACGGCTGACCTTGCCGCCGAGAAAGTCCAGGATCGCCCCACCGCACACGATCAGGCATGGCCCGCCAGTGGCTGCCAACGCCGCTGCCACCGCTTCCTGCTTGGGCATGCCCATGCCCAGCACGATCAGCTCGGGTTGCTGGACGCGGGCCAACTGCAGATAGGTTTGCAGGCTGGCGAAGCCATCGTGAACCGACACTGGCACGATGCCGAATTCGGCTTTACAGCGCTGCACAGCCTGGTCCAGGTAGGGTTGCCGGGTGCCCCAGAAGGCGACCTTGCGCCCTCGGTAAGCAGCCATGAGCCTGGGAATGAAGTCTGTGCCGTTCATGTTGAGCCCGGGTTCCAGGCCCAGGCAGCGATACAGGATCGCCATGCCGGCACCATCGCGCAGCAGTACATCTGCGGCCGACAGCGCCTGGCTGTAGCCACCATCGCGCACCACCAGGTTCATCGCATGGGCGTTGACGAAGCCCAGCACGGTGGCCGTATCCGGTGTGGCCAGGCGATCGAGCAGGTGCTGCACGGCGGCGTCATCAGCGATCACTGCCAGCTGGTCGATCACACGCTTCCAGCGATTCTGCCACTGAGCCATCAGTCGTCATCCCGTTTTGAACGCACCCATTCAACCTGGCGCTTGATCAGGAAACTCAGGTACAAGGGAATTTTCCTGGCCGCGTAAAACGGCGCGTACAGCAACACCGAGAACGGTATCACTTCACGGCAGAAGCGCGCCCAGGCCAACACCACGGCAAAGGCCAGCAAGGCCAAACCGGCAAAGGCGAGCCACGCGGGCGCCGCCAGGCCGAACAGCAGGTACGCCAGCCAGGTCACCAGGTTAAGCCCGAGCAAGGTCAGTACCAGCAACGCCAGGGGCGGCACCAGCAAGTCCAGGGTCAAGGCCGCCAGGCTAGCGTTACGCTGGGTGATGGCAGCCATCGCCCGCTTGGGGGCGTCGGCAAGCATCAAGCCCAGATGGCCATGCTCCCAGCGGGTGCGTTGGCTGTTGAGACCCTGCTGGCTGAGCGGGAACTGGCTAGTGACCAGTGCCTCGGGGCAGAAAGCAGGCGGTTTGCCCTGCTGGCAAAGGTCCAGGCCCAGCTTCACATCCTCGACCAGATGACCATTGGCCAGGTTGATCAGGCTCAGATCGTGCCAGCCGAACGCCATGCCCGCGCCCATCAGTTGGCATGGCAGGCCCAGACGCGCCCAGCCGCGTGGCCGCACCAGGTTCTTGACCCGCCAGGCAAACTCGGCAACCTGCACTCTCAACCCGGCACCTGCCGGTGCACGCATCAGGTACAGCGACTGTACCGGGCGGGCAAGTGCGTGACAGCGGCGCGCCAGGCAATCGATCGCCCCCTCGCCCACCTGGCAGTCGGCATCCACCACGATGACCACCTCGGGCGGCCGCTGAGCCAGGTGGCGCACGCCGAAATCCAATGCGTAACCTTTGCCGCGCAAGCGCGTATCGTGGCGCTCTACCACTTCGGCACCGGACGCGCGTGCCAACCGGGCCGTGTCATCCGAACAGTTGTCTGCCACGACCAGCAAGCGGTCGCCGTCCAGCAGTTGCGGCGTAACGCTGGCCAGCATCGCACGAATGACCAGCGCCTCATCGTGGGCGGGCACCAACACCGCCACTCGCGGGCGCTCGCCAATGCCCTTGGGCCTGGACCGCGCCGGCAGGCAAGCCAGCAACACTTGCAGCAACAGCACCGACACCGGTACCAGGACGATGATCGCCAACAGGCCCAGTAACCAACCCAATACACTTATCATGCGTATGCCTTGAAATAGTCGGCCAGCCTGGCCGCCTCGGTATCGATGTCATGCCGTTGCACGACACGCTGGTAGGCCACCTCGCCCATGCGCTGCAGTACCTCGGCCGGTTGCGCCAGGCAGTCGGCCATGGCTGTTGCCAGCTCGTCCACGGCACCGGCTGGGAACAGCCAGCCGTTTTCGCCAGGCCGCACCAGCTCGGGGATACCCGCTACATAGGTGGTGAGCACGGGCCGGCGCAAGGCCATGGCCTCCATGATGACCACGGGCAAGCCCTCGGCGAAGCTGGGTAGCACCAGCGCACGGGCGGCCAGGATTTCCTCGCGTACCTGCGCACTGCTGATCCAACCGGTGATACGCACTTGCTGCTGCAAGCCGTGCCGGGCAATCAAGGCCTCGATCTGCTCGCGCATTTCACCGTCACCCGCCAGCACCAGCTCGAAGGCGATCGACTGGGCAGCGAGACAGCGCGCCGCTTCCAGCAACAGCAGCTGGCCCTTCTGTTCGCACAGTCGCCCGACACACACCAGCCTTGGTGCCGGCGGCACATTGACCGGCGCCACCTCATGAAACCCACGCTCCAGGCCGCAATGCACCACCTTCACCTTGCCCCAGTGCTCGTGCGCCACCCAACGGTACAGCTGGCTGCGCCCATACGAGCTCACCGCCGCGACAAAGGCGGCGCGGCGCACCTTTTCCCCCATGTGCAAGAACTGTGGCTTGTCGAATTCTTCCGGCCCGTGCACGGTAAAGCTGTATGCCGGCCCGCCCAGGACGTTGGCCAGCATGACCACTTCCGTAGAGTTGGTGCCGAAATGCGCGTGCACATGTGTCGCCTCCCCTGCCTGCAACCACTGCAGCACCTGGCAGGCCTCGGCCAGGTAGACCAGGTGGTAGGGCCAGGCACGGTCGGCCCGCAAGCCGAGGCGCATGGCCAGCCACAGCGCCTGGAAAAACCGCCGCGGCTGCGTACGCAGTACCTGCCACGTCGGTGCCAACAACCCCTTGAGCCCACCTTGCAATACGTAGCGGGTCTTGCCCCGTTCGCTTGCGTCCTCGGCATCCTGCACTTCGGCGTCCCACCCACGCAGGGCTATACGTTGCACCTCAACCCCCTGGCGCTCCAGCGCCAGAATTTCGCGACGGATGAAACTGTGGCTGACTTTCGGGTACTGATTGATGAAGTAAGCAATGCGCATACGAATCCAGATCCAAACCCGCTTGATGACCAACCTTCCCTGGCAACCTTCACTTCAGGCTGTCGACTACGGGCGGTCCGTCTACTGCCGATGCACTCACAGCAAATGCATCCCCCTGTTTTCCTTGTAGTCCAAGGTTGTGATTGCTGCTTGGCAATGCTGCCTGCAAACGGGTGAAAACATCGTCGAGCAATGCCTGGCGGCGGCGGTACATCGCCCGTTTCTTGGCCGGGATGTCAGTTTCCGCCCGTTGCGCCGGCGCTAATGGCAGGCTGAAAAAATCCTCACGGTCAGACGCTGTGGCACCGTGTTCTTGCCAGATCACGTCGTAGTTGGCCGCCAGGTCCTGGTCCTTGTCGCTGCCAAAATAGGGATGGCGATGGTGCCGGCAGGCGTCGCTGACGGCATACAGCTGTGTCACACCCAAGGTTCTGCCCAGGCATTTCAACGCTTCGAGCAACAGGCTGCGTGGCCGCAGCCCTTCGAAGTCCTTGGTCAGGTCACGGTAGATGGCCAGCGAGGTTTCGCTGTCGATACCTTTGTGGATGCCCTGCACCGCACCGATGAACAGGCAGGTTTCACCCTGGCTGCGGCCCAGGGTGAAGGCCAGGGATGCCACACGCAGGTCGGCCTGGAACAGGTTCAGCACCAGCTCGCCTTCGCGCTTGAACCAGATTGGCCGGTCCAGTACCAGGCAACAGCCCGGCGAGTGGCTGGACAGGTCACACAGCCTCAGGTTTTCGTCGCGCCCCAGCAACAGCAACGCCGGGAACTGCCCAGCCACCCGTTCAAAGTGCGTAGCCACCACCTCCAGACGCTGTGGCGCCTCCCAGCATCGGCTGATGTAAGGCCATTGCACGACACCGATACAATCCACACCCAGCCGCTGCAGACCATGCGGCCCCAGCGCCGCCGTCATGCGCTGCATGAACCCGTTCAGCTCAGGCCACTGCCTGGCGATCTGCCGTGCCAACTTGTACTTGTTGTGCATCGCCCGCAACGAGTAACCCGGTTGCAAGGTAAACACGCTTTTCACGAGGGTGCCGAGCATCATGGGTTTCTCTCACTTGTACTCGATCAAAGCCGATTTGCCAGCCGCAAGGCGGTGGCGCAGGAACTTCAGTTGGCCGAGCATTTCCGGGAACTTGCCCAACACCAGGAACACGGCCTGCAGCCAGTTCTCGCGCGTCCACTTGCCGCCGCGGCGCGCCAGGCGCACCGCCTGCAGTGGGTAGATCAACAGCAACAGCAGGCCCCAGCCGCCCAGCAGCAGGCAGGCCAGCGCGATCACCAAAGGTATGCCCAGGCCCCACAACCAGGCCCGACGTGACTCACGCAGCCAATGCCGCTCGGGTGACTGGCCATGCAGGTAGGCGCCCTCGGCATAGGCATGCCCAGCGCGCAGGCTACGCCGCCACCATTGGCTGAAACGCGTCATGCCGGCATCGTGCAGGGTCATCTCGGCAGCCAGTCGCCAGATTTTCCAGCCGTTGGCCCGCAAACGCACACACAGTTCAGGCTCTTCTCCGGCGATCAGGTCAGGACGGAAGCCACCCACGGCAGCAAAGGCGTCTGCCCGCATCAGCGCATCGCCGCCACAGGCCTTGGCCTCACCGACCGGGGTATCCCACTCCAGGTCGCACAGCAAGTTGTACACCGAGCGCTGCGGGAAGCGCTCACGCCGTCGACCACACACCACTGCCACGGCGGGGTGCTGCTCAAGAAAAGCCTGCGCCGTGGCCAGCCAGGTGGCATTCACCTCGCAGTCGCCATCGACGAACTGTACCAGTTGCATCGATGGCAACAGGCGCTGCAAGGCGGCAAAGCCTTCATTGCGGGCGCGTGCGGCGGTGAACGGGATACTCATGTCCAGCGCCAGCACGTCCACGCCAAGGTTGGCGGCCAACTGCAGCGAACCATCGGTGGAACCCGAGTCGACGTACATGACCTTGTCCGCCCCCTGCGCCAGCGAAACAAGGCAGCGCTCGAGACGCAGGCCTTCATTGCGGCCGATCACCACCACGCCGATCACCGTTGCCATAGGCCTCACTCGACCGATGCCGTGGCGGCCGGTTGCCGGGCCTTGATGATGGCCGGCACCCCCACTGCCAGTGAATTGTCAGGCACATCTACCAGCACGACGGCATTGGCGCCGATGATCACGTTGTTGCCGATGCGAATACTGCCCAGCACCTTGGCCCCGGTGCCAATGTCGACGTTGTTGCCGAACACCGGGGCAATCGGCTCGTCGACATTCTTCAGGCCCACCACCACGCCGTTGCGGATACGGCAGTCATCGCCGAAGCGGGCATAGCCGCTGACAACGATGCCGCCAAAATGATCGATGACGAAGTTGCGCCCGATCACCACCTCGCACGGCAGTTCGATACCGGTGATGATCTGGACGAATTTGAACAGCACCTTGTAGATGAGCGAGCACAGTTTGCGCAGCAGTGCCGGGCGCAGCGTATAACGCCAGCGGCCAAAGCGGTACACCAGCAATACCCAGAAGCCCTGGGCGCCCCAGTCCCCGCCATGGGCCCGCAGGTCGGCGCGAATATTATCGAACATGGCTCCACCTACCTTGTCGGTTGGCTGGCGTACCGGGTCTTGAACAGCAAAGACCAGGTTGCCCGGCAATGACGCCAGCAGGCCTGAATGGCGCCCCAGCCGCGTCGTTTCAACAGCGCCTTGAGTGCCAGCACCAGGTCGCCCAGCGTGACCAGCAGCATGTGCAGGGCAAGCCCCGCCACCCCATGATGCTTGCGGAAGTACAGCAACTCGCTTTCGATCTGATAGGACGAGATCTGCCGGCTGGCGGCCTCCAGCTCCGCCACCGACTTGGAGCTTTCGCCACCGATGTGCACCACCGTGGTATGCGGGTAGAACACCACTTTCCAGCCCGCTTCCTTCACCCGCTTGCAGTGGTCCACCTCTTCGTAATAAAGGAAGTAGCGCGGGTCGAACAAACCCACCTTGTCGAGTACTTCGCGGCGCACCAGGTAGAAGCAGCCGGGCAACCAGTCACACTCGCGCACCGAAGCGTGGTCCCAGTTCATGTCGTCGACCATCTTCAGCCCTGGGAAGAACCGCCCCAACCCGGTGCGCCCGACGAACACATTGAGCGGCGTGGGGAAGTAGCGACAACTGGGCTGCAGGTCGCCATCGCGACCCTCCAGGCGCACCCCCAGTACGCCGCACTCCGGGTGGGCGTCCATGTAGTCGAGCGTTTTTTGCAGCGAGTCGGCGGCAACGAAGGCATCGGTATTGAGCAGCAAGGCGTACTTGCCCTTGAGGTGCGCCAACAACTGGTTGTTGGCCCGGCCGAAACCCACGTTCTGCTTGTTGCTCAGCAGCAGTGCCTCGGGGCACACCTGGGCTATGCGCTGCACCGAGTCATCGCGCGAGGCATTGTCGACCACCAGGTAACTGGCCAGGCGCTCGCTGTCGGCCCGGCGCAGCGCATCGAACATCGGCTGCAACAGTCCAGCGGTATTGAAGTTGACCACCATGACATCCACAGGTTTGCTAGCCATTTCAGCTGTCCCCGAAGAAATACTGACGTCTTTGCGCCATCAGTAACGGTTCCACTTCCGGGTCGTAGGCACCGTTGCGCTGCTTCACCAGATCGATCCATGGGTAGGCTTCGCAACGTGCCTCGACCCGCTTGATCAACTGTTCGGTGGTACAAATGAACTCGGCAGGGTTGCCACCATAGACGGTGCCTGGCGGCACGTCCTTGGTCACCACCGCCCCTGCCGCCACGATGGATTCGGGCCCGATGGTCACGCGCGGCATCACGATCGCACCATGGCCGATGAAGCAGTTGTCCTTGATGTCGATGAAACCGACCGAATCCAGGTGCTTGCCAAAGCGATGCTCGATCAGCAATACCACCCCGTCATGACCGATCAACGTGCAGTCGGACAAGCCCACGCTGTTACCGATACGTACCAGCGACGGGTCGAGAAACTTGCAGCCTGTATTGACGTAGAAATTGCTGCCGACCGAATGAAAGTTGCCCCATCGGGCCAGATAGGCCCCCCATTCAAGACCAGATGGGTTGCAGAACCTCCTGTAGAATTTGCCACCTCGCCCGGTTGCATGGGCGTAGCGCGCCACTGCCTTGCGTATCCATCCTTTCATACTGCCTGGCCTCGCGATCTGAACAATCTGGAGTCTCCTGAGGCGTTCCGGTCTCGTTCTTCTAGGTGCTGACCGCATCGCACTCACCCGTGTACAACCTTCATCACGCCGCGGCGCCGCTGGCCGCTTTCATCTTGTTATCGAGGTGGTCGGCCAGCCGCAAGGCAAATTGCAACAGCGGCATGGTCGGGTTGGAGGCGCCGCCCTTGGCAAAAATGCTGCTGCCGGCGACATACAGGTTTTCGGTACCGAACACCTTGCAATTGGCATCGACCACACCGAACTGCGGCGAGGCGGCCATGCGCGTGGTGCCCATGTGATGGGCATGGGGTGCCATTCTCAGCGGTATCGAGGTGTCGTAAACGAAATCGTTGAGCTTGACGAACCCCAGGTCCATGTCGGCGAACTGCTTGGCCAGTTCGCTGCCAATGCACTTGATGGTGTGCCGGTCTTCGGCGCTAAGCACCCAATTGACATTGACCTTGGCCACGCCCAGCGCATCCTTCTTGTCCAGCAGCGAAATGCGGCTGTGCAGGTTGGGAAACTGCTCGATCATGGTGCCGATCACGCCGTCACCAGGGCAGCTGAACTTGGCGACGAAGGCGACCTTGCTGGCAAACCCCATGTCGCAGGCCAGGCTCTCGAGAAAATACTTCACCTCGGCAGTGCGGCCATAAGTTTGCACATCGGCCAGCAAGGAGGCGGTGACATTGCCTTTACCGGCCTTGTACTCGTCGACGAAAGCATCGGTGGTGTAGTACTGGCGCGGCTCTGGGTCCTGCCCGGACTTGAGGATGAAAGTGCCCATTTCGATATTCAGGTGTTCCATGAAACACCCGCCGACCAGCCCTTCCTTGCTCACCACGCCTGCGGCCACCAGGGTCTCGCTGTTCAGCAACTGCCGGGCATTCTCGATGGCCCCTGTGGCCAGAATGAAATTTCCAGCCACCAGGCGTTGACGATTGCACTCATAGTCAGACAAAACCACCGCAGCCAGGTGGCCGGAAGCCTTGTCGAACTCCAGGTCAACGCAATTACAGTTGATGAACACATCCAGGCCTGGGGTCTGCTCCAGTGCTGTAGCGTACTTCTGCGCAAAACGTGTCGGCGTGCTGAGCAGAAAACGGTCCGCCTCGAAGTCACCGCCATTGAGACCGGCATTCATCGCACGAAAATCCGAGCCAGGCGCCAGATCGACGATCTCCATGGCTGCCGGCAGAAAGCCTTCGATCTCCGAGTAGGGAATTGGCCAGCCCGGCAAGACGCCTGGCGGGGCGACGGCAAAATCCGAAGGGGTGAATGGTCGGCACCGGCCAGCCCAGTGATTGGAAGTGCCACCCAGGTAGCGCAGGCGGGTTTCCCCGGCATACAGCTCCAGGCCGGTGGATGAGCACGCGTACAAGTCTTGCGAGTGCGGCGCATACTCGCGCCCCCCGCCTTCGGCGATCATTACGCTCCAGCCGGCGGCTGCCAGGCGCAAGCCCAGGGTTATACCCGCCGGGCCGGCCCCGATGATGCAGAAATCATAGTGATCGCGCAGCGCCTTCTGCTGCTCAAAGTCCTTGATCATGCTGACGCGTTCCGGAAGTAACGGGACGGCAATACCCAACCGTTGATTACCACGAACCCGGGCTTTTCGACCGTCTTGCCCGCAACGGCCGCCGAGGCGCCGAACACCGCGCCCCCCGCGCCGAGCAAGACACAGCTCTGGAGAAAGCCTCTACGACCCAATTGCGCAGTACAAAAAGTGAGCTTCCCCATGTTCCCGTGACCTGTAGCCATGAAAGTTACACCCGGCAAACTGCGCTACAGCCAGTTGAAAAAGGCCGTCAACAGTGCCCCGCACAGCGCCCCGACCAGCAACATCGGCAGTACCACCAGTTCACGTTTGAGGCTGAAGATATCCAGTTTGCAGTTCACATACACAACCAGCACCAGCGTTGGCACAGCATGCAGGGCAACCCCCCAGATAGCCCACTCCACCCCGCCAATCGCCAGTAACAGCGGCAACAGCCCCCATAACGAGACCAGGCGGATGATGTTGTCCATGGCCTGGTACTTGGTCAGGCCCAAGGCAATCCACACCTGATGAGCCAAGGTATAGCGCAATACGATGAACGATAGCGAGAGAATCGCCAGCATCGGCCCTGCCTCGCGGTAGCGATCGTCATACATCCAGCCGATCAGCAGCGGGCTGGCGGTCAGGAAACCGCCACAAATGAACAGCACCAGCAGGTCGACCAGCAGCCGAAAGCGGAAATACAGCGCTTTCAGGCGCGGCTTATCGTCGGCCCGGGCCGCTTCGCTGAAAGCAGGCAGCGCCACCGCGCCGACAATTTTCATGAGCGCGGTCTGCACCGCACCCAGGATCAGCACGGCGATCGAATACACACCCAGTTGCGCCGCCGACATGCTGGCACCAAACCACATGCGGTCGCCGTACATGGCCAGCACGCCGACCATCGACGACAACAGGATCCAGCGGCCAAACACGATCAGCTCGGTCAGCGCCGAACGGTCCCAGCGCAGGTGGTTGTTGGGCCCCTCCAGGGCGGTATGCCCCAGCACGGTCCAGACGACCGCCGAAACCAGGCCTGATAACACCAGCGCCCAGATCGAATGGGTCAGCAAGCCCAGCACCAGCATCACCACCAGGCCGGCCACCTGCGAGGCAAGGTCGACCAGTACCACGCGCTTTTGTTGGAAAGTGCGTACCGCCACATCTATCTTGGTGGACTGGAAACCCCAGATGGCCGCCGACAGGCCGGTGACCGCCAGCACCATCGGCAGGACGGGCGCGGCATAGGTCGAGTCGGCCGGCCACAGCTCAGCCAGTTGGGCCAACCAAGCCCCCAGGGCCAGCAGCAGGGTAAGGGCAAACAGCAGGAAACCGCGGATGATCTGCACGGTCCAGGCGGTATTGAGAAAGTCCGGGTCGTCTCCGCGGTGGCTCTGAATGATGTTCTGGCGCAGGCCGACATCGGAAAGCAAATGCAGCAGTATCGAAACAGTGGTGGCAATGACCATCACCCCGAACATTTCCGGCAGCAGCAAGCGGGCCATGATCAGATTGCCGCCCAGGCGCATCACCTGTGAAGCCACCTGCGAGACCAGGTTCCAAGACCCGGCCCTCAGGGCCCGCTTGCGCAGGCTCGCGGTGGCTGACACATCAATCGACGGCATGACTTCAATCTCTGACTGATTGGCTAAAAGTCACTATAGTTTCAATTAGCCACGATGCTAGCCGTTGCCCACCAAGGGAAAGGTGTACATAGCCGATGCCTGAACATTTTCGTGCGTTGATCGTCATCCTGTTTCTGGCGAGCGTGGTCTTCCTGATGGCCCGGCGGCCTGCCACCGACCTGATTCCGCTCAGCGACTACAAGCGCCGGCGCAATCTGTGGTTCCTGCTGACCCTGCTGGCTTTTTTCTCCCACAGCTTCTGGCTGTACCTGGGGGTGGGCGCGGTCGTCCTGTTGCTGGCCGGGCGCCGCGAGCACAACCCCATGGCGCTGTTCTACATGCTGCTGTTCCTGATCCCGCCAGCGTCGGTGCAGGTGCCCGGGTTTGGCGTGGTCAATTACCTGGTCGACCTGAACCATATTCGCCTGCTGACCCTGTGCGTGCTGCTGCCGGCCGCGCTGCACCTGCGCCGCCAAGGTGACACCTTGCGCTTTGGCCGCACCTGGGCCGATAAACTGCTGGCGGCAGGCCTGCTGCTGATGAGCGTGCTCTATTTGCGCGAAACCACCCTTACCGACACGCTGCGCCAGGCGCTGTACCTGTATGTCGACGTTCTCCTGCCGTATTACGTGGCCAGCCGTGGCCTGCGCCAGATCAGCGACTTCAAGGACACCCTGCTGGCCTTCGTGCTCGCCTCCTTCGTCATGGCGCTGATCGCTGTGGCCGAGTATGTGCGCCACTGGCTGTTGTACAGCGCCCTGGTCGACGCCATGGGCGTGCCATGGAGCATGTCCGGCTACCTGAGCCGGGGCGGTGCACTGCGGGCAAGCGTCACCACCGGCCAGGCGATTGCACTGGGTTACGTGATGAGCGTGGCCATCGGCCTGTTCCTGTTCGTGCAGGGCTATGTGCAACGCCCGCTGCACAGGGCCATGGGCGCCCTGCTGCTGGCCGCCGGGCTGTTCGCGCCATTGTCGCGTGGCCCATGGATCGGCGCGGTGGTCATCGTGGTGGTATTCATCGCCCTGGGCAAAGGCGCCGTCAAGCGCCTGGCGCTGCTGGGTGCGGCTGGCATGCTGGCGTTGCCCTTGCTGACCGTCGTGCCTGGGGGCGAAAAGGTGCTGGACCTGCTGCCGTTCATCGGTAACCTCGAGAAAGAGAACATCACCTACCGCGAGCGGCTGATGGACAACTCGTGGATCGTCATCCAGCGCAACCCGTTGTTCGGCTCCTTCGACTTCCGCAACACACCCGAAATGCAGGCGATGATCCAGGGCGACGGCATCATCGACATCGTCAACACCTACATCAACCTGGCGTTGCGGGTCGGCCTGGTCGGGCTAGGCCTGTTCCTGGCGTTCTTTGCCGTCGTGCTGCGGGGTATCCGCAAGGCCATGCTCAGCTTTGCCGACAAGGACGACGAGCGACGACAGCTCGGCCGGGTGTTGCTGGCAACGCTGATCGGCATTCTGGTCATCATCTTCACGGTCAGCAGCATCACCTTCATCCCGGTGGTGTACTGGTCTATCGCTGGCCTGGGCGTGGCCTACATCCAGATGGTTCGCCGGCTGCACAACAGCCCGGCCGTGGAACTGGCAGAACCCGACCTACAACCCAGGTAATGTTCATGAATAGGCTGTCCCTGCGTCATTACGTGCGCCTTTCGGCCATTGCCGGCCTGGCCCTGCTGCCGCTGGCCAGCTGGGCTTCAGACTGGCAGGTCAGTGTCGATGAGCAAAATGGCTTGCCTACCGTGACACACGGCGGTGGACCGGTCATGAAGGCCAAATTCGATTTCTGGGCTGCCAACTGGAGCTGGACCGGTTTCTATACCGACTTCAAGGTCAATGGCCCTTATCACTACACGCTGCGGGGGAAGAACAAGGAACTGGACTTCGACCTGCAGGCTGACATCCGTAAGGAACAGGCGCAAACCCTGAGCTGGGCCTTCGACCTCGACGCCCACAGCCGCCAGAGCGGTGTCATGGGTGGCGGCCTGGTGTTCCAGTTCGACCCGGCGCAAATCGCCGGCGACATGGGGGCCCCGCAATTGTTGCCCGACAACCGCGGCTGGACGTGGGGCAAGGCTGACCAGGGGCGACGCATCGAAATGCGCTTCGACCCGCCACTGGCCAAGGTCTATTTCGAGCGTGGCAACCCGTCCGAGCTGCGCGCATTCCTCTACAAGGACCCGATCAGCGCCGGCCGCCAGCAGCTCAAGGCCGTGCTCAACGTGACCGGCGACATCGAACTCGGCCCGACACCCAGCGAGCGCTTCGGCCTGGCAGACCCCGCCACCTGGCCTGATGACCAGCTGGACTGGCGCACCTCGCCGGTGGACCTGTCTTTCCTCAACGCAGCGGAAAAACCCGCCGGCAAGCGTGGCTTCGTCAAGGCGGTCGGCGACCAGTTGATGTTCGCCGACAACACCCCGGTACGCTTCTGGGGCACCAACCTGTCGGCCTACTCGCTGTTCAAGAGCCCCGACGACGAAATCCGCCAACAAGCCAAACGCCTTTCGGCACTGGGTTTCAACCTGGTGCGCCTGCATCACCACGACTCGCCCTGGGTCAGCCCCAACGTCTTTGGCGACGGCACCTTGGTGCGCGATACCCAGCAGCTCAGCACCGAATCGCTGCGCAAGCTCGACCTGTGGATCAAGTCACTCAAGGACGAAGGCATCTACATCTGGCTGGACATGCATGTGCAGCGTGCGTTTACCGCCAACGACCACATCGAAGACTTCAAGGAGCTGCCCGAGCAGGACGGTCGCGTCGACCTGAAAGGTTACGCCTACGTGAATGACAGTATCCGGCAAGCGATGAAACGCTTCGCCGAGCAGTACCTGACCCATGTGAACGAGTACACGGGCCTGGCCTACAAGGACGACCCGGCCATCGCCGCCGTGCTGATCACCAACGAGAATGACCTGACCCAGCATTACGGCAACGCCCTGATGCCGAACAAGGATGTACCCCGCCACAGTGCGCGCTACATGACGGCGGCCAAGGCCTTTGCCAAACAGTTTGACCTACCCGCCGACCTGACCTGGCGTGCCTGGGAGCATGGGCCGTCGAAGCTGTTGCTCAACGAGCTGGAACAACGCTTCAATGCCGACATGATCGCCCACTTGCGCAGCGTGGGCGTGAAAGTCCCCATTGCTACCACCAGCACCTGGGGCGGCAATGGGCTTAGCGCACTGCCGGCACTGAGCGTTGGTGATGTCATCGACGCCCACAGCTACGGCGACACAGGCCAACTGGAGAAGAACCCGCTGACCAGCGACGGCATGATCGA
The DNA here is from genome assembly GCF_036961695.1 of Pseudomonas sp. CGJS7. Taxonomy (NCBI): domain Bacteria; kingdom Pseudomonadati; phylum Pseudomonadota; class Gammaproteobacteria; order Pseudomonadales; family Pseudomonadaceae; genus Pseudomonas; species Pseudomonas sp. CGJS7. Next base: position 12,599 of record NZ_JBAMDI010000001.1, on the reverse strand, counting down.
CTGGATTGCTGCCGCCCAGGTCGTCGGCAAACCGCTGACCGTCACCGAGTGGAACGCCGAGCCCTTCCCGCTGCCTGACCGCCACTCGCTGCCGATTTACATCGCTGGCACCGCCAGCCACCAAGGCTGGGACGCCATGCTGCAATACGCCTACAGCCAACAGGCGTTCAACCCCGGTTGGCGCACGGCGGACAACTGGCACGCGTACAACGACCCGGCGATGATCGCCACCCTGCCCGCCGCTGCCCTGCTCTATCGCCGTGCGGACGTGAAACCCGCCACCACTCGCTACGTGTTCGCACCGACACCTGCCACCCTGTACAACCAGGAAATCACCCCGCGTAACTCACCGCTGCTGCGCACAGCCATGGAAAAGGGCCAGTTGCAGATCGCCCTGCCACACACGCCGGAATTGCCTTGGCTCAAACCCGCGCCCATCCCGGCAGACGCGCAGGTGCTGCACGACCCGGGGCAAGCGCTGCTGGCCGCCGATGCCACCGAGTCGGTGACCGACACAGGCGAACTCAGGCGCAACTGGCAACAAGGCATCTACACCATCGACACGCCACTGACGCAAGCCGCCAGCGGTTGGCTGGGCGGCCGCCCGATCAACCTGGGTGCCATTCAGATACAAACGAAAACGCCTTACGCCAGCGTCGTGGTCCAGAGCCTGGACGGCAAGCCACTGGGCCAGTCGCACGAGCTTCTGCTGTCTCTGGGCACCCGTGCCATGCCCAAGGCCGATGACAAGACGCCGTTCAATGTCGAGCCCCTTGAAGGCCGCCTGGACATCAAGGCGCCCGCCGGCCTGAAACTGTTCGCCCGCGATGCACGGGAGCAGCTGAAACCGCTGCCGGTGGCCTACAAGGATGGGCAATACACCATTACCTTCGACGGTACCTACATGTCCAACTGGCTATTCTTGAAATAGAGCATATGGCCATCTACGCTCAGGTCACCTGTAGCTGATCATCCCACCTGCACGTGTCAGGGAGTGTTCACTGCGTCTGTAAACAGCAGATTCCAGGAGGTAGGGATGAAATATCTGGTTGTGGGTGGTGCGGGCTACATTGGTTCGCACATGGTCAAGCACCTGCTCGACGCCGGCCATGAAGTGCTGGTGGCGGACCTGGTCTCACCTGGCCCCGGTATCCAGTGGGCCAAGCTCGACATCGCCGACGAAGCCGCACTGGATGTGCTGTTTGGCGTGTGCCGCTTCGATGCGGTGTTCCACTTCGCCTCGTTCATTCAAGTGGGCGAGTCGGTCAGTGCCCCAGGCAAGTACTACCAGAACAATGTTGCAGCCACCCTTTCCCTGCTGCAGGCCATGGTCAATGCCGGCATCCGGCACCTGGTGTTTTCTTCGAGTGCCGCCGTATACGGCAACCCGCAGTACGTGCCGATCGATGAAGCGCACACCAAGGGGCCGATCAACCCGTATGGGTTGAGCAAATGGATGGTCGAGCAGATTCTTGAGGACTTCGACCGGGCCTATGGTTTGAAGTCGGTAAGCCTGCGCTATTTCAATGCAGCGGGCGCTGACCCGGAAGGCCAGCTAGGCGAGCGTCACGAGCCGGAAACCCATCTGATCCCGTTGATCCTGCAGGCTGCATCTGGCCGGCGCGAGGCGGTGACAGTGTTTGGTCGCGACTACGACACGCCGGATGGCACCTGCATACGCGACTACGTGCATGTGGCAGACCTGGCGGCGGCCCATGCACTGGCTGTGGATTATCTACTGGACGGTGGCGAGCGTGCCGCGTTCAACCTGGGCAATGGCCTGGGCTTTTCGGTGCAGCAGGTGATCGATACGGCCCGGGCCGTGACCGGGCGACAGATCACTGCCCTTGACGCACCGCGCCGCGCCGGCGACCCGCCACGGCTGGTGGCGGATGCGAGCAAAGCCATGCAGGTGCTGGGCTGGCGCCCGGCATTCGCCTCGCTGGAGCAGATTGTGCGGCATGCGTGGCAGTGGGAGTTGCAGTATCCCTGGAAGCGCTGAGTTGCCCGCGTTGCCTTCAGGCGCAGCACAAGGCTGCGCCTGAAAGCGTATTGCCAGAAGGCTCAGTAATAGGTGCGTGGCTGTTCGTCAGCCTTGTTCAACACTGTCCCGATCAGGTTCACCGTGCCCAGGTGATGCAGGCAATCCTCGATTTCCTTCTTGTTGTTCATTCCGTTGGCCACCACCAGCAACACGCAGTCGAACTTGGGCAACACGGTGATCGCATCGTCCGAGCTGAGCAGCGGTGGCAAATCGAAAATGCAGATGCGCGATTCGTAGCGGTTGCGCAAATCGCCAATCAGGTTGTTCACCTTGGGCGAGGACAGCATCTCGGTCGACAGGGGCACGGGTACCCGCGTTGGCAGCACCACGAAGCGCGGCAAGGTGGGGTTGACCAGGCAGTCCTGCAACTCGGCCTTGTCCGTCAGAAACTCGTTCAGTGCCTGCTCCATGGGCAGGCCCAGGTAACTGCCGACCTTGGGCCGGCGCAGGTCGAAGTCCACCAGTAACGCAGTCTTGGTGGTGTGGTGGGCAATACTCATGGCCAGGTTGATCGCCAGCATGGTCTTGCCCGCTTCCGGCGTTGGCGAGGTGATGGCCAAGGTACGCCAGCCGTTCTCGTCCATGGCCCTGAGCACCTGCGTACGCAACAGGTCGATCGGCCCGTTCATGTTGGAGTTCTTGTTGTACGCCACGATGCGGTTACGCTCCAGGTGGTCTGCACGCAGCGGTACCACCTTGGTGTTCACGTAATCGAACTGACCCGGCACTTCGGCCAGCGCCGTACCGGGGGCGGGAGACAGTGCCTGGGGAGTACCTGGGGTAACCTGATGAATATTGTTGCCAACAGCCGGCTTGATCCTGTCCATCACTGCTTTCCCTATACAAACCGAGACATGACTTTGTACAACAGCACATCCAGTGGCATGTAGAACACGTGCACCAGCCCTATCATGATAGCTGCCAGCGCCAGTGCCGCCAGGATCAGTCGATTGCGCCAGCGCTTGCGTCGGGCCACGTCGGCCCGGGTATCGATATAGGGCAGTGCCACCAGCACCCGTTTGCCCAGCAGGCTTTCCAGGGCGCCAACGCCACGCACGCGCTGATTGAGCATTTCCAGCAGCATCACCAGCGCACCGCCACCGGCCGGTGCCAGCACCAGGCCCAGCGCAGCGATTTTCTTGCGGTTAGGCTTGATCGGCTTCTCAGGCAACAGGGGAGGCTCCAGCAGCACAAAGCGTTCAGCCTTGTTCTCCTGCTCCAGGCTTTCGGTAATCTTTGCGCCCATTTCCTTGGCACGAATCTCTTCGTATTTCTTGCGCGCGTTGTCGTGGTCACGCATCAAGGTCACCAGGCCACGCTCGACCTGCGGCGCCTCGAGGATCTCGGCTTCGTAGCCTTCCATTTTCCGGGTCAGCTCACGCTTTTGTTCAGCCAGCGAGGCAATACGCACCTGGGCGGCGCTCATCTTGGCGCGGACACGGGCCGCGTCGAGGCTGACCGTGGACACTGCCGCAGTGCGACCACCACTGGCTTCGAGCGCCTGGATCTTGCGCTTGACCGCCACGACATCCGGGTGGGCGTCCTTGTAGCGGGTCAGCAGTTGCGCGTATTCGGCTTTCAGGCTTGGCAGGTCTTCGGGCAGGTCGGCACGGGTTGGCCGGGTGCCCTCGGCAACCTTGGTGGCAAGGCCGGCATTGGCCGCAGACAGCTCCAGTTCCAGGTAGCGCAGCTCTTCCTGGGCAGCCTTGTAGTCACGGTCGACCTCACGGAATTCCAGCTCCGCCCGCGACAGCATGTTCATGCGCAGGGTCTGGTGCTCGGGCAAGGCATTGGCGTGGGCCTGCTTGAAATCGGCCAGCTGGTTTTCCAGGCTGGCCAGCTCGGCACCCAGCTTGTTGGCTTCCTGGGTGAGGAATTCGGTGGTTTCGTTGGCCCGCTCGGTGCGCTGCTTGAGGTTTTCGTTGAGGAACAGCGTCACCAGTTCATCGGCGACTTCCTTGGCCACTTGTGCCTGCTTGTGCTCGAACGAAACATTGAACGCCACGGTCGCTTCACCACGACCGCGCACGTAGGTGGTCAGGGTTTCGACCACGATCGCGTTGCGCATCTGGTCGATCTTGTCGCTTTCGCTGAAGCGCTTGTCGGCGAAGAGGTCGTACTTGCCGATGATGCGCAGCAGGTTGTCACGGGTCATCACCCGTTGGCGGATCACTTCGATGCGCTCATCGGCAAAGCTGGTGTTGTTGGTCGACACCAGCTCAGGCGAAATCTGCTGCGACTCTACCAGAATGGTGCCGGTCGACTGGTAGATCGGCGGCACCATCAACGCGACGGCCACGGTCGCGGCGAGAATGACTGCGGCACTCACCCCTAACACCAGGGCCCTGTCCTTGATAATGGCGATGTAATCTCTGAGGGAGAGCTCGTAGTCAGACTTCATAGGGCCACCTGCCTGAAGTTCAGATGTCGGGGTACCTGTACGTCAACGTCAAACCAACGATCGTAGCGGTCGCATCCGGTACATGGTCCTGCTGCCGTTCCTTGTACATCAGCGACAGGCGCAGGTCCCAGTAAGGCGAAAACTGGCGGCTGGCCCATACGCTGTAAGTCTGCAGCGTGTTGGGCGACTGCCCTTTGCTGTCTTGCCACGCGGCGTCGGCGCCCACCCGGGACAACTCGGTCAGCGCATAGCTCCACACACCACGCACCTGGTCCAGTTCGGCGAAGCCGCCTTCGGCGCTCGCCACCGTGCTGCGCTCGGCGGTAAGGCTGGCATCGGCACGCGTGCCGGTGTACAGCAACGCAACCCCACCCTCCCCGCGCCGGCCGCCGTCGTCGCCTGACACTTGGTTGACGCCAACATGGGCATCGGCGCTCAAGCCTTCGGCAAGCTGGTATTTGATGCCGACTGCCGGGCTGTAGCTGTTGGAAGCGGTCGCGGTAAGGTCCTCTTCGGGCTCATAGCGCCGGGCACCAAAACGGGTATACAGGTCAGCCCGCTCACTCCAGGCGTAAGTCCAGGTAAAGACGTTCGCCAGTTCGTCGTAGCCCGTCAGCGTGCTGATGTCGTAACGGGCACGGCTGTAGGTGGTTTCGTTGCTCAAGGTACTGCGCTCGGTCACCGCCTGGCTCCAGTTGCCAGTCAAGGTGTAAAGCTTCTGCGTACCGTCGGTGGTAATCACCCCGGTATCCAGTACTGTGCCCGACAGCGTCGAGCTTTCGTTGTAGCGCCCCACCAGGCCGAACCGCCCCCGCTCGGTGGTGCGCTGCCAACCCAGGCTGATATCAGGGTCTTCACGGTCATCGACGATATCCGTATCGGACGAGCGCAGCACATGCATGCCAAGCCCCAACCTCAATTCGTCACGGTCAAAAGTGCCGATCAGGGTGTAATCCGGCGCGATGATCGTGCGCGTTATGCCCTTTTCCCCCGAGGTCAGCAGCAATGGGTTGCTGTCGTATTCGACGGATGTCGGTACCACCACCGTAGACTGCCAATTTGCCGCCAGTACCGCGTCCGTGAACGGCAAGACCAAGATTGCCGTTGCAATGCGAGTTGTTCTAAGAAGAGGCATTAAATGTTCTTATTAAAGGCAAGATCAAGGAACGACCAGCGTATCGCCAGCCTGAAGTTGGATGTTGGTGGACATGTCCCGCCCAGACACCAGGTCCTTATATCGCACGGGCAGGATCTTTTGGGAAGCACCGGTGCCGCGGACCACCTTGATTTCGCTTTCATCTGCAAACTTGTCCAGGCCGCCCGACATGCTCAGCGCCTGCAATACCGCCGTGGGGCCTGCCATTTGCACGGGCCCGGGTTTGATCACTTTGCCTTGGACATAGACCATGTTGCCGGCAATGCTTTTGACGACAACGCTGACGTTAGGGTCGGGGAGGTATTTTTCGAGTTTGGCAGCGACCTGCTTTTCGACTGCCGTCACGTCCAGCCCGGCGACATCAATGCGCCCGGCCAGGGGGAAGGTGATACTGCCATCGGGAAGTACGGTGGCTTCTTGACGCAGGCTGTCTTCCTGCCACACCGATACCATCACCACATCGCCGGGGCTGAGCAGGTAGGCAGCACTGCTCTGGTCGGCGTTACCGGCGCCAGACCACACCGTCAGCATGCAGAAAGCGGCAAACATTGAACGCACCATGAGGGTCCCTCCGGCCAAATGGCCCGACAAAGAGCACTGAATGAGAACAACACACCAACTCTCGCTCCGCTTCACGGCGCACTGCTGCCGCGATGGCCTCGACCTTCCTGGAGGCCCTTGCCTTGACGCTGCAGACGTGGCTGCAACGCCTTGTAAATGTTGGTCCTACGGGCTACTGGGAATATAGCAACGGTTGGAGAATTCACAAGCCATGCCTGTGGCTTCGCGGCAAGGAGCAGTCACTTCAGGTACAAGGCAGCCGGTTCAGATCTTTCTGCGGTTGGCAACGGCAACAAAACCGACTACAGCAAAGGCAAAGAACCAGCCAGCAGTTGAAACAGGAATGATACTGTTCTGATTTATATACGAATCTGCCGCACGGGCGGCACCACTTAGCATCACCAGCAAGAACATCGATTTGATTATCAGAGTCGTGCGCATACTCCCCTCCTAAAAACAGGAAAATCAATGAGTTATTAATGCGGTGCTGCGGGGGTTGTTTCGTATTTGATTTGAGCTTATGGGCACAATGACACTACGTCAATGATCCGACACCATAATAAAATTCAATGGGCAATGGGCGTATTCGTCAAAAAAACGACATGCAGATTATGCAAGGGAGGGCGGTTGCGATGAACCTGGCGTTTCACGCCTGAGAACGTGTGGGGGGCATAGTTGCCCCCCTTGCGCTTTCATTCGTCTGCGTGGTGAACAACAACCAGTAACTGCGCCGGTGTCACACCTACCGAGCGCAGCCGGTGCGGCGTCTGGGCGTTGAAATGCAGGGCGTCGCCCTGCTCCAGCAACACCCGCTCACTCATGAAATCCACTTCCACCTGGCCTGCGTGAACAAACAGGAACTCTTCGCCCTGGTGTTCCTTGAACGTAGGGTCGCTGAACTCGGACGGCGGCTGAATCAGAAACGGCAGCAGGCTGCGCTGGCCAACCTGACTGGTGAGGGCCGCGTACCCCGGCCCTTGCCCATCGCCAACCAGGGCCTGGCGCTCGGTACGGCGCACCAGGCTGTAGCGGCTCTGCCCGGCCTGCTCTTCGGCGAACAGCTCTTCGACATTGACGTTCAGCGCCCTCGCCAGTTTCAGTGCCGCAGCGATCGAGGGCGTGTTGAGGCCGCGCTCGACCTTGGACAGGTAGCTTTTGGTCATGCCAGTCTTGTCGGCCAGCATTTCCAGGGTCATCCCCAGTTTCTTACGCAGCAGTTTCAATCGGATAGACATGTGACGCGGGTTTCCCAGGCTGAGGCAGCCATGATACGCGTCTGAAAGCTGACGCCAAGCCTCCAGGGGCCTTGAATCAAGGCATCACTGGCGGCACGTACTGCAGCGTTGTACCCAGCGCCCACAGCAACACCAGCACCAACGGCACATGCACCAGCAATTGCACGAACGAGAAACCGATCAGGTCGCGCGCCTTGAGCCCCAGCACGCCCAGCAACGGCAGCATGTAGAACGGGTTGATCAGGTTCGGCAAGGCTTCGGCCGCGTTGTAGATCTGCACGGCCCACCCCAGGTGGTACTGCAGGTCGTTGGCCACCAGCATCACGTAAGGGGCCTCGATGATCCACTTGCCGCCGCCCGAAGGGATGAAGAAGCCCAGCACCGCCGAATACACGCCCATCAGCACGGCATACGTGTCGTGGGTCGCAATCTGGGTGAAGAACAGTGAAATATGGTGGGCCAGCGTCTGTTCATCGACGCCCTTCACCTGGGTGAGGATGGCGGCGATCGAACCATACAGCGGGAACTGGATGAGCACACCGGTGGTGGTCGGTACCGCGCGTGCCACCGCGTCAAGGAAGCTGCGTGGGCGCCAGTGCAGCAAAGCACCGAGCATGATGAACAACAGGTTGTAGGTGTTGAGCCCCGAGATGGCGGTAATCGCAGGTTTTGTCGCAAACTCCTGATACAGCCAGCCAGCAGCCAAGGCCACCAACAGCAGGATCAGGATCGGGCTGTGTTCCAGCCACTCCCCCGGGCGCGTGCGTTGCGGCGCGGGTGGCGCTGTGAAGCTGGGGTCGACACCGCAGTCTTCTGCGCTACGGGCGCTGTTAGGGCCCGGAGCGGTGGCGTAGGCGATCACCAGCGAGACCACCACCAGCGCCGCCAGCATCACACCGGACTGCCAGAGAAAGATGGTTTCGGTAAACGGGATCACCCCGGTTATCGACAGGATTGAAGGTGGCAGGCTGGCTGGGTTGGCCTGCAGCTGCGCCGCCGAGGATGACAGGCCCAACGCCCACACCGCACCCAGGCCCAGGTAAGCCGCCGCACCCGCAGCGCGGTAATCCATCTTCAGGTCGGTGCGCCTTGCCAGGGCGCGCACCAACAAACCTCCAAACACCAGCGACAGCCCCCAGTTGAGCAAGGAGGCCAGCATCGAGATCAGTGCTACCCAGCACACTGCCGAGCGCCCATTGCCGGGAATGAGCGCCAGGCGATCGATCAGCCTCGCGGCGGGCGGCGAACTGGCCACCACATAACCGCCGATGACCACGAAGGCCATCTGCATGGTGAACGGTATCAGGCTCCAGAAACCGTCGCCAAAAGCCTTGGCGGTGTCGGTCGGTTTGGCGCCCATGGCCAGTGCGCCGATACACACCAGCAGCACCGCCAGCGCGGCGAACACCCAGGAGTCGGGGAACCAGCGTTCAGCCCAGTTGGAGCAGCGCAAGGCAAAGCGCGCGGAGCGGCTGTCTTGGATTTCAGCGGCCACGGTTGAATTCCTTTTATTGGTTTTATGGGATGAAGCGGTATTGCCAGGCAACGCAAAAAACCTGTAGGAACAGGCTTACCCGCGAATGCGGCGGTCAATGTACCGACGCATTCGCGGGTAAACCCGCGCCTACAGGTGAGATCACGTCATGCCTTAGAAGGTCATTTCCTTCACATCATCCGGCACGATCAGTTTGCCGGCGGTTTTCTCGATGATTTCCTCGACACTGACCCCTGGTGCGGTCTCGCGCAGAATGAAGGCGCCGTCTTCGATTTCCAGGTAGGCCAGGTCGGTCAGCACCTTGCGGATGCAGCCCGCACCGGTCAGCGGCAGGCTGCACTGTGGCAGCAACTTGGACTCGCCGTCCTTGGAGGCGTGGGTCATGGTGACGATGATGTTGTCGGCGCCGGCCACCAGGTCCATGGCCCCGCCCATGCCCTTGACCAGCTTGCCCGGAATCATCCACGAGGCGATGTTGCCCTGCACGTCCACCTCGAAAGCACCCAGTACGGTCAGGTCGACGTGGCCGCCACGGATCATGGCGAACGATTGTGCCGAATCGAAAATCGAGGCGCCGCGGCGGGCGGTGACAGTTTGCTTGCCGGCGTTGATCATGTCGGCATCGAGGGTGCTTTCGGTGGGGAATTCGCCCATGCCGAGCAAGCCGTTTTCCGATTGCAGCATCACATCCATGTCGGCGGGTACATAGTTGGCCACCAAGGTGGGGATGCCGATGCCCAGATTGACGTAGTAGCCGTCCTTCAGTTCACGGGCAACGCGTTGCGCCATCTGTTCGCGGGTCAGTGCCATGGTCAGGATCTCTTTATTGTTCGGGTGGATGGCGCTCAGGCCTTGACGGTGCGCTTTTCGATACGCTTTTCGAAGGTGCCGACGATGACACGGTCCACGTAGATGCCCGGGGTGTGGATTTCGCTTGGCAGCAGCACGCCGGGTTCGACGATTTCTTCCACTTCGACCACGGTTATCTTGCCGGCGGTGGCCGCCAGCGGGTTGAAGTTTTGCGCAGTGTTGCGGTACACCACGTTGCCGTAGTGGTCGGCCTTCCAGCCCTTGACGATGGCGAAGTCACCGGTGATGGATTCTTCCAGGATGTACTTGCGGCCCTTGAACTCGCGGACTTCCTTGCCATCGGCAACCGGGGTGCCATAGCCGGTGGCGGTGTAGAACGCCGGAATGCCGGCACCACCTGCGCGCATTTTCTCGGCGAGGGTGCCCTGTGGGGTCAGCTCCACTTCCAGCTCGCCACTGAGCAACTGGCGTTCGAACTCGGCGTTTTCGCCCACGTAGGAGGCGATCATCTTGCGAATCTGCCGGTCTTCCAGCAGCACGCCCAGACCAAAACCGTCCACGCCGCAGTTGTTGGAGACCACGGTCAGGCCCTTGACGCCGCGCCGCTTGATTTCGCTTATAAGGTTTTCCGGGATGCCGCACAGGCCGAAACCACCGGCCAGTACCGTCATGTTGTCGCTCAGGCCTTCGAGGGCCTGTTCATAGGTTGCAACGCGCTTGTCCAGTCCGGCCATGCTGATCCGCCTTTTGTAGTTGTTTAACCGACGAGGCTGTCGGTGAGCGTGTGCAGACATCTTCACCGCAAGCGACTGATTTGTTAATTTTGTTTTCGTCATCGATTGATAATTTTTACAAAACAAACGATAGGCCCGACATGAACGTCAAACAACTGCGCGCCTTTGTCGCCGTGGCCAAGTACCAGAGCTTCGCCCAGGCCGGTGAACACCTGCACGTTTCACAACCGGCACTGAGCCTGACCATCAAGGCGCTGGAAGAAAACCTCGGCGGCGCCCTGCTCAGCCGCACCACGCGCAGCGTCAGCCTGACTGCCGAAGGCGAAGTGCTGCTGCCACTGGCACGCCGCCTGCTGGCCGACTGGGACGACACCGAAGAGATGCTGCGCCAGCGCTTTACCCTGCAATTGGGCCGTGTGTCGGTGGCGGCCATGCCGGCTTTTGCCGGCAACCTGTTGCCCCACTCGCTCAAGGTGTTTCGCCAGCGCTACCCCAAGGTCAACGTCACGGTGCACGACGTGATCAACGAACAGGTACAGGAACTGGTACGCCATCGCCGCGTCGAACTGGGCATCGGCTTCGAGCCGGATAACATCGATGGGCTGGACTTCCACCCGTTGTACATGGACCGCTTCGTTGCCGTAGTGGCCGCCGACTCGCCCTTGGCGCTGCTGCCCCAGGTCAGCTGGGCACAGCTGATGGCCGAAGATTTCGTGGCCCTGCAACGCCCTTCGGCGGTGCGCCTGTTGATGGAGCAGAATGTGGCGGCCCGCCACGGCAAGCTGGCAGTCGCGTTCGAAAGCCACCAGCTGACGACCATCGGCCGCATGGTGGCCAGCGGCCTGGGGGTCAGTGCCGTGCCGGCGCTGTGCATCAACCAGATGCAGGAGCTGGGTGCCCGCTGCGTAACCTTGGTCGAACCCACTGTCGAGCGGCGCATCGGCGTGATTGCCCTCAGCGAGCACAAGCTTTCCACTGCAGCGCAAGCACTGCTTGAGGTGCTTCTTTCCAATACCCGGATCCCGGAGGTGACATGCGTTACGTAAATCTGGCAGGCACTAGCGTTCCAGCCATCGGCCAAGGCACCTGGTACATGGGCGAAGACCCAGGTCGCAAGGCTGCCGAAGTCGCGGCGCTGCAACAGGGCATCGAGATGGGCCTGAACCTGATCGACACCGCCGAGATGTATGCCGAAGGGGGGGCAGAAGAGGTCGTTGGCCAAGCCATTGCCGGGCGCCGCGACCGGGTATTTCTGGTCAGCAAGGTCTACCCGCACAATGCCAGCCTGCGCGGCATGGCGGCTGCCTGCGAGCGCAGCCTCACCCGGCTGGGCACCGATTGCATCGACCTGTACCTGCTGCACTGGCGTGGTCAGCACCCGCTGGAGGAAACCGTCGAAGGCTTCGAGCGCTTGCGCGAGCAAGGCAAGATCAAGCGTTGGGGCGTGTCCAACTTCGACGTCGACGACCTGCGCGAACTGCACAACCCTGATTGTGCCACCAACCAGGTGTTGTATAACCCGGCCCAGCGTGGCATCGAATTCGACTTGCTACCGTGGTGCGAAAAACGTGGCTTGCCGACCATGGCCTACTGCCCGCTGGCTCAGGCCGGGCGCTTGTTGCAGCACCCGGTACTGGCGGAAATCGCCGAGCGCCATGGCGCCACACCGGCCCAGGTCTGCCTGGCCTGGGTGACCCGCGATGACGGCGTGATCGCCATCCCCAAGGCGGTGGCGCCCGAGCACGTGCGGCTCAATGCAGCGGCGGGAGCGCTGACCTTGACCGGTGAAGACCTGCGGGCGATCGACCGGGCGTTCCCTGCACCGACGCGCAAGCAGCGGTTGGCGATGGTGTAGGCGAGCACAAGCTGGACCAGTAGACGACCTCTGTGGGAGCCTGCATGCCCGCGAACACCGGCAAGGCCGGTGCCCTGCAACGCGGTGGCTGCTTCGCGGGCTCGCCCGCTCCCACAGGAGACCGCGCAAGTACCGAGCGTTGAGCAAGCCTTGAGCAACTGCGCCACCACCACCGCCCGCCGCTGCCGTTCGCCAAGCGCAATCTGGCCCAGGACGCGACCTTTGGACTGCCCCCAAGAAGTTGGACACCAATCCAACCTTTGTGGGAGCAACTGTCTTGCTCAATTTCTAAAAGCTGGCGCGATCCC